>JBEBHD010000017.1:0-38785 GCA_040080915.1 Saprospiraceae bacterium
GTATCAGGTCATTGCATTTCGGGCGATGCCGGGGCGGGCGTGGCGGGTGGGAGTGGAGTATTCGCAGGTTTCTACGAAATGACAAAACCGAGCGGACAGCCGCTTGTGCTTCGCCCCCTCACCGCGCCAGTTCCCGCACCAATCGCCCCAGCGTGCGCAGCCCGCCCTCGATTTCCGAGTCATACGGCGCACCGAAGCCCAGCCGGATATGGTGCGAAAAACGCCCGTCGGTGCTGAAGATTTGCCCTGGGGCAATACTGATCCGGTGCTGCCGGGCGAGGTGGTAGAGGTGAAAGGCATCCACTTTTTCGGGCAGTTCGAGCCAGAGCACATAGCCCCCTTGTGGCTGCGAGACGCGGGTTTCGGGCGGAAAAAAGTCCGAAACGGCCTGCAAATAGCGGAGGCATTGGGTGTGTAGGGCCTTGCGCAGGTTGCGCAGGTGGATGTCGAAGCGGCCGTTGGCACAAAACCGGGCCACGGCCGCCTGAGTAGGAGTGGCGGAGGTGATGCAGTGCGTGAGTTTGCGCTGCACGACCTGCGGGCGGAATTGCCCCGGCAGGCACCAACCGATGCGGTAGCCCGGAGCGAGGGACTTGGACAGCGAGGAGCAGTACAGCACCAACCCCTCCGTGTCGTAACTTTTGCAGGTGCCGGGCCGGGTTTTTCCGAAGTACATTTCGCCGTAGATATCGTCCTCCACGAGCGGGATTTGGCGCTCGGCCAGCATGCGCACGAGGGCCTGTTTGTTCGAGTCGGGCATGAGGCTGCCCATTGGGTTGTTGAAGTTGGGCACCAACAAGGCCGCCGCTATTTGGCCTTTTTGCACTGCCTCGTGCAGGAAATTCAGGTCGGCACCGGTGTGCGGGTCGGTGGGCACCTCGAGGGCGCGCAGGCCGAGGTTTTTCAGCAGACTGAAAATGCCGAAATACGTGGGCCGCTCGATGGCCACGGTGTCGCCGGGCTTGGTAACGGTTTGCAGGCAAAATGACAGCGCCTCCATGCAGCCGTGTGTGACGACCACATCGTCGGATGTGCAAGCGCCGCCCCAGTTGAACGCCAGCCGGGCCAGTTGGCGGCGCAGGTCTTCGCTGCCGGCGATATGTTCGTAGTGGAGGCAATTGGTGGGGCTGCTGCGCAGAGCCTCCAGCAGGCACTTGTTCAGTTTGGCCGCTGGCAACAGCTCGTAGCCCGGTGCGGCGAGGGAAAGTTGTACGACCCCGGCCTCGGTCAGGTTGGCGTACACGGCGGCGATCATTTCGTCCACCGACATGCTCTCCGGCGGGGCCGTGTACCGGAGGGCGCGGGGCGGGGGTGCGTTTCGCTGTGCCCGAAACCGCACGTAGTAGCCCGACTTGGGGCGTGCTTCAATCAGGCCCTTGCTTTCCAAGGCTGAATAAGCCTTGAACGCTGTGCTCAGGCTCACCCCCCGTTCACGGCTCAGGGTGCGCACGGAAGGCAGACGGTCGCCGGTCTTGAAAACCCCGTTCGCCACGCTTTCCGCCAGTTCGTCTGCTACTTGGTGGTACAAAAAATCATCGTTTGTGCCGATCATCTGTTCTGGTTGTTTTTTAAAAAACTGCAACTGTTTTTTCAGCGGCTAAGGTGCCACCTTTGCTCCGATTTTTTTACAACAAACACAAAAACAATGGCTATCAAAATCGAACACTGGGCCCCGGAGTACCGCGAGGCTTTTTTCAACCTGAACCGCGCTTGGATCGAGGTGGATTATCCGTTGGAGCAAGTGGATATTGATGTGTTGAGTAATCCAGAAAGCCATATCTTGTCGGGCGGAGGAAGCATCCTTTCGGCTTTGGACGGTGAAACGGTGGTGGGGGTAGTGGCCCTCCGACCAGCAGGAGACAAGCAATACGAGCTGACAAAAATGGCGGTTGACGTACCTTGGCGCGGTCGCGGCATCGGCCGGTTGCTGATGGAGGCGGCCATTCGGGAGGGCGAGGCCTTGGGTGCCGACCGGATCATTTTGTACTCGAACTCCAACACCTCCGGGCTGGCCGTGGAGCTGTACCGGAAGATGGGTTTTCAGGAAATACCGCTCGAACAGGGCGTTTACAAACGTGCAAACATCAAGATGGAAAAAACGATTCAACCGATTTCGATTCAAAAAACGGCGCACAGCCGCCTCTCCGAAACCAATTTTGACCACCTCGTTTTTGGCGAAACGATGTCCGATCACATGCTCCTGTCCGACTACCGCGACGGGGCATGGACACAGCCACAGATCGTGCCCTTTGCCGACCTGTCGTTGTCGCCGTCCGTGATGGCCATGCACTACGGCCAGATCGTTTGGGAGGGCATGAAGGCCTTCCGCCAAGCCAGCGGCCGTCCCGCTATTTTCCGAATAGACCGCCACGCCATTCGGCTCAACCGCTCGCTCAAGCGCATGGCCATGCCGGAGATGCCTACCGAATATTTCGATGCCTGCGTGCGTGCCCTGATATCCTTAGATGCCGACTGGACACCGGCCTCGCCGGGGGCAGCGCTGTACATCCGGCCCTTGGTGTTCGCTTCTGATGCCCGGTTCGGCATGCGGGTGTCGGACACCTACCGCTTTGTGATCTTCACCGGCCCTGTGCCGCCGTACTACGCCAAACCGCTGAAAGTGAAAGTGGAAGAGCGATACATACGTGCTGCACGAGGCGGTACGGGCGCGGCCAAGTGTGCGGGCAACTACGGGGCATCACTGTACCCGACCCAATTGGCCCGCGAGGCTGGCTTCGACCAGGTGATCTGGACCGACGGCTCTCCTGAACTATACCTGGAGGAATCCGGCACCATGAACGTGATGTTCCTGCTTGACGGCAAGATCGTGACACCGCCTTTGTCCGACTCTATCCTCGATGGCATCACCCGCGACAGCATCCTGACCCTCGCTGCCGACATGGGCTACGCTACCGAAGAGCGTCGCATCAGCGCCCTCGAATTGGTGGAGGCACACCGGGCGGGCAAATTGCAAGAGGCGTTTGGCGTGGGTACGGCTGCCGTCACCGCACCCATCGAATTGGTGCAGGTACGCGAGCATGCGCTACAACTCGCCCCCGTGACGGACGATTCGTTCGCTGTTCGGGTGAAAAAACGTTTGGAGGATATTCGCTCGGGAGCGATGGCGGATACGCACCGGTGGAATACGGTGGTGTAGCCTGGTACGCGCCCGTCGCAACAAGTCTAATAAGTGTCACGAAGGCTCGAAGAGGTTTTAGAGCGTGTTTAAATTTCAGTCGCCGGGCTGCAAGCGGCGAATTTTGCTTCATGCTGCGTTGAAATTTTCGCCGTAGGCTCCCGGACACAGCATCTCACAGAGGGCAAAAAAGCACGTTGAGCGCATAGAATGCCCCTGGCCGAAACTCCAGCGTCACCTTGGGCCTGCCCTGTTCCGTTTGTACGTCCAAGTTAAAGTCAATGATGGTGCCGTTGTCGTAGCGCAGTACCGCCGGGTTGTCGCCCAGCGGGCGCAGGTAATCAGGTCGGGAGAGGCAATAAGGGAAATTTGCCCCGGTGAATACCTCCACGTTTCCGTCGGGAAGCGGGCGCAAGAGCAGGTTGGCGCGTACATTGTCCCGTTCGGCAGCCAGCCATGTGATGCCAGGTTGGAGGAAGAAATACCGCCGGTTGGTATTTACCTGCTCGGCGTTGACGACCACCTGCTGGTCAAAAGGCGCTGCACACCAATCGTCCGCAGAACCGCGTGTATCGGGCGGGCGGGCCGTGCTGAGTCGGAACACCGGCCCGCCCGCTGATGCCGGGCCGGTGTTCTGACTCTGGTCTCCACCGCAGCGGGCCAACAGGCTAAGCACGACGATTAACAAGGAAACGTATTTGATCGGATTGTGAACCATTTTACCTACATTTTCCAGTCCAAACGGAGGGTATAGTTTCGCGGGCCTTCCAACAGCGCCGGGCGCAGGGAGTACGCCTCGTTGAGCACGTTTCCGACGAGGGCGCTCACTTTCAGGTGCTGGCCGATCTTACGCGAAGCACGCAGGTCCAACACCGTGAAGCCGTTGTTGTTGGCTTCCCGAAAGGTGTGTACGCCCGGAATGAACAGGTCAAAAACCGCATCCACAGCCTCCATGTGGCTGTTGTACTGCACAGATGCGCCAAACGAATAGGCCGAAACAGCGTACTCCGCATCGAACTTGAGCATGTTTCGGAAACGATACTTGAGCACGTTTTTATCGCTGGAGGTTTTATACTTGGCTTGGTCGAAGACCTCGCCTTCGGCAAGCCGGTAGATCGGGTCAATAGAAGTAAAGCCCGTGAGCAGAAAAAGCGTACCCGGCCCGACCTGGCCTTGGCCCATCACGGAGGCTTCAAAACCCGTTACGCGCGTGTTACCGATGTTTTTTGACTTGAACTCAATGACGGGGAAAAGGCGATCCAGATCAAATTCCATCATATCGGTATACTCGGACGTGAAGGCCGTCAGGTCGAGGAATCCTTGGAATTTGCCCAGAGCAAAGCCCTGCTTCACACCCACTTCCGCCGTCCAGCCTGTTTCGGAAACCAAACTGGGGTTGGGTGCCACCCGACCGATGCCAAACCCGGTGTCAATGAATTTTTCAGCAATGGTCGGGTACCGATAACCCTGTCCCCACGATGCCCGGAAGAACGTGGCCCGCCCTGCCTGGTAGTTGGCTCCGAGGCGGAACACCGGTTTGCCCTCCTTCGTCTCGCCGGCGGGAATGGTGTCGGTAGCCAGGCGTATTTCGGGGTTTTCCAAGATGTTGCGCTCGTAGCGCACACCGCCGGACAGATTGAGCCGGTCAAATGCCTTCCAGTCCAACTGCAGGTAGCCAGCGTAGTTTTGGGTGCTGTAGTCGCCCCCGTACAGTGCGGCGGAAACGGTTGTTCGGATAGCCACCACCCCTGCCGTGGCCACGAGGCCGATGTTGTCCATCGGGCGTTGGAACTGGTATTCGCCGTAGTACATCCGACTGTCGTTGCCCTGATTGCCGCTGTTATCGTTGTGTACGTGGTAGTATCGGCCAAGCAGTTTGTGACGATTTCCGGTGCGGTCAAAGTACTGCAGGGTAGGGTCAATGGTGAACCGCAGCCGCCCGCGCGTGTACGCCGTGGAGTTGTTTCCGGCCTTGTAAATGCCGGAGGTGTCGTTTTCCCAGGTAAAAAAAGAACCGCTGCGGCCTACATTGAAATTGGTGTTCAGGCCGATGGAGAGGCGGTCGGTGACCCGGAGGCGTAAGTTCGGGGTAAAGCGGAAATACCGCGCGTAGGTGTCCTTGTTGTAACTGTCGCGATACAGGCCGTAGGAACCGAGCACGATGTCCAATTTGCCTGCCTTACGGCGGTGGGCAAAACTGAAACCGGTCTCAATGGGCAATGTGATGTAGCCGGTATCGGGGTCACCCCACCATTTGGCACGTTCGTCTTTTGGGTTTCCCCAAACTTGGCTGAACAACGCTACGTCCGTTTCGGGCTTATCGCCCGCGAATCGCGTGCGGATATTGATGATACCGTTCATGGCCGACGAGCCATACAGCGCCGAGGCCGCCCCCTTGAGCACCTCGATCTGGCTGATGTTTTCCACCGGAAAATCGCCCCAGTTTGGGAAGCCCGCGTCCGCCTGCAGGGCGGGAATATCGTCCACCAAAAGCAGGACACGAGTGCCCGCGCCGTACGAAAAACCCGCGCCGCCCCGAATGCTGGCTTGGCCGTCCATCATGCTCACGCCGGGAATCTTGACTAATGATTCGTCCACCTGCGACGAGTTTACGTTCTCGATCAGGCGGGGCCGCAGCACATCAAGCGAGACCGTGACCTCGCCAAGGGGTTTTTCAAACTTGCCCGCAGTGACGGTCGCCTGCTGGAGCAGGTTGTCGGCATCGCCGAGCTGCATGTTCAACGTGGCTGTTTGGCCGTCAACCAACCGGACGGCGTGCGTTCGGCTTTCGTAGCCGGTGTAGGTAAAGGTCACTTCGTAATTGCCTGCGGGCAACGTGATTTTGTACTGGCCCACCACATCGGTGGCGGTGCCAAGCCCGCCCGCCCGAACGGTCACGCCCGGTAGGGCTTCACCGGAGGAAACGTCGGTGACGGTACCTTGCAGCGCCGCAGTTTGGCCAAAAAGGGCAGTAAAAACAAAGGAAAAGAAGAGGGTAAGGTGAATGCGCATACAATCGGTACGGTTTGGTGAAAGTGAAGCCGAAGTGCGGGGATTGAAATGGGGCGTAAAAGTACGTTTTTTTGCCGCTGGCGCAATTTGGGTGTTCGTCCGCCTGCTTTTTTTATACTTCGCGCTGCGAGGTTTTGTGCATGGCCTTCGGTCTAATATTTTGATTAACAGCGCTCAGTATGACAAAAGCGGCTTCGCACCTTGCGGTGCGGGGTATAAAAAACGAAAAAAACACGCACCTTACGCCCGTAAAATAGCCGAAACAAGGCGAGAATTAACTTTGGAAAAATGAACGACCATTTCGAGCCGAACAATGCTTGGCGAAAAACTGCTGCTGCCATCTACCGCAAGCCCGTGGATTCGAAGATTTTCGGCACCGTAGACTTAGATGTTACCGACCTCGAAGCATTTGTCTTGGAAAAACGCCAACAGGGCTTGCGTATCACGCTGATGCACCCCCTCATCCTGTTTCTGGCGCGCGGCATCAAAACGGAAGTGCCGGAACTGAACTGCTATGTCCGAAGGGGCAACATTGTTCCGCGCAAGCACGTGGATGTGGCCGTGAGCGTGCTTGTGCGCGGGGGCACCCAAATGGGGGCGGTCATCGTGCCTGCCGCCGAAACATTGAGCCTCGTCGAACTGGCCGATTTTTTGGCGCAAGAGGTGCCCAAAGCCCGCCGAGGAAAAAACAAAAAGGGGGCAGACCCAACAGAATTGGTGGCCGCCATTCCGTGGCCGTTGCGCGGCTGGTGTGTCGGCCTGATCAAGTGGCTGACGATTGACGTTGGTGTTTCCCTGCCCGGCCTTGGGCTGTCGCCCGACAAGTTCGGCTCCTTTGTTTTTTCCAACCTCGGCAGCATCGGCCTCGACGTGGGTTACCCCGCCCTTTTTCCCGCCTCCAACGTAGGCATGGTACTCAATATGGGCAATGTGCAGTCCAAGCCCGTCGTCGTCGGCGACCAGATCGTGCCCCGGCGCATCCTCTGCCTCAGCGCCGCCATTGATCATCGTATCGTGGACGCAGCCCACGTCGGCACGATGTTCCGCTACATGAAAGAGGCCATCAAAGGCCCCATTAATCTATAAACCAACAACACGCTCTAAAAGGGTAGCCCCTAAAATCCCAACCCGAAACTCTCAAACCATCAATTCCATCTCGATCTGCCGCTTGGCCAAATCCACGGCCAGAATCCGCACGCGCACCCTGTCGCCCATTTTGATGACCCGACCGGAGCGGCGGCCCTTGGCCCGCAGGTTGCCTTCTTCCAAGTGGTAGGTATCGTCGAGGTTGCGGAACTCGACCATGCCTTCGGCCAGCGAACCGGGCAGTTCCACGAAAAAGCCCCGTTCGATCATGCCGCTCACGTAGCCTTCGAACACTTCGCCGAGGTGGCGGCGCAGCAGTTCTGCTTGTTTGAACTTGATACTCTCGCGTTCGGCATCGGCGGCTTTTTTTTCCTGATTGCTGATGTGCTTGCACTGCTCCTCGAGTTTGGACTTGTCCATGCGGAACACGCGCCCGTCCAGGTTGCGTTCCAGCAGGCGGTGCGCCAGCACGTCGGAGTAGCGGCGAATGGGCGAGGTAAAATGCGCGTAGTGCGAAAAGCCGAGGCCGTAATGGCCGATGTTTTTGGCCGAGTACACCGCTTTGGCCATGGTACGGATGGCCAGCGGCTCCAGCACTTTCAGTCGCTCGTCTTTTTGCGCCGCGCGCATGAGGGAGTTGTACGATTCGGCGATCTGTTTGGGCGTGCCGACTTTCATAGGGTGGCCCATTTCATAGGCAAAGCGGGCGAAATCAGCCACTTTTTCCATATTTGGCAAGTCGTGTATGCGGTATATGAACGGAATCTCCTGTTGCCCCTCGCCTTTTTGCTCCATGAGCAGCGCCACTTCTTTGTTGGCCAGGAGCATGAAATCTTCGATGAGCAGGTGCGCGTCCTTGCGTTCCTTGACATAAGCCTCAATGGGGCTGCCGTTTTCGTCGAGGCGGAAACGCACTTCCTCGGTGTCGAAACCGATAGCTCCGTTGCGCTCGCGCTCTCGGCGCATGACTTTGGCCAAACGGTCGAGGGTTTTCACGGCCCAGTCCAATTGCGGGTAAATTTCCAACTGCCGCAGGCCTTCGGCGGGTTGTCCGTCCAGGATGGTTTGGGCTTCTTCGTAGGCGAATCGTTTGGCGGAATGGATGACCGTTTTGCCAAACCAGCGCGAGGTAATCTTGTTTTTGGCATCGAAAACGAACACTGCTGAAAAGGTCAGCCGGTCGGCGTAGGGTACCAGGGAGCACAAGTTGTTCGAGAGTTTTTCGGGTAGCATGGGGTTCACTCGATCAACGAGGTACACCGAAGTGCTGCGTCGAAAGGCCTCCTCGTCCAAGGGCGTGCCCGGTTTCAGGTAGTGGGTCACGTCGGCAATGTGAACGCCCACTTCGAGGTTGCCGTTTTCCAACTGCCGGATACTCAGCGCGTCGTCGAAGTCTTTGGCATCCTCGGGGTCAATGGTGAACGTGAGCACGTCGCGAAAATCCCGTCGGCGCTCGATCTCCTGGGGCGAGACCGTGACCGGAATGGCTTCCGCCTCGGCCATGGCCTCTTCGGAGTGGCTCAGTTCAAAGCCCGCATTGATGAGGATTTTTTTCATCTCGAAGTCGTTCCCGCCCGCCTCGCCGAGTGTTTGGGTCACTTTGCCGAGCGGAACACGGCCTTTGCCTTCCTGCCAGTCGGTGATACGAACCACCACTTTCTCGCCGTCGCGGGCATCGGTGCAGGCTTCGAGCGGCACGTAGATGTCCACGGGCATATTCGGGTTGTCGGGCAGAACGAGGGCGTACTTGCGGCTTTTTCGCAGCGTGCCGATAAAAAACTCGTTGGCGCGTTTCAGCACTTTCAGCACCTCGCCTTCCGGTTTTCGTTCCGCGCGGCCCCGAAAACGCGGCTGGGCAGGGAACAGGAGCACGCTCACGGTGTCGCCGTTCAGGGCACCGCTCAGATACCGCTGGGCAATGTACACGTCGGTGTCCAATTCATCGGTCACGATATACGCGGCACCGGTTCGGGTCATGTCCACGCGGCCTTCCACCACTTTTTGCTGGTTGGCGGCGGTGCGGCGCTGGAGCAGCGGCTTTTTTTCGGAGGGGGGCTTTGGTTTTTTTTCGGCGCTTGCCTCGGGTGTGGTCAGCCGTTCGAGAGCTATGCCGAACTTGCCGTCTTTTTGTTCCGAAACGGAACCTGCCTGCACCAACTGGTACAGGGCATGCACGACGGAATCGCGGTTGTTTTCGATGTGGAGGATGCCCGCGAGCTGTGCAGGTGCGAATTGTTTTTTGGGCTGGGTGAGCAGAAATTTCAGGAGTTCGATTTGCAGGTTTTTGGCGGTCAGTTTTTTGCCGCCAGACTTTTTCTTTTTGGTCATGTTCTAAAATTAGGCATCTGCTAAGGGCAGCACGCCATGTCGGAATGTTTTGTTAGGTGGTAAAACGCGACGGTTTTGCAAAAGTTGCCGATCGGGTATTTGCGAAACTTTAAGTCTGGGTAGACAACCGGAAACGGGGATTTGCCGTTATGCGCGCCAGGCGGCAAACCACACACCGCACCGCACACATGAAACACCTGTTATTTGCCCTACTCCTGGCCGTTACCGCCGCCAACCTGAGCGCCCAAGTCATCGCGCCGCCCGAAAAGCCAGACCCGGAGGCCAAAAAAGTGCTCGACCGAATCCGAAAAAAGTACGAGAGCCACAAAACGCTTGAACTGGCCTTTTCCATCGCCATCGAAGTGCCCGGCCAGCCCAAGGACGTTCAGAAGGGCACCGTGGCCCAAGCGGGCGATAAATTCCGGCTCGATATGGACCAGCAGATCATTGCCAGCGATGGGAAAACCACGTGGGTTTACCTGAAAAGCAATAAGGAAATCCAGGTCACCGACACCGACCCCAGCGGCGAAAATGGTTTTCTCACTCCGCGCGACCTGCTTCGGCGCTACCAAAAGGGGGATTTTCTGTACGCCATCGTGGACAAGGTTTCGGAAAAAAACCGTGTGCTGACGCATATCGAGTTTAAGCCCACCGATAAAAAGTCGGAGTATGCCAAATTGCGCGTCAGCGTGGACGAAAAAACCCAGAGCATTGAGAGCATTCGCGCCTTTGCCAAGGACGGCTCCCGGTACGCTTTTGAAATCACGAGGCTCTCCACAGGCAAATCTTTCCCCTCCGGCCATTTCCAACTCAACGCCAAGGATTTTCCCGGCATACACGTTGAGGACTTGCGGATGTGATCAGTGGGCCGTTTTTGGGATGATTTCCGTCTGCTCCCCAAACTGGTGCGCAAACTTGGCCATGTCCTCGGCCAAATCTTTGTTTTGTGTGGCCCTCAGGTAGGTCTGACTCAACGAGCGCAGGATTTGGTAAAAAAAACGATCCATTTCCTGCACCTGCATTTCGTTCGTCCACAGATCAATGCGCAAGGTATCGCGGTGTTCCTTGTCGAAAAGTGCAATGGCCATTGCCTTGCACTCGTCCATCCGGCCCGCCTCGTGCATGTCGGTGGCAGACCACTCGATTCGCTTCGGTACCCGATCCTTGTCCAAGCCTACCCGGATGGTAATATCGCTTGTTTGGGCGATTTCGTTCGATTCCATGTTTTGCAAAATGTACGGCGTTCAGAGTTCGCGCAAAAATAGGTCAAAAAAATGCGGGCCGCCCTGGGTTTCAGGGCGGCCCATTTTTTTGGAACCGGTAAGAGCGTGTTTAAATTTCAGTCGCCGGGCTGCAAGCGGCAAATTTTGCTTCATGCTGCGTTGAAATTTTCGCCGTAGGCAACCGGCTACGGCTGCAAATTTCGCCTTGCCTGAAACAAAATTCGCTCGCTTTCGCCTCGGCACTGAAATTTAAACACGCTCTAATTGAATCATGACCACGCTCTAATTGAGCAAGGCATCAATCTGATCCTTAAGTACTTTCTTGGACTGGGCACCGACGATTTTGCCTTTCAGTTCGCCATTTTTGAACAGCAAAAAAGTAGGTATGCCGCGCACATTATAGTCTGTCGGCACCTGCGGGTTGTGGTCCACATTGAGTTTGCCGATCAGCACCCGGTCTCCGTATTCGTTGGAAAGTTCGTCTACGATCGGGGTCATCAGGCGACAGGGGCCGCACCATTCAGCCCAGAGGTCAATCAGAGTCACTTTGTCGCTTTGGAGCACTTCTTTTTTGAAGTTTGCATCCGTAAATTCGTAAGCCATTGCTACAAGAAAATTGATGAAGAGTTATGCTGTCAAATTTCGACAGGGCAGTGAAAACACGCTCCTTCGAATTTAGTTGCAAAGGTATCGGGCTTTGTCCTTACGCCGCAGGGGAGTTTTATAGAAATGGCCCCGCTGGTAACTATTTAGTACCTCCTGATGTAAACAATTGTCACCACAGATTCACACAGATTTTTAAACGGACAAGGAAAAATCTGTGTGAATCTGTGAAAATCTGTGGTGAAAAACTTTACGGTTAGGGCCGCCGTATACTGGTGCCAAATAGGTACCCCCGGCGGTACATTTACGAAAACTGCATGGAAAACCACAACGCCAACTGAGCCACAAAGTCCATCAACAGGAATGGATCGAAAACCATCGGAAAAATGAAGCCGAATACCGCCCCGTAAAAGTGTGCGGTGTGGTCAATGCCGTCGTTGCCGCGCCTGGCTGCATACGACGAGTACCACAGGTACAGGCCCGCAAAAATAAAGCCCGGGATTGGGATAGGAATGAACATCAGGTATAGGCCCATAGTCGGGTGCAACAAAACGGCAGCGAACAAAACCGCCGAAACAGCCCCGGATGCGCCCACACTGGCAAAACCCGGTGAGTCCTTGAACTTGAAATACGTGGCCAAAGAAGCTGCCACGATCGAGATCAGGTAAAAGATCACGAAAAACAACGGCCCCGTCATGCCGAAATGCACCCCAAACCATTTCTCCACGACCGGGCCGAAAGCGTAGAGGGTGAACATGTTGAAGATCAGGTGCATGTAGTCGCCGTGTAGAAATCCTCCGGTAAGCCAGCGGTAGTACTCGCCCCGGCGCGCCTCATCGTGGGGGCGGTGCATGCACTTGTAAAAAATGTCCTGATTGCTGAACCCCCAGATGGAAAAGAGGGCGGTGAAGGCGATGATGATGTGGGTGACGGCCATTATTCGTTGTGGTACGGTTCGTTGCGCAAAATTGTCATGGCACGGTAGAGCTGTTCCAGAAAAAACAGCCGCGCCATTTGGTGCGAAAAGGTAAGGCGGCTCAGCGAAATTTGGGCGTTTGCCCGCGCATAAACCTCCGCAGAAAAACCAAAGGCTCCGCCGATGAGGAACACCAACCGCCTGCCGTGGGCACTGAGGCGTTGCTCCGTCCAGCGGGCCAATTCGGCGGAGCTGTGCTGCTGGCCGCGCTCGTCGAGCAGCACGAGGTAGTCGTCCTGGCTCAGTCTGGCGAGCACCATTTTTCCCTCTTCGCTCTTGAGCAGGTTGCCGTCGGTGGTTTTAATTTTCACGTTTGGGAGTATCACCCAAGCGAACGGCAGGTAGTTTTTCAGCCTTTTTTCAAAAATGCCGATGCCGGTCTCCAGGTACGGCTCCGCTGTTTTGCCGATGGCCCAAACTTCAACTTTCATCGGAGGGTGTGTTTTTTGCTCCACTCAATACGGCGTATCGGGCGGCCTTGGGAAAAATTTCAGCCAGCTCACCCGGCAGCGATTTCCGGTCGGGATACCGGGCTGTCAAGCCAACGGCGATGTCTCTGGCCAGTGCCCCCTGGCCATTGCGCACCAATCCGGCGAGGTGGTCACGGGCATGGTCCGAGGCTTGTTTCCCAAAATGGCCGTCGAGGTGGGCGGCCAGTTCGCGCAGGTAGTAATCTCGAAGAAAGGTTGTTCGGGCGGGCCAAAAAAGGTGTTCGTAGTGGCGCAAGGTGTCCAATCCGCCGGTTTTTTCGAGTGCGTCGGCCAAGGCGTCAAGGTCGCCCTCCACGGCCAGCAACTGGATCAGTTTGGGCGTATCGCCCGATTCGCGGAGTTCCGACAGGAGTTTTTCCCGCTCCTGCGGCCAGTCTGGCCCGGCCAGTGTTTTGAGTCGCAAGAGTGCTGATTCGTGCCCGTGTTGCCGAAAGCGCTGTCGCAGGTAGGTTGCGTGCCGGGGCCGGTCGCCCGCCTTTTCGGCGGCAGCCAATAGCATGTCCTCGACTTCCCGGCGCTGCCCGGCGAGGAACAGGTTTTTTCCCAAAAAAAATTCGCCGCACAACAGAGCAGCCTCCCAGTAGTGCAGCCGGTACAGGGTCAAAACGGCATTTTTCAGTTCGGAGGGACGGTCGGTGTAGTCTTGCAAAACCCTCAGAGCGGCCTCCGGCCGTTTGCGCTGGGCCAGTGCGGCCAAAAACAGGTACAATACCGGGGCCGGGGCCGGGTACGGCATTTGGTCAAACAGGGCATTAATTTCGTTGAAAAAACCCTGATCGGATGCCTCTTGGGCCAAAAAGGGCACGACCGAGTTAGAAACAAATTCCGCAGGGCAATCGGGGCGGCTTAGATATTCGAACAACAGCGCCCGACGGTTTTCCCGCAGTTCGGGCGACAGGTATTCTTGCGGCAATTGGGTCAGGTGCCGAAACACGGCCTCGCAGTAGCGAACGAGTTTTTCACGACGTGCCTCCGGTGCTTTGTCAAACATGGGGCTTGTTGCCTGCAAAACTGCCGATGTGATCTGGAGCACCTGCGTCGAATTGCCTTCGCTTGCGGCGATGGCGGCTTGTGTCTCCAAGTCATCGAGCGCCTTACTGACGCGCCGATATTCGTTGGTAAGCAAGGCGCGGGAGGTGGCATTTCGGGGCAGGGCCGCCTCCAGCACAAGCAGGAAGGGGTTGTCGTTGGAGGTGAAAATGGCGGCGAAGCGGGTTTTTAGCGCCAGCGCAAAATCCCGGTCGCGGCGGGTGTAGTCGCGCACGAAGGCCGATAGTTCGTCCGGGGAAATAGTATCCAGGATGTTTTGCACGCTCAGCCTGCCCGATTTTTCGCGTTGCTCTGTCTCTGCCTTTGCCTGTCGCGCTTCGGTTTTTTGTTCCAAAAACTGCCGAATTTTGAACAGCGCCGCCGCGATGTGGGCGCACATCAACCGCCGCCCTTCGCCCCAACATTCGCAGGTGAAGGCTTTGATCTTGTGCGGCGTGATGATCGTCTCTACTTCGTACTGGAAGTCCTCGTCGGCCACTTTTGCTACCCAAAAATGCCGTTCCACCTCCTGCAAATCCCGAACTCCGCCCGCTTGGATCAGCTCCTGGGCGGCGTTCCATGTACTTGGGGTGATCTGGAATTCAAAGTCCTTGAGCCAGCGTTTTTGCACGGTTCCGATTTTTTGTGCGCGTGTTTTTTGTCAAATCAAAAATCCGGCAAAACTACGGGTATTCAGTTCGTATTTTTCTACTTGACTGTGCTTTCCCCTCGGCGCTGAAACTTAAACACGCTCTAATTCACATACACAGACACGAAGAGTCTCTTTAGTCACACCGGGCAAGCAATAAACGACATGAGCCATCCACGAAAAAATTCGGGATGGCTCATGTCGTATTGAACTCAGTGTTGCTTAGATTTAATTCCTGAGCAGCGTCACGTCGCCTTTGTACAAGACAACCTCGTTATCAACAAACTCGATTTCAGCGAAATAGGTGTACACGGCTGGTGCCGCTTTGGTCCCGCGCACCGTGCCGTCCCATCCTACTCCGGGATCGTTCGGCTGGAAGTTGAAGCGCTCAAACATGACATTACCCCAGCGGTCGTAGGCCCTGAACGAGCGAATTTTGACCACTTGCGACTCCCTTGCCGAGATAAAGAACAGGGCATCAATGTCTGCCGAGCCGGGGTCGAAAACGTTGGGAATGTACACAAAACGGGTCTTGTCGAGCAGTACCAATCGGGTATCGGATGCCCGGCAGCCATTTGAGTCTACGACGGTCAAAACATAGCGGAACGAAGCCCCCGGCTTGAAGTACTCGCCAAAAACGGTGTCCAAATATGCTGGTTCCAGTAGGCGCGTAGCCACCCGGTCCGGGAAGTTCACCACATCATCAATGGTCAGCAGCAGAGAATCGCCGAGGTAAACCGTCGTGTCGGGGCCGAGCTCCACGAGTAGTTCTTCCGGCTCTTGCACCTCAAACGTAGTGGCCCACTCGCAGCCGTTGGCATCCTGAATAGCCACTTCGTGTGTGCCCGGAGGCAATGAACCGAACACCGACTGGGCCGAGAACGGCGCATTGTCCAACGAGTACAAGTACGGAGCCGTGCCGCCGATGACCGAAGCCACGGCCAGCCCACCGTCCGTATCGCCGAAGCAAGAGACATTTTTTACCCGGAGGTTAGCACCCGAAACAGCGGACGAGTCCACCGTTACTGTGGTTGAGAGTGTTGAAGAGCACCCGTTGTTCTGGTTGGTCACCGTCACCGTGTACGAGCCAGCAGAACCGACGGTGGGCGACGGGGAAAGTCCACCGGAAATGATGGTACCGCTGCCGCCCCATTCGTACACATAGTTGCCCGGTTGTTGCACCGATGCGGAAAGTGTAACCTGCGTGACCGAGCAGTTCAACTGGGCCGGAGTGGCAATATTCACTTGTGGCCCTTGGGTGTCGGACTGAACGGTGGTGGTTGCGCTGGCCGTGCAGCCGTTTTGCGGGTTGGTCACGACCAATGTGTACAAGCCCGGCGCGGTGGCCGGAGCATTTTGCGTTGTTGCCGAAAAATTGTTCGGCCCACTCCACTGCCACGTCACTGTGGGAATGTTCGAAGAACCCATCAGGGGCAGGCTCGTCACGGAGCAGGTCAGCGTACCGCTTGATGCCGAGGCGGTGGGCGCGTTCGAGTCTGGCACGACCGTGGTAGTAGCCGTTTGGGTGCAGCCGTTGGGGGCTGTCACCGTCAGGGTGTACAGGCCGGGCGTGCTTACCGTCGGGCTGGGCACATTGGCGGTAAAGGTGCCAGGGCCAGTCCAGGAGTAGGTCACGTTGGGCGTGGTGGAAGCACCCGTGATCGTGCTCGTCGGCTGGGTACAGGTCAATGTTACTCCGGTGGCCGAAGCGTTCGGGTTGGCCACGTCTGCTGTTACGCTGACCGTGTTGGTGCCCGTGCAACCGTTGGCTGCCGTGACCGTCACGGTGTAGGTGCCGGCGGTGGCCACGGTCGGGTTTTTCACCGACTGGTTGTTTACGTTGATGCCCGCGCCAGCCCACTTGTAGGTTACGTTTGCTGGAGTTCCCGTGGCCGTAATAATGGCCGTCGGGGCGGAGCAAGTAATAACCGGGGCGGTGGCGGTGACGGTCGGTTGAGCAAAATCGCCCGTGACAAAGGTGACGGCCGTGGCTTGGCAGCCGTTGTCGGTATTGGTCAACAACAGGGTGTACGTGCCAGCGGCATTGACTATCGGGTTTTTCAGCGACTGGTTGCTGGCGTTGATGCCCGGGCCGGTCCATAAGTAGGTCACGTTGAACGTGCTTGAGGAAGCAGACAGGGTCAGCGTCGGTGTTGTGCAGTTGATCAGGCCACCGTTGACCACCACGTCTTGCGGGGTCTGGATATCTTGGCCTACCGTCAGCGTCGAAACGGTGACGCACCCGTTCGGGGCGGTCACGGTGTAGATGTAATCGCCCGGAAGACTCACCAATATGCTCGATGCCGTAGATATGGGGGCACCCGTCGGGTCTGTCCAAGTACCCGTGGAGCCGGGCGGGTTGACGATCGTGCCGGTCAGGGTCAGTTCCGTCAATATGCAGGTCAAAATGTCTGCACCGCCGACGAGTACCTCCGGCGAGAGGGTGTTGGCCACGACTGTGGCAGTAGCCGTGGAGGTGCAGGCGTTGGCACCCGTCACGGTCAGCGTGTACACGCCTGCTTGCGAAACGACTGGGTTTTGAAGCGTGGAGCTCAGGCCGCCAGGGCCTTCCCAGAGCCACGTCACGTTTTGGCCCTGCGTCGAACCGAGCAGGGGAGCATCGCCCGAAATACAGTCAATCGTATCGCCCGTGGCCGAAGCGCCGGGAGGCATAATATTTTGCGTAACCAGCACAAAAGACTGGGTTACACAGCCATTGGGAGCAGTGACAGCAAACTGGTAGGTACCGGGGGTCGTCACCGAAGTTGTCTGATCCACGGAAAAGATATTTCCGCCTGGATCCGTCCAAGCATATGTCACGCTTTGGGTCGTACTTGTTCCAATGAGCGAGGCCGACTGGTCGTCGCAGTCCAAGTTGTTGGTCGAAGTAGCGCTGGCATCCGGGAAAATGGCATCCAAAATAACCGGTGCAGTGGCCGAAGCAGTACAGCCGTTCGGGCCTGTCACGGTCAGGATGTAATTGCCCGCCACGGTTACGGTTGGGTCAGGCAAGGTGCTGGAGAAGTTGCCAGGGCCGGCCCATTGGTAGGAAGCGCCGGGGGTGGTGGACTCGCCGTTCAAGTCCGTTGATGTTATGACGCAGGTCAGCGTGCTGCCTACTGCGCTCACATTTGGCGCGATCACATCCTGTACCACGGTCACGCTTGCGGTGGTTGAGCAGCCATTTTGCGACGTGACCACCAGATTGTACACGCCGGGAAGGGCGACGGTTGGGTCTTCGTCAAACGATTCAAAACCGCCCGGCCCTTTCCAGACAAACGTCGTGATAGGCGAACTGGCGTTGTTGGCTGTGGTGGCCACTTGTACGGCCAGCAGCGAACAGGTCAAAATGTCCGGCGAAGTGGCAAATGCCACGGGAGCGTCCGTATCCAAAAGCACGTCAACCGTAGCCTCGGAGGTACAGCCGTTCGGGGCAGTCACGATCAGGGTGTAAGCACCGTTTCCGTCAACGATTGGGTTTGCCTGCATAGAGGTAAAACTGGGACCAAACCACTGGAAGGTCGCGCCAGCCGTAGCTGAAGCGCCCGAAAGGGGAACCTGCGGGTTGGTGCAGGAAATCGTGTTGCCGCTGGCGGAAATATCCGGAGGCGTGATGTCCTGGGCTACGGTCACCGTCACCGAGTCCACACAGCCGTTGGCTGCGGTGGCCACCAGCGTGTAGTCGCCGGGCACAGACACCGTCGGGTCTTCGTCGGTTGTGGAGAAACCGTTGGGGCCGTTCCACGACCACGTTGCGAGCACGTTCGCGCTGCCGTTCAGGATAATGTCGGTTGTGGAACACGTCAGTGTTCCGGTGGTAGAAGTCGGGATCGGCAGTGCCTGGTCGGCAATCACGGTGGCCGTGGTGGTGGACGCGCAGCCGTTCGGGCCGGTGACTACGAGGTTGTAAAGGCCGCTGACGGAAACCGTCGGTTCTTGGTCGGTCGAGGTAAAGTTGTTCGGCCCGCTCCATGCCCAAGTCACGCCGTTGGTGGGTGAATCGCCTTCCAGATTGAGGTCCGGGTGGGTACAAGTGACCGTGCCGCCGGTTGCTGTTGCGCCCGGTGCGATGTCGTCCAATTCAACAATCGCGGTAGCAATAGCCGAGCAACCGTTTGCCGCTGTTACCACGAAGGTATATGTGCCGGCTTCGGTTACCAAGGGGTCTTCTATCGGCGACGTAAAGCCGTTCGGGCCAGACCAATCAAAAGTCACCCCCGGTGTCGTGGAGCCACCGTTCAGTGTAACATCAAAAATGAGGCAGTTTAGTACACCGCCTGTTGCACTGGCGTTTGGCACGTTGGCATCGGGTACTACCTCGGCAGTGGCCGTGGTGGTGCAGCCGTTAGTAGCGGTCACAATCAGGGTGTAAACACCCGTATTGGACACGACCGGGTTTGCACCGGGGATTTTGTCCCCGTTGGGAGCCGTCCATTCGAACGTAGCTCCGGGCGTTGTCGAGGTGCCGTTGATCAAGGTGCTGGACGACGAGCAGGTGATGATGCCACCGGTAGCCGCTGCATCCGGCACACCAAAGTCGCCCAAAACAGTGGCCTCGGCTGTGGCCGTGCAGGTATTCGGGCCGGTCACCGTGAGGGTGTAGATGCCCGGGGCAAGTACCGTCGGGTCTTCATTGGTGGAAGTAAAGTTGTTAGGCCCGCTCCATGAGAACGTGACACCGTTGGTCGTGGAGCCGCCGTTTAGGTCCAGATTGGGGTCGCCGCAGGATACGGTGCCGCCAGTAGCCGATACTGTTGGTGGAATAGTGTTGCCGGTCACGTTCGCTGTAGCCGTGGAGGTACAGCCGTTGGCCGGGTCGGTAACCGTGACGATATACTGCCCGGCCACGTCAACGGGCGGGTCCTGGGTGTTGGCATTGAAGGAGCTGGGGCCGGTCCAGGCGTATGTTACACCGCCGGTCGGCGAGTTGCTGTTCAGGATAACTATAGGTGTGGTGCATCCGATGACCCCACCGCTGGCCGAGGCTCCGGGCACGGTGGTGTTGATGGCCACTACTGCTGTGGCAGTTGCTGTGCAATTATTGGCCGTATTCGTGATTGTCACGGTGTACGTCCCGGAGTTGCTTACGGAGTTGTTTTGCTGGTTGGAGGAAAAGCCCAGAGGCCCGCTCCACGAGAATGTCGGGTTCGACACGTTGGTGCTTGAGGTGATGCTTACCGGGTTTGCTGTGCAGGTGATGGTGCTGCCGGTGGCAGTTGCCAGCGGCGGGTCGGTGTTGCCCGTGACCGTGACGGAAGCAGTGCCTGAACAGCCGTTGGCCGGATTGGTGACCGTTACCGTGAAAACACCGGGCAGGGCTGCTATCGGGTTGGGGATATTGGTTGAGCTAAGGCCGTCGGGCGGCCCCCAACTGTAGGTTGCGCTCGGTGCATTTGTTGTAGAAGTCAGTTGTGCCTGTGAGTTGCCGCAGCCCAAAAAGCCGCCGGTTGCTGTCACAGAAGGCTGGGTTATATCGGCCGTCACGGTTATCGTGTCCATGGCCGTGCATAAGTTGACACCAGCCGATGCCGTCACGGTCAAGATGATGGTGCCGGGTTGCGAAATGGCCACGGAGTTGCCCGTTCCGAGCACCACGCCTTGGGTATTTCGCCAGACTTTCGTGCCCTGCGAGGGCGCCGAACCGAGTATGATCGTGTCGTTAATGCAGGTGATCACACCGCCGGGGATAATGTCGGCCACCGGTGTAACCACGTTGATCGAGAAGTTGATCACGCTGTCGCAGCCCTGAAAAGATTGGCAGGTGAAGGTGAAGGATCCCGGGTCGCAGAAATCCTCTCCGCAGATAGAGATGCACGTACCGGCGCAAATGGACTGAGGCGGCAAAAAGCGGATGATCGGTGCTTTGACCGTCACATTTTGCCGAACAATACTATCGCAACCCTGATACGAGGTAAAGGTATTTTCATAGAGGCCAGTGTTGGAAACCTGATCGCCCCAAGGCAGGGTGTACGGAACGTCTTCATTGCAGATTATGACAGGTGTCAGGTTGGTCGGTGGTATCGGCTGGGAGATAATGTTTTTGCAAACCTCGTTCCCCTCGTCGCAGGAGTTTACGGGCATGACGCAAATCTGGCCGCTGTTTGGGCCCATGGTTACTTGAACGATATTGCCACCAGGAGCCGGGAGCGTCACCGGGGGAGGGTTGCCGTTGATGAGGCTGCCGGGGGGGCCGTTCCAGATGTAAGCGCCCGCGCCCGATGTAGCCGGGATGCTGAATGTCACCGTGGCACCGGGACAGATGGTCGTCGGCCCCTGAATGGCACCTGTAGCGCCTACGTTCGGGCCTTGCACGGCGATTGGCGGCACTGCCGTCACGGTAAAATCGCAGATGTCGCCACCGTAGCCGTCAATCAGCAGGTAGTAGTTTACGCCGGGCACCATGTTGGTGACCGTAATGGACATGGGCGTAGTGCCGCCGCCTTGTTGGCCGCCGTTGCAATCAATGGGTGCGCTGTCGCAACTGGAGTACAGGGCGATCTGAAGGCCGTTACCGTTTTGGCAGTTGGACGGCGTAACGGTGAACGTAGCAGAGGTGGCACCGGCGATGAAACCGAGCCACTGTTCGTTCTGAATACCGGAGCAAAAGCCGCCTGGAGGTGTTTGCGGTGTGTAGTTGGCGGTATTCCCCATCATCCCGTTGAAGTTGCAGTAGATGCAAATGTCCGAGCAAAAGTCAGCAGGCGGATCTTGGTTGGATTGGCACGGCGGAGGCACCTGCGCCTTTAAAGCAAAAGCCACCATAAGGAGGCACGACAAAGCAAGTAGTTTCTTTACCATTTAAATCAGCATTTTTTGAATGTGCAAGTAAATACAGAGCGAGGTGCTATCGGCAGGGATGCGGAACCGAGGATTAAAAAGCCCACTTTCAAGGACGCGCAAAGGAAGAAAGAATTTAATTCTGATGGGTTGTTTTTCTGCCACTTTAACCGCGACGATAGCAGGGTGCGCCTCAAACATTCCCCAGATAATGCCAACAAAAAACACGCTCTAAGTACAGGGCCTGTTTCTTGCTTTCCGGGAAAGTGATGAGGCAACAGAACCGAAGATGCAGCGAATCGCTATGCGCTGCCTTGTGGCTGCTGCCGGGCACAAATTTTTACCACCCCCACGCATTCCCTTGCCTGGGCCTGTGAGACTTGCATTTTCGTAGAATTTGAGCAGAAAGCAACAGAAGTACCTTGATCTCCCGCACAAGCGCAAGTTTCGCCCTACTTTTGCCACCCAACCGCTCCACATTTCACATTTACCATGAAGGCCACTCTGCTTTTCACGATGTTCCTGGGCCTATTGTCTCCTTTTAAAGGGGCGGCTCAACAAGCCCATCATGTGCCCGGCCAAGTATTGGTGCGGCTTTCCGGTTACCTTGCTCCAACAGGTATTGTAGCGCGTTTTCAGGAAGAAAACCCGCGCAACAAACTGACGAACAAAGGCCAAATCTCCGAAACACTCAACATTTGGCTGTTAGAAACCAACCCAGAGGAAGCCACCGAACGCCAGTTGCTGGCTTGGCTTGGCCGCCAGCCCGAGGTGCTGGCAGCCCAGTTCAACCGTATTTTGGAGTATCGGGCCGCACCGCCCGGTATTTTGCCAAACGACCCGTTGTACGGCCAGCAATGGTACCACCACAATACAGGCAGTTCGGGCGGCACGCCGGGTGCCGACATGGACTCGGAGCAGGCATGGGCTATTACCACTGGCGGAACTACCCCCTTGGGCGACACCGTCGTCGTCGCCGTCATTGACGGCGGCATTGAGCAGACACACGAAGACCTCACGGCCAACCTGTGGCGAAACCGCCACGAAACGCCCTACGACGGCATAGACAACGACGACAACGGTTACGTGGACGACTGCAAAGGCTGGAACACATACACCAACAACGACAATATCGCTGGCATGAACACCGGCCACGGCACCTCGGTGGCCGCGCTCGCCGGGGCAAAAGGCAATAACGGTGTCGGTATCACCGGGGTGAACTGGGATGTCAAGATTATGTTCATCGCCGGCAACAGCCAAGAGTCCGTCATCCTCGCCGCTTACGACTACATTTTAAGAGCGAGGAAGCGCTACAACGCCACCAACGGCCAGCAGGGTGCGTTTGTCGTGGCCGTCAATTGCTCTTGGGGCATCACCGGCGGCCAGCCTGCCGATGCACCGCTTTGGTGCGCTGCCTTCGATTCGCTGGGTGCAGCAGGTATTTTGGGTGTGGCCGCCACCGCCAACTCCGACTTGGACGTGGACACCGAGGGCGACCTGCCCACGGCCTGCCCCAGCGATTACCTGATTTCCGTAACAAGCCTGACCAATGCCGACCTGAAAGCCGGTGCCGCCGCTTGGGGTGCAACCACCATTGACCTCGGTGCCTACGGCAAAGATGTGCTCACGGCCCGGCCGGGAAACAGCTACGACGTGGTGACCGGCACCTCGTTTGCGGCTCCGCAAGTCGCGGGGGCCATAGCCCTGCTGTATTCGGCCCCCTGCAACAACCTCGCCGCACGAGCCAAGGCCAACCCGGCAGCCGCCGCCCTTTGGGTAAAAAATCACCTCCTCGGCTCCACGGTAGCCATCGCAGCCTTGCAAAATATCACCGTCACGGGCGGGCGACTCCATTTGCACAACCTGTTGCAAGAATACCAAGACCTATGCGTCAGCTGCATCGAACCGTTTGGCTTGAAGGCTACAAGCCCGTCGGGGAACGCCTTGGTCATTCAATGGTCCGTTGTGACCAACGTCCAGTCCGTCAGTTTGCTTTGGAGAAAAAAGGGTGCCTCAACCTGGAACCTCGTGCCCGGAGCCGTCAGCCCATTCACGATCCCGAATGCCGAACCGTGTACGGAATACGAGTTTTCCCTGCGGGCCACATGTACAGGCGGCCTGTCCAGCGCGTGGACCGGGCCGGATGTTTTCACTACCGACGGCTGTTGCTCGGCACCGACCGGTATTGCTGTGGTGCCCGTAAGCCCGAACGCCGTACAACTTTCTTGGACAGGCCCGTTGGCCGCCAACGCCTACCGTATGGACGTGACAGCAACCAACGGCTTCAAAATGGAATACCGCCCGTTCCAGACCAGTTTTTACCTCACCGGACTTCAGCCGTGTACAGAGTATCTCGTGGAAATCTGGTCGGAATGCAACTTCGATTCCACTTCGGCACCAGCTGTATTTCAGTTTAAAACCACTGGCTGTGGGGCCTGCACGGACTTGGCCTACTGCCAGGCGGGTGCCGGATCGGCCAAAGACGAATGGATCGCGGGTGTGCAAGTCGGCTCGTGGAACCACGCCCCCGGCGGCAATGTCGGCTACAAAAACTTCACAGCAGTTTCCGGCGGCCCTCCGATGCTCGAAATAGCACCGGAGGCAACCCTGCCCATCACCCTTTCGCCGGGATTTTCCAGCCTGCCCTACAAGGAGCACTTTAGGGTGTACATTGATTTCAATGCCGACGGCGACTTCGACGATGCGGGCGAACTGGCTTTCGACCCGGGCTTCGCCAGCGAAATGCCCATCTCCGGCTTCATCGTTCCGCCCGACAGCATGGCTATCGGGCAAGCTCGTATGCGCATTTTGATGAAATACAAAGGCCCGCAGGGCAGCCCTCCCCAACCCTGTGAAACGTTTGAGTTCGGCCAAGTAGTGGACTACTGCGTACATCTCGGGCCGCAGGTGTTTGCTCCGCAAAAACAGGGCGCGGAAAAAAAGATCGTCGTGTACCCACAGCCCGCATCCAACTGGGCCTTGGTCATCCTGCCAGCGATTACCCACTGCGACACACACCTTTATCTCTTAGATCCAATGGGCAAAACGGTTTTTGACCAGCCTGTTTCTCCAGGGCAGCGCAACCTGACGCTCGACCTGACCCAATTGCCGCAGGGGCTGTACCTGCTCCAAATGCAGCAAAAAGAAGACGTGATCCGCCAAAAACTGCTGATCGTGCGATAACCAATCCGTGTCCGACTATGAAAATCCGTTGCGAACAACACAGCATCCGACTGCGCCTCCGAAAGTCCGAATTGGTACAATTGCGAGCCGAAAAATGGCTCGAAACCAGCGTACAATTTCCTGATGGCAAGGCTTTTGTCTGGGAATTGTCTATGCCCGCAGGTGCCACCGACATCGAAGCACATTTTACCGACGGGCGTGTCCGCGTTCAGGTGCCGCAAGCCGCAGCCTTGCGTTGGATGGACACCGAAACCGTTGGCATGGAGCGTTTTGTGCCTATCGGAAACGGCGCAGCGCTACAAATTTTGGTCGAAAAAGACTTTCCCTGCAAAGACCGCCCGGACGAGGACAAGAGCGATTTTTTTGTCGAACTGGCCGAGGATGCCCCGGTCACGTGTTGAACCCAATCCCTGCCCCATGCCGCTGCTTTTCACGCGAAACATCCCGATCCTGCCCGAAACTGTGCTCACCTTTGGCGCTTGGCAAATCGCCGAAGACGAATTTTACTTTCGCGACGACCTGCCACTCACACCGGAAGAGGAGGACGATCTGGCCCGGTTCAAGGGGGTCCGGCGGCTGGAGTGGCTGGCAGGCCGCTGGCTGCTGCACAAGCTGACCGGCTCCGAGGAGCGTTTCCCGCTAGGCAAAAATGCGTTTGCAAAACCATTTTTCCTGCACCGCCCCGAACTGCACTGCTCGCTCAGCCACTCACACGGGGTTGTGGGTGCCATGGTCGCCGAACAGGTTTGCGGATGCGACCTGCAAGTGCTGGTGGACAAAATGCCGCGCCTGGCCCACAAGTTTCTGCATCTGGACGAAGCCGCCTTTTTGAACGCCTACCCGCCCCAGGCTCAATTCGACCTCCTGCACGTTTTTTGGACCGCCAAGGAAAGCCTGTACAAAGCATACGGCCTGAAGGAATTGGACTTCCGCGAGCACCTGCGCTTAGAACCGTTCGAGTGGCCGGGCCAACGCGCCCAAACCATCGGTTGGGTGCAAAAAGAGGGGTTTCGGCGGCCCTACCGGCTTCATTTTGAAAAAGCCGACCAGCCCGACGGCACTGGCGCTTTCATTTGGTGCGTGTGTGTGGAAGTTGGTCGTCTTGGACAATGACCCGCTGCGACTCAGGTTTTTTTTAAACCACTTGTTGGTTTTTGGGAAAAGGATTCTACCTTTGCGCTCCATTTTTTAGCACAGCAAATAATTCTCATTCGATAGCGATGAAACGTACCTATCAACCGTCCCGCCGCAGCCGCAAGAACAAACACGGTTTCCGTAGCCGCATGGCGACCAAAAATGGCCGCAAATTGCTCTCGCGCCGCAGAAGCCAGGGCCGCCACAAGCTCACTGTTTCCGACGAGAGGCGTTTGAAATAAAGGCAGCCGCCCGAACGGGCCGCCAGTTTTCCCGATCAAAGTCGTCAGTATGCGCATGCGAACTGACGACTTTGTTTATTTTTGGCCCAACAGAAACCACGTCTACCAGTATGTATTCCTTCTCGCGTTGTGAACGGTTGAAAAGCCGCACGCTCATCGGGCGGTTGTTCCGGGAGGGTAATTCGTACATGGCCTACCCACTGCGCGTCGTTTGGCTGCCGGTGGAGGAGGGCCATTCTGCGCAGCGTTTTTTTGAGGAAAATCGCGCCCAACTGGCCGTGTCGGTGCCCAAACGGGCTTTCAAGTCCGCCGTGGCCCGCAACCGCCTCAAACGTCAGGTTCGGGAAGCATACCGGCTGCACAAACACGAGTTGTACGAGAAATTGGCCGCTGCCGACCGGCAAATCGTGCTCATGCTTGTTCTGGTGGCCAAGGACAACATTCCATTCGGCGACATCGAAAACGGCGTTCGCAAACTGATCAAAAAATTCCCTGTCTGACATTGTCTTTTTCACAAACACAAACCACACGACATGAAAAAAAAGATTTTGATCGCCCTGGCCGGCCTGCTGCTGGCCATCCAGTTCATCCGCCCCGACCGTTCGGTGCCCGCTGTTGATCCCGCTCAGGACATTCGGCAGGTGCTCCGGCCGCCCGCTGAAATCGCAACAGTGCTCAAAAATGCCTGCTACGATTGCCACTCCTACGAAGCCCGCTATCCGTGGTACGCCCAGATTGCCCCGGTGTCATGGTGGTTGGCCGGGCATGTGAATGAAGGCCGCGAGCACCTGAACTTCAACACGTTCGCCGCACTTTCGGCCAGCGATCGCACCGAGGCATTGGAAGAAATCGCCGAGGTTGTGCAGGAAGGCGAAATGCCGCTGAAGAGCTACACCTGGACGCATGGCGACGCGCGGCTGAGCGCAGAGCAGCGGTCGGCTTTGGTAGCGTGGGCCAAGGGAGTAGGCAGCGGGGAGGAAGATTGACGCACCCTAAATTGCTACTGCTTTTTAATTTGCCCTAATTTTGTCAAAAATTTACTGGGTTCATGCTCGATCACATTCACATCGAAAATTTCCGCCTGTTCAAAACCCTGGACATTCCCAATATTGGGCAGGTGAACCTGATTACCGGCAAAAACAACACCGGTAAAACCACCGTGTTGGAGGCTTTGAGGCTATTTGCCAACCGCAACTCGTTGCCACATTTTGAATCAACGTTTCAGGATATTTTGCGCAGAAGGGGCGATTTGCGGAGCGAACCGTACATGGGGTTTGATGCCGTGTTTTTTAAAAAAAAGGCTTCGGAGCGCATAGTGATAAATGACTCTCTCAAAATCGCTTTCAATTTGCAAAGCCGGGAACTGACATTTGGGTTAGGGGAAAATGGGGTGTCCTTCTTCCCTCGGTACTTTAGCCAAGACCACGAATTTCAGCAAGACCTTTCTTACTACATCCCAGTAGCCTTTTCTTTGGACAACGCCCGTCTTTGGAAAAAAATAGAGCTGACAGACAAAGAAGACCAAGTTGCCGAGGTTTTACGGATCATTGAACCGGATATCGTTCGCGTAAGCATCAACGAGATGGAAAACTCCGCCAAAGTCCGCCTCAAGAATTCATCTACACCTGTCCCGCTCAAAAACTTCGGCGAGGGCATGAACCGCCTGCTGGCCATTGCCCTCGGCCTGGTCAGCGCCGAAAACGACGTGCTGCTCATTGATGAAATTGACCTTGGCCTGCACCATTCCGTTCAACCGCTCATGTGGGAAATCGTTTTCCAAACAGCCAAAAAACTGAACGTACAGGTTATTGCCACCACGCACAGTTCGGACTGCGTGCGTGCGTTCGCCGAAATCGCTGGCAAACCAGAATATGTCGGCATGGGCAATTACCTACGACTCCAAAAATCCGCCTCGGACGAGGGTTTGGTAGTCGTGGACTACGACATGGAAGAATTAGAAACCGCCTTGGAACTTAACATAGAAACCAGATGAGGCAACGGATTTTGGTCGAAGGGGCTGACATTCATCTACTGGTGCATGTGTGCCTGAAAATGGACGTTTCCGGCCTGCCCCTTGGGTTTGGTTCTGAAAAAGATTTTAGAGACAACTTTCTCATAAACAAGGATAAGGCTGGAAAGAAGGATGTCATAAAGGGCATTGCCCCAGCAGTTAAAGATGCAAACCGTACCACGCACCTCGGCATCGTCGTAGATGCCGACGATTCGGCACAAAACACTTGGCAGTCCATTCGTGCGGTCTTGGACAAATTGGACTATCGGGATTTGCCTCCCTCGCCCCTACCCGATGGCATTGTGGTTCGATTGAGTATCCCACATTACCCCCAAGTTGGTGCCTGGATAATGCCGGACAATCAAAGTCCTCGCGCCATCGAAGATTTTTTTCTCACCTTGGTTGACCCTGACGACAACCGGATGAACAAAGCCAAAGCCACTGTTTCGGAGGTGATTTCCAGTAAATTAAACCTGTTTTCCGAAATGACCCGCTCGAAGGCCGACGTACATACCTGGCTGGCTTGGCAGGAAGAGCCTGGACGTTCGATGGGCACTGCTGTAAAAAGCGGCTTGTTGAATCTCGACCACGAACTTGCCCGGCGGTTTACGAGTTGGTTTACCAAAACATTTCAATTCTGATGCCCGCCCGCACCTTCCACATTTACCTCGCCTTCGACCCTTCCGACGCGCCAACAGCGGAGGGCCTGCACCGCTACCTCTCCCAGGCAATGGAAGGCGAGCAACTCGTATTTTGGAATCCCGGCAACACCCCTGAAGAAGACTACCGTGTCAAGGCGAACGCATTTTTGGAAAGAACCGACCTGTTCGTCGCCTGCGTTTCGGCGCATTTGCTGGATGCACCGAATGTACGCTGGGCCTTGGAAAAAGCCCTGAGCGAACAAAAACGCCGACCGGAATTTCAAATCCTTGTTGTGCTGGCAAAGGCAGCGTTCGTGCCTGCCGCTTTGACCGGGTTCCCCCTGGCACCGGCTCCCGACCAACCCGTGGAGGGCCACAGCCTTAGCCGGGAGGTTCAACTCCAGCGCACGGCCCAGCGCGCCCGCGACCTGCTGCTGCACATCGCGCACGATACCGACCTGTACCCCGTGCCTGAGGGGCCGGCGTTCGTGCTCACGTTCGAGGACGTACGCGAGCGCTTGCAGGTGTGGCTGGAACACTGCGATCTGGCACCGCTTTTTCTTTTTCTAAAACGCCTGCTGCACCCCGAACGAACGCCCGACGACCTGTTCCAACTTGAGGATGCCTTTGCCGAATGGCGCCAACAGGGCCAACGCAACAAACTGCAATTCGAGGTTTTTGAAAAAACAATGGCCGCCATCCGGCTCGACCTTGGCCACCTGATCGGGCGGTTGGAGGAAAGTCGCTTCCGAAAAAACTGGCCGGGTATTTTTGCCGACACCTACTACGCCTGGTCGCCCGTGGCCTCACCCGCTGACCAACTCGCGGGCCTGTTTTTGCCGACAGGCGATATCCACACCCCCGACACGCTCAACCTGCCCAAACAGGTTCGAAACGACGAGGTTTGGGAGGGCGTGGGCACGCTCTCGCTCCAACAACAGCAGGAATTTCGCCGTCACCTCCTGCTCGCGCAAGATGCCCTCGGCATCGGCAACTTCGCCCGCGCTCACGCCCTGTGTGAGCACGTCCGCACCCATGTGGACCCACAGTCGGCCCAATTGTACGAGCTCCTCCTCATCACCTACCTGAAAAAAGAAACGCCCGACCGAATCATTCACGACGCGGTGTACGGCAGCGGTTCCAAACTGAACCACGTGGTGGTGTACGCAGGCCGTTTCGCCGAGTACCAGCGCAGCGGCAAATGCCCGTCCGAGGCCAAAACTTACAACCTGAAAGCCGCCGCCCAGAGCCTTTCCGATGCCTTGCTGCGCCTGTACAGCACCTACGAGAACGACTACATCCTGCACACCGGCCGGTACAGCACCGAGGTGCCCGACAACCGCTCGGCGGTGTCGCACTGCGTGCAGGTGGCCATGACAATTTACCGCACCATCCACCCGTATCGGGGGTTTTTGGAACTGGCCGTCAACGAATTGTGCAACGGAGCAAAGTACGATTACATCCGCCGGGTAGAGATCGTTCACGATGAATTTCGGTTTGCCTCGCACGAAGATTTCGGCATCGAAAGCGAAATCCGTGAAGTGATCGGTATGCTGGAGGCTGTGTCGAACGACGACGACGACGCGCTGATGAACCGCCAACTGCGCGAGAACCTGTTTTTCAACCTGCGGGCCAAACGCTTCCGCCTGCAAGCGCAAATTGCCGAGGAGCAGCGCCGCTATGTCCGGTTTACCGACCTGCGCGATTCCGTCATCGAATTGGTGGATGCCACGCTGTTGGGCTACAAAATTTTTGGCGACACCGACTACCCCCCCGAGGAGTCGTTCCTGCGCCTCGCCGTGGAGCAGCTGCTTCCCGGACTGCTCCTGCCCACCGCCTCGGCAGCGCCCACGCAAGCCGTGGGGCATTTGCGCTGGTTCGACCTCGACGCACACGGCAACGTGCGCACCCACCCCGATTGCGCCCGCTTCCGCTACGACGCGCTGGCTATTGTTGAAAAAATAGTCCACGACCATGCCGGGCGCACCGGCTGGCTACAGGTACAGCCCAACATCAAGGAAGAAGTGTACCGGCAGTTTGCCGACGATGCCGACCTGCGCTACCAACACATCCGCCACGAACTCCAATGGACGGATATCCGCCGCCCCAACGAAACGGAGGCAAGAAACACCGTGCTTCAGTGCCTGCGCGACTGGAAAAGCGCCTGCCTCGCCTACCCGGAGCGCGGCGAGCCGTACCTCCAGCGTATTTTGCTGGAACTCGTCGGCGAGCGGGCGCTGCTGTGGATGCGTTTCTCCCCCGCCGTGTTGAAAAGCCTGCCCGAAAGCCTCGGCTTGGGCTACGATGCTGTGGCCGAACTGCGTGAGGTGTTGTCCCTGCCGTGCGGAATGGAGCAAGAGCAGGCAATCAAACTACTGGCCCACAACTTGTTTCACCGGCACGTGCACCCGGTTTTTCAAAAAATACCTGCCAGTGACGAAACCCGCCGCACCGAAGCGTCCGGCCTGTTGCTTCAGGCCCTGCACCTCTACCGCGACCTGTATCCTGCACCCGAGTACCTCGATTTTGTTTTTGAGGAAATCACCAACGAGGCTAAGTTCCGTTGGGTGGACGTGACCGACGTCGGCGCTCCGGTGCCCTGGCCCTGCAACCCGCCGATGCCACTCAACCCGCCCGACATTTTGAGTCAAATAACGGCAGCCCTGCCCGAACGTTTCCGCCCCCTTTCGGCCCGACAACGTATCGCGAGCAAGAGGCACGCCGATCTGAAGGCCCGTTATTTCCGCGAAATCAGCGAGTATCCGTTCGAGAACCGGCAGGTGGAGCGGCGCATCGCCATTGACATCATCCGAAAACTCAAGGGACTGTTCCGCTACTGCCCCGATGCGGTTTTTCTCGAACTGCCTATCCTCGAACTCTCCGGCCACGGTCGCATCCGCTGGCGCGAGGACTTCCTCGGCATCCTGCCCACCCGCTCCAACCACTACGAAAACCGGTATTTCGACTTTGATTACAGTGTGGAGCTGAGTGAGATGAAAATGTACCGCGATACAAGCGAACACTGGCTGGAACAGGCCTTGCGGGAAATGGGGGAGGTTTGATATTTTGGAGGGAAAGAGTACTTTTGTCCGACAAAAACATACCAATTTATGAAATATCAGGATATCATAACCATCGAACCAGGCAAACGTAGCGGTCAGCCTTGTATCCGAGGCCTTAGAATTACTGTCCACGACGTTTTGAGTTATCTGGCTGCTGGCATGACGATTGAAGAAATCCTTGACGATTTCCCTATGCTCACTCGGGAAGATATTCTTGCCTGTCTCGCTTTCGCAGCAGAAACCGATCGTGTGCGTCTTTTTGCAGCCGCTTAACCAAGTGCTCCCATGTTTCTGATTGGTAACAATCTATCACCAAAATTAGCATTCCGGCTTGGCGATTTGTTTCCCGGAATTCCCCATGTTCAGGATTTTGATCTTGAGGCGACGGATGATCACACCATTTGGAGATTCGCCCAAACCAAAGGCTTGCACATTCTTACAAAAGACAAAGACTTCAATAATCTCCTGCTGTTGAATGGGTATCCACCCAAAGTAGTGCGGTTGGATTGTGGTAATTCCACTACCAGACAAATCGAGAATTTGCTTCGCCATGAAGCCATCGAAATTTTGTCATTTTTTGATAATCATTTGTTTGGTTTAATGGTCATTCAGTAATTCCCCACTCCGCCTCGGTGTACAGGCGGCAAAAGTCGGTGCTCCAGTCAGCCGTCACGGCTACAACGAAACACCTCGTTTCCACGGAATAAAGTCGTCATACCCCAGCCGCTCGGCGCAGGTCTGCTCGCCATTAGCCACCCGGACGAGGTAGTCCAGCAGTTCCTCGCCTTTCGCCTCGATACTGTCGCCGCCGGAGATGATCGAGCCTGCGTCGAGGTCAATCAGATCGGGCATCCGCCGTGCCAGGGCCGTGTTGGAGGCCAATTTTATGGTGGGTGCCACGGGGTTGCCGGTCGGCGTGCCGAGGCCGGTGGTGAACACGATGAGGTTGGTGCCCGACCCGGCGAGAGCGGTGGTGCTTTCCACATCGTTGCCGGGCGTGCAGAGCAGGTTTAAGCCGGGTTGTGTCACCTGCTCGGTGTAGTCGAGCACGCCTGTCACGGGCGATAAGCCGCCTTTTTTTGCTGCGCCCGCCGATTTCATGGCATCCGTGATGAGGCCGTCGCGCACGTTGCCCGGCGACGGGTTCATGTCAAAACCCGACCCGGCGGCTTTTGCCCGGCTGTTGTAGGTTTCCATGAGGTGGACAAATTTTTCGGCCAGTTCCCGATTGGTGCACCGGTGGATCAGGTCTTGCTCCACGCCGTGCAGTTCGGGAAATTCCGAAAGGACAGTCGAGCCGCCGAGGCCGACGAGCAAATCGGAGGTATGCCCAAGCGCAGGATTGGCGGAAATGCCCGAAAAGCCGTCGGAGCCGCCGCATTCCAGCCCCAAAACAAGTTTGTTCAGCGGGGCGGGGTGCCGCTCCGTTCGGTTGGCCTCCATAAGCCCGACGAAAGTCTTTTTGGCGGCTTCGCCCATGAAATCCCGCTCCGACTTGCTCTTTTGCTGCTCCAGCATGTACACCGGTTTGCTGAACTTGGGGTCGAGAGCGTGCAGTGTTTCCTCAAGCATCTGCATTTGGGCATACTGGCAACCGAGGCTGAGCACCGTTGCCCCGGCCACGTTGGGGTTGAGGATATACCCGGCGAGGAGCCGCACGAGCATCTCGGAATCGCTGCGCGTGCCGCCACAACCGCCTTCGTGGGTCAAAAATTTGATGCCGTCCACATTTTGAAACAAGCGGTTGCGGTGTTGCTCGGTGGGGTCCAATGCCACATCGGCTTGCAGTATCGCTTCTGCGCTCGCACCTTGGCGGTACAGGTCGGCAAGCAGGGCCGTGTTCACGCCAAAATCCCGCCCGGTCGGGTAGCCTAATGGCCCCAACAGGGCCTCGCGCAACACGTCAATGTTGCGGTTTTCACAAAAAACCAAGGGCAGTACGAGCCAAAAATTGCGCGTGCCCACCCTGCCGTCGGCGCGGTGGTAGCCGTTGAACGTGCTGTGTGCAAACCGGGAAACGTCCGGTGCCTGCCACTGCGCCCGCCCGGCCTCGATGCGGTACTCGCCCGCCGCGTGCCGCACATTTTCCGTGCTGATCCGCGTACCGGCCGGGATCGGCTTGGCGGCTTTGCCCACCAGAACGCCGTACTGCACCAACGGATCGCCTTCGGCAAAATCCTGAGCGGCAAACTTGTGCTTCAGCGGCACAGCCTCCGCCAGTACGTACTCGGTACCGTGAAACGTCACGCATTCGCCAGCCCGAAGGTCTTGCAGCGCGACGATGATGTTGTCGTTGGGATGTATTTTCAGTACGTGGTGGCTCATGTTGAATGTGCTAATGGCTTACAGCCAAATTGTTGATTTTCTTGGTCAAATTCAATTTCATAATCGCTTTTGGGTACATCCTCGGGCCGAAGGCCGAGCAAGCGGAGGGGGTGGGAAAACGCCGCCTCGGCAATCTCGTCCGGCGGCAACAAACCAAGTCCGGCCATGTAATTGGCGCAGTGCAGCATATTGGCCGACGACCCGGCCAGGCAGTTTTTCCCCACGGCGTACAGGTAGCCTGAGGGTTCCAGCACGACGGTATTGCCGAGGGCGAAATACTGTCCCGGTGGCAACCCGGCAACGGGTGAAGCATCGCTGACGAGCAAAAAATTTTTCCGGCCTTTCATTTTCAGGATGATTCGCAGGAGGTCGTCGCAAACATGGTGCCCGTCAGCGATAATCATGGCGGCCAGCGAATCGGTCACCAGCCCGGCCCACAGAGAATTGCCGAACCGGTTCAGTTCGTTGGGCAGCCCGTTGCCGAGGTGCGTGAGCGCCACGGCACCCGCTCTGGCGGCCCGATCCAGATCGGCTACATCGCAGCGCTGATGGCCGAGGAATACCCGGATACCCATTTCGCAGGCCGCTGAAATCAATGCCGCGTCGCCGGGAAGCCCGGCAGACAGGGTGATCGCCCGGATTTTCCCCTGCGCCAACATTTGAAGTTGCCGCAACAAATCGGGATCGGGCAGCCGAACGAGCGCCGGGTAGTGCGCACCGATATAACCCGGTTCCGGGCACAAAAACGGGCCTTCCAAGTGGATTCCCAGCGCATGCCGCCCGATGCCGGGCTTGCCCATGACGGTGGCCAGCATCGGGAGGTTTTTTTCATACACCTCCTGCGACGAGGTGATGACCGTAGGCAAAAACCCGGCCGTTCCGCTGGCCACGATCGCTTCAAAAGCGCGAGCGATGGCGGCCTCCGTCAGGCCGGGAGCTGAGAAATCAACGCCGAGGTAGCCGTTGATTTGGAGGTCAATGAAGCCGGGCAGGCGCATATCAATTCAAAAAAAGGGTGAAATGGCCGATGGTAAGAGCAGGTCGCGCTCCCGCAAGAACGCGCCCAGTTCGAGCCACATCTGGTGAATTTGCTGCTCCAGCGGCCCGCCGTCCTGCCAGTTGCCGGCAAGGGCTTTGTGGCAAAGCACGGGAAACGCCCCAGGCAGCACGCCCCAGGCAGCCGCCTCGGCGAGCATCCGCTGGCGTGTGGAAAAGCAGCGCCGTTCGGCCATGCCGAGTATGGTGGCCACCTGTTCGAGCAGTTTGATCAGCACCGGGCCGGTGCCTTGGTTCTGGTGGTCGGGCGTGGCACAGAGGTTGTACAGTTTGGCCGTTAGTTCAAAAACCTCGGCGAGCCACAAGTGGGTTACCGCCTGGGCAAAGGCTGCCGGGTCGGCTCCGAGGGCTTGTTGGCGGAGGCGCTCCAACGGCTCCGGGCCGCCGACAAGAAGGTGGTTGAAAAAAATCTTGTTGTGGCTCAGCGGCCACTCCGGGTCAACGTTGGCAGTTTCTTGCGCAAGACCGGCCTCCGTGTACACCCGCAGTTTCACCTTGATCCCGCCTTCGAGCCATTCATAAATCTGGCAGGGTGCCGCGCCGCCGGACAAGGTGCAAAACAACTCCACGTCCGAACACGGGCCGTCGGTCTCGCGGGCTACGGAACCGTACAGGGCGCAAAAAAGCACCTTGGTGCCGTAGCGCTCCACGACGCGATCGGCCACCGAACGAGCCAGTGCCAAGCGGGCCTCGCGGCTCCGGGAGGCTGGGCCGTCAACGATCAGCGTCAGGTCAGTCGGTGTTTCGGGGCGCATCAGTTCAGGTGTGCCAATTGGCCGTCGCTGACTACGGCGGCGATGTGATCCGTCAGGTTGGCCCATTCATCAAGGCTGAGCGCGAGCGGATTTTTTTTCCAATAAATTATATCGGCGGCAAAGCCCGGTGCCAACTGGCCGATGTGGTTTTGTTTGCGCATGAATGCGGCTCCGTTCAGCGTGGCGATGCGCAGCACGTCCTCGGGCGAGTAGCCGAATTGGCGCAGCAGGTACAGTTCGCGCAGCGTGCCGTGCGGTGTGTTAAAACTGCCCGCGTCGTTGGCAAAAATCACGTAGGGGAATGGTTTTCCGTCGTTCAGCGTGGAAGCCGTGCGGACCAGCGAGGTGGATTTTTCCCACTCGTACTCGGCCATGACCAAGTTTTTTCCGTGCTCGCGTGCCCAGTTGATCCGGCACTCGAAGCCTTCGAGCGTAGGGCCGAGGTAAATGCCGAGGTTTTGCATTTGGCGCAGGTGGTCGGGGGTGGCCTGCAGCCCGTGCTCGATGGAGTCCACGCGGGCACGGATACCCGTTTCGATGGATTCCACGCCTTTGCCGTGGATCGAAAAAATCAGCCCGTTTTCCCGTGCGTAGGCACGGGCTTTGTCAAAAAGCCCGTGGTCGAACACCCATTTGAAATGCGGGGGTTCGGGGAAATAATTGGACTCGGGGATCATTTTCACGATTTTGGCACCAGTGGCTGCCCACTCTTTTTTCACCCACTCGAGGTCGGCTTCGGTCTCCACGTGTACGCACCAGTCTTCGGCGAACGAGTTGGAAACCACCAACATGTACGGCGAGTACTGGGTTTTGGTGATCAGCCTGCCGGTACTCCGCGCCGCTTCGATGCCTTCGTAAATGCGCCGCGTGACGTAGGTGGGTGCCCCCTTGTCGCAGCAGCTGGTGATGCCGTTGCGCAGCGAGCGGGCGGCATTTTCCAAAGCCTGTTCCAGCACCACTTCCGGGCGGTTTTGGATGGTGTCCACCAATTCGGGGAAGGAGATTCCGCCCAGCATAAGCCAGTGCAGGTGGCAATTGATAAAACCCGCCGTGGCGTACAGGTCAGGTGTGCCGGTTTCCGGCAAAACCTGTTGGATCTGCCCGTTTTGGAGCACAAAACGTTCGGGGCGGAGTTCGTAACCCTCGGCACCGGTCACATCAACGGTGTAGGCCGGCAGGGTGTGGGTTTGGCCGTTTTGCTCGGCGAGTATTTTTTGATACATGGCAAAAAGCAGAATCAGATAGGCGGAATGGTGATGATACGTTGTTCTTGAATGGATCGGTTGACGGCATCGCCGACGGCCACCGAGAGCGCGCCCTCTCGCGCGCCCGCCAGCATGGACTCCCCCTCGTCGAGGTGGTACAGGGAAACGAGGTCGCGCAGCAGGCCGGGATCGCCGCCAAGGTGGCCGTCTCGTACTACCGGCACCTCCACCACGTCGCCGCCGCCGAACAGATCGAATATCTGGATATATTGCGCTGCCGGGACGGGGATGCCGAGGCGTTGGGTGTGCAGAAAAACCTGCGTTTCGATCCGCCCGTGGGTGCCAGTGACACTCAGCCGGTACCCCTCGAAGGGGGCGGAAAAATTCAGCGAGTACGACAGCATGGCTCCCCGGTCAAAGCGGACATTAACCACGTAGGTGTCTTCGATGTCAATTTCCGGGTCAAAAATGCATGCGTCCGGTCGGTACGACCCGTATTCCTTGCCGTTCCGCACACCAGTGTAGCCATCGGACGCGGCGGCGCTCATGTGTTTTTGAAAAAAATTTTCGTAGTGGCAGTTTGATTTGACCTTGCAATCGGAGCAATGCGTGCCGATACCCACCGCCTTCGGCTTGTGTATGGAATCGGCACCGTAGTAGTTCAGCGCCCCGAAAGCCGAGACCTGCTGCGGCGTTTGGCCAAGCCACCAACCGACAAGGTCGAAGTGGTGGCAGGATTTGTGTACGGCCAGGCTGCCGGAGCCGGCCCGTGTTCGGTGCCAGCGTTTGAAATAACTGGCACCGTGGAACGGGTCGAGGTAGTATTCTAAGTTTACCTGAACGATCCTGCCGATGGTGTTTTGATCAATCAGGTCTTTTATGGCCAAATGCAGGGGTGCGTACCTAAAATTGAACGCCACGTACACCTTTCCGGAGCTGGTACGCTCGGCTTCGAGCACCCGCAGGCAGTCGTCCCAAGTCGTGACCATCGGCTTTTCCACCACCACGTCGAGGCCCGCGTGCAGGCCCGCAAGGATGTATTGGATGTGCGTGCTGTCTATCCCGCTCACGTACAGGACATCGGGGCACACGTCGTCGAGCATGGCCTGAAATTCGGAATCGAGGTAGCAGGGTACGGTTGTGTGTCCCGGATGCCGGCGCTTGCAAACATCGAACCGGATAGGGTCCGGGTCGAGCAATGCAGCAACGCGTACCGGGCTGTTGGGTCGCTTGGCCAACGGGCCGACAAACAGTTTGAGGGCGCGGTTGCTGACCCCGCACACAGCAATTTTACGCACAGCAGTTTTAAGGTCGGACATGACAGGCAGGGAAGGAGGAAAGGATAGGGGCGCAAAAATATTTTTTCGGCCCGTTGTGATTAGGTCATAAAGTACAAAAAAGTGTAAAAAAGTGTAAAAATCACGGAGGCGGCAGTTGGTTACTTGCCCTTGGCTGGAGGGTGGTCGTTACCGAATTTTTCCAAAACGCGCTCCAGCCCGCGCTCGGCATCCACGTCAAACTGGTTGGCGAGTTTGAGTACGAGGTGCAGCAGGTCGCCGATGTCGAACTCGATCTCGGATGCGCGAGCCTTGGCGCGCTCCTGTTTTTGGGCATCGTTTACCCAGGCTATTTTTTGCCAGATTTCCGCCATTTCCTCGTTCATGTTGGCAAAAATTTCCAGCGGATGAAAGTAGTCCCAGCCGCGGGCTTGGTCGTGGCGGAGGACTTTTTGTTGTGCTTCTTGAATTTCCATATTTACTCGGTGCGGTAAAAAGTTGCAAAGGTCACCGAATGAGCGTCACATCGCCCCGCTCCCGGTAGTTTTTTTCTTCTCCGAACAGTTAGCCTATCCATTCTAAAT
>JBEBHD010000018.1:0-38581 GCA_040080915.1 Saprospiraceae bacterium
ACATAAACAGGATTGGACGGTGGCGGCGGCTGTACTACCGGGGGCGGCGTTGGCTTGTTGCAGGGGCCTGACAGCGGCTGGTTGTCCGTGGCGTTGCCGTAATGTTTTGTTTTCAACGACTTGCCCGTGAACTGATACTCCATGGACTCGACCAAGCGCCAGTTGCTGATGTCGTCGGAAGCATATTTGCCTATTTCCAATGAATTCATTCGGCAGGCGGTTTTGCCGTCGCACTCCACGTAGTCCATTTTCCAGTTCAGGTAGTAGGGTGCGGGTCGGTACCGACCTTTCACACGGTACTTAAACTTGAAATCTTTGCCGTTGGATTGGCAGGCGGTCACAGCCGGGATGTAAAACTGCACTTCGACGGTGATGTAGCTGTCGGAGTAGAGGGCTTCCCAGGCTGTCCAGGTGCCGGATTGCGCGGTGGCGGTGGTTATTAAAAAGAGCGAGAAGAGGGCAAGCGCGGAGCGTTTGAGCATTGGCAGTTCATTGAGCAAGGAGGATGAGGGCGTGTTAAGCCGAATGGGTTTTCGGGGGCAAAGGTTCCGGTTAGTAAGGAATTATGGAGGCTTAGAGGGCTTATTGAGGGTCTTTGAGGGCTCCAAAAGAGCCTTTGAGGGCTAAACGAGCCCCTTTGAAGGCATCAAAAGAGCATTTTGGAGACTTGCGGAGAGCCTACGAAGGCTTGCCGAGACCCTAAGAAGGCTTCGAAAGGCCCTTCGTACGTTTTGCAGGCCTATCTAATAAGTGTCACCGACCCTACTCGTTGCCCGTCGAACACTGTTCCGTCATCAAAAACGACATTGATCAGTTTCCATGTATACACATCTGGTGCCATTGGTTGCCCTTCAAAAGTGCCGTCCCAAAATTCCGCTGGAGAACCATCCGAGAGTGCCTCCGACTGCCAAAGAAGCGTCCCGTAACTCGAATACACGGCTATGTGGTATGCGTGCAAGCCCACGCCTTTCGGTAAAAATTTCGATGCGTCGCCGTTGGGCAGCCCCGGTGTGAATGCATCTGGGATAAACAATCCACGCATCCGCGCCGGGGTCACGCTCTGCACCGTGTCATCGGGGCATCCGTTAATGCCCCAAACGGTAAGTTTTACCAATTTCGGGCCGTTTGAAAAAAAACGGTGATGCGGATTTTGAATTTCGGATGAATCGCCGTCGGCAAAATCCCAAAGCCATTTTGCAGCGCCGATTGACAGATCGGTGAACTCTAACATTCCTGATGGAGGTGAAGTCAGGATTTCCATAAATGAAAAATTGGCTGTTGGGCTGGGTAGCACGTCAATGATGCCGGAGAGTTCCAGCGTATCGAAACAAACCTCCCGATGGCTCACGACAAGTGTGGTGCCATGTTTCCCCGGTTGATAAAACGTGTGATACGCCTGTACAAGCGAATCCGATGTGCCGCCGTCGCTGAACAGCCAGTGTGCCGAGGTGGTGTTCGATGACAAGTTTTCAAAAAGAACGGTCAAGGGCGAACAGCCTTTTCCCGGCGACCACGCAAAATCGGCCAACGGTTGGGCGTAAGCACTGAAGACCTGATCAGTAGTGTCCACACACCCGAAGGAGTTTTTGGCAATCAGTTCTACCATGAAATCACCCGCTGCACCGTATGAGTGTATTGGATCATTCAGTGGGCTGGGGCTGGAACCGTCGCCGAAATGCCATTCGAAGCTCACCGCGTCGGGCGTTTTGTTTTTGAAAAGCACCTCGACAGGCACGCCGCACAAATGTTCCCGCACTATTTCAAAGTCCGGAGAAGGAATCGGGTACACGGTGATATACCGCAACAAGGTGTCGTTGCGGCATCCTTTAAGGTCTATCGCCCGAAGCCTTACCTCGTATTGGCCATCAGCATAGTATGTGTGTTGCGGTGCCGGGCCGGACTGGGTGTTGCCGTCGCCAAAACCCCATTCGTAATAAACGGAGTCTTGCGACTGGCTCTGAAAAGCGACTGTCAGCGGCACACAGCCATTCGTTTTATCGGTCAAAAAATGTATGTCAGGCAGCTCCAACACAACGATGTCGCGGCTGAACGGCGCGGGGCAGCCGTTTTCGGCGGAAATACCAACCAAAGCCACCGTTTTCACGCCCGCAATGCCGTAAGCATGAGACGGGTTATTCAGCACCGATGTGTCGCCGTCACCGAAATCCCAACGCACACCAGACAGGGCGCTGGGGGATGTATTGGTGAATTGGAGGGTGTCATTCCGGCAGATTTGCGGCAGGCAATCGAACGAAACATCCGGAGCGGGCAGCACGGTAATGAACGCAAACGTGCTGTCGTACCCACAGCCATCAGATGCTTTTTGCACTACCTTGAAAACACCGGGAGTCAAAAACGTGTGCATTGGGTTGAAATCGGAAGATGTATTGCCATCGCCAAAATCCCAAAAAACCTTCGCTCCTGGCGTGGCGAAATTGGTAAACTGCACAGTGTACGGCTGGCAGCCTGTGTAGTTCGGCACATTGAAAAAGGCGCTCACGTCGAGCGGGTTCACCGTGATTTGATGGTAAGCCGTGTCAGCACCACAGACATTTCTTGCAATCAGCCGAATCGTGTACGTTTTGGGAAAGGTATCCACTTCCACGAAATACTGCTGGGGCAAGGGTAGCGAGTCGGTCGACGTATTGCCGTTGCCGAAATCCCACTCGAATATCTCTCCCTGGCCAAGGCTGATATTGGTAAACGCCAAGATGTCGCCGCTACAGATCGTATCGGTCTCAGTGCCGAAAATCGCGATGGGCAGCGGGTGAACAAGCACGCTGTCATTCCATGTCCGGGTCGCGCAAAGGTTTTTCACTTCCAAGGTGATGTAATAGGTGGTGTCTTTTGTGCCGCCGGGGAACTCGACGGCACCAGGGTTTTGCAGGGTGTCAGATTTGAAATTGCCGAATTTCCACAGGAAAGACGGTTGGAAACCAGCACTTTGGTTTTCAAAATCAACCATCAACACCGCGCAACCCATATCGGGCGAAAGTGTGAAATGGGCGCTTGGCGGCTCGGTCACGAAAATCGTGCGGGAGGCCATATCCGTGCAGCCAAACTCGTTTTTGGTCACTAATTTTACGGTAAAAGTGCCCGCGCTGGTGTAGGTGTGCATGGGCTCCGGCTTCGTTGAAGTGCTGCCATCTCCGAAATCCCAGAGCACATCATAGGTGCTTTTTGACAGGTTTTTGAAAAAAACAGGCTCGTTGACACAAGTTGTTGTTGGCTGCGGAAAATCGGATTCGGGCATCGGGTTGACGCGCATTTTCAACGAGTCGCGGAAGGTACAGCCCAAAATCGCGTCTTTGAACTCGTACAAAAGGACGTGCTCGCCCACGCCCGCCACCGCCGGAGAAAAAGCGCCCGTAGCCGGGTTGGTGATGCCTGTGCCGATCCACGTGCCGCCCGTCGCCGGGGAAAAACCCGTCAACGCGAAAGGATTGTCTGCCAAGCAAACTGCCCTGTCCGGCCCCGCTTCAATGGCAACGGCTATGACCAGCACCTTTTTCTTGTCGTGCAATTCGCAGTTTCCTGCACCGTAGGCATAATCCAGTTCGTGTGCGCCGCCGCCCGCGAGCTGGGGGTCGAACAGCCCCGTCGCCGTGTTGGTAATGCCCGGACCCGACCAATGGCCACCGGTATCGGGGAAGAAACCGGTGAGCTGCAGCAGACCGTCGTCAATGCAAATCGTGTCGTTCGCGCCTGCGTCGGGCTGCACGGGTTCTATCACGTCTATCGAAACGGTGACGCTGTCGGTGCAGCCGTGCGTGTCGGTGAAATGGTAGGTCGCCGGATAAACGCCCACGCCGCCCGCACCCTGCGGGTCAAACTGGAAACCGAAAACTCCAGCCCCCGTCCACCAGCCCATGCTGCCAGCACTCGGCTCGGCGGTGGGCATTGTGACCAAACCCGGCGTGTTGCAAAACGTGGTGTCGTGGCTCATCGGCATGGGCAAAGGGTAAACGGTGAAAAGCAGACTGTCCCTGTTGGTGCAGCCGAGCGTGTCTGTGAACGAATGTGTTAAAACGAAATCGCCCTCCCCCGCCAGAGTGGGATTGAAGACGGTTCCCGTTACCAAGCCCGGCGGCACGGAAGTCCAGATGCCGCCTGTCGCGGGGATAGTGAGCGGTAGCACGACGGCTGTTTCGCTCACGCAGGATTTTTCGGTCAGCGGCACTTCCACCTTTGGCAGCGGGTTGACTGTCATTTCCCGTTCGTCAACGACCTCGCAGTTGTCCACGCCTTTTTTCAAAACGATGGTATGCGTGCCAGCCCCTGCTGATGCCGGGCTGAAGAGATTACCGGTAACGCCTGGCCCCGACCAAGTGCCATTGGCACTGTTGGTTGCGTCCGAATCGAGATCGAAGGGCGGATCGTTGAGGCAAAAAACACTGTCGGCACCGGCATTAATATTTTCCGGAGCGATGACCTCAATGCGGGCAGTATCGCGGTTTGTGCATCCGTTGGAGTCCGTGAACGTGTAAATTGTGGGATAAACACCGATGCCACCCGCCCCCTTTGGGTCAAATTCGTCTCCCGAAACACCCGTGCCGCTCCAGGTTCCGCCGGGCGGTATTGCGGCGGGGAGCGGGACGGTCCCTGGTGTGTTGCAAAACGTGGCATCGGGTACCATGACCGTTGGCAAGGGGTGGACCGTCATGATCAGCGAATCGCTGTTCGTGCAGCGCGTTTGCTGATCGGTAAAGGTGTAGGTGAGGGTGAAATTTCCTTGCCCGGCCATTTTGGCATTGAAAACAGTGCCCGAAACCAACCCAGGTGGGACGGAGGTCCAGGTGCCGCCCGTCGCAGGAGTTGTGGCGGGCAGGTTGACAGCGGTTTCGCTGACGCAGCTTTTGGCCGTCGCTGGCACATCCACATCGGGAAGCGGGTTGACTTTAAAAATACGCTCATCCACGACTTGACAGTTTCCTGGCCCTTTTTTCAAAACAATGGTGTGCGTACCGGCCCCGGCGGCTGCGGGCGTGAACGTGTTGCCCGACACGCCCGGTCCCGACCAATTCCCGTTGACACTGTTGGTTGCATCGGAATCGAGGTTGAAGGGCGCATCGTTGAGGCAAAAAACCTTGTCCGGCCCCGCGTCAATATTGTCGGGGCTGATGACTTCGATGTTGATGTTTTTTTTGTTGCCGCAGCCCGTCGACATATTCGTAAAAGAGTAGGTGGCGGTGTAATTGCCGATGCCGCCCGCAGATATTGGGTCAAATTGGTTGTTTGAAATGCCCGGCCCTGTCCAGGTTCCGCCCGGCGGCGTTGCGAAAGGCAGGTTTATTGCCCCCGGCGTGTTGCAATAAACGGTGTCTCCCACCTTGATTTCGGGCAAGGGGTGGACTGTCATGATCAGCGCGGCGCTGTTCGTGCAGAGGTTCGTGTCGGTGAACGTGTAAGTCAAGGTGAAATCGCCCTCCCCGGCGCTGGCGGCGTTGAACGTGTTTCCGGTGACCAAACCCGCAGGCACGGAAGTCCAATTTCCGCCAGTTGCGGGGGTAGTGGGCGGGAGTAAGACATCGGTTTCGTCTATGCAACTTTTGGCGACAGCCGGCACGGTTACTACCGGTATCGGATTGACGGTCATCATGCGCTCATCCGTCACCTTGCAGTTGTCGGCTCCTTTTTCCAGTTTGACGGTGAAAGGCCCGGGGCCGACAACCGCAGCGGGGTCGAAAAAATTGCCCGACACGCCCGGCCCCGACCAATTCCCATTGACACTGTTGGTTGCATCGGAATCGAGGTTGTACAGCGGGTCGTTTTTGCAAAAAGTCTTGTCTGGCCCCGCGTTGATGTTTTCCGGAGGGCCTACGGTAATGGTGATGGATTTCGAGTTGCTACACGTCGTTTGCGGGTCCATATAGGTGTATGTGGCCGTGTGGGTGCCGATACCCGCCGCTATCGGGTCGAACTCATTGCCCATTACCCCTGTCCCGCTCCAAGTACCTCCCGGCGGCGTGGCGGGCGGCATCGGCACTTTGCCGGGGAGGTGGCAAAAAGTGGCGTTGCTCGCGCTGATCACGGGCAGGGCATGTACGGTGACGGTCATCGGGTCGCTGTTTTTGCAGCCGTTCGCGTCGGTGTAGGTGTATGTCAGGGTGAACATGCCAGCCCCGGAAGTTGTGGGATTGAAATTGCTGCCGGAAAGCCCCGGCGTGGTCGGGCTGGATGCCCAGGTTCCGGTGCCGGGTGGCGGTGCGGGGGAGCCGCTGAGGGCGAAGACGGGGTCGCTGACGCATTTTTTCAGGTCAAGCCCGGCGTTGACGGTTGGCAAGGCGACGATGGTGATTTTCATGGTTTTGGTGGCCGTGCAGGCACTTCCTGCCGCGCCGTAGGTGTAGGTCAGGGTTTTTACGCCCGGCCCGCTTGCGTTGGCAGGGGTGAAAAGCCCGCCCGGTGTCACGCCCGGATTGCCGGACCAAGTGCCGTTGGCCGGTGTTACGGGGGTGATTTGGAAGGCCGGGGCATTGGCACAAACCGTCATGTCGGGCGGCAGGGAGATGGTGGCCGGCACTTGTATTTCAAAGGTTTTGGAGGCCGGCGTTGTGCCGCACTCGTTGGTCACCGAGACGGTGTAGGTGTACGAGGTGGCTACCGTGACCGGGCCGTACACGATGCCGGTGGGGTTGGGCGAAGTGGAGCTGCTGGGCGTTCCGCCGGGGAACGACCAGGCGTAACTCGTGATGGTACCGTTGCCGGAGCCGTAGGTGGGTGCCGCCGGGGCGGTGAAATTGAGCGTTGCCTCTTTGCAAAACGGGCCGAGTGTGGGCAGGGTCACGGTGGGTTTTCCCTTGACCACGATTTGCTCCGTCCAGGTATCGGTGGAGCAAACGTTGGAGACGGTGAGGGTGACTGTGTAGGTGCCGGGGTTGACGAAAATGGCGGTCGGCTCTTTGGTGCTCACGTCGCCGGTGCCGCTGTCGGGCGGCTGCCACGACCAGCCGCTGCCGGGGCTGATGTGCCAGTTGTGACTGACCTGATAGCCCGTGCTGTTGTTTTTGAACTTGACGGTGAGCGGGGCGCAGCCGTTGTTGGGGTTGAGTTCGGTGGTGGCGAGGGCATCCGGGGGTTCGAGGATGGTGATGGTTTTGGAGATGACGGCGGGGCCGCAGGTTGGCGTGGGGTTAAGTGTCATGGTAATCGTGTAGATGCCGGGCTTCAGGAATTTGATTTTAATCGTCTGATCGCCGAGCAGGGTTCCACTTACTATTGTCCAATCCGTTCCAATATTGCCTGAAATCGCCCAGTCCGCGTTCAATATATCTACGCAGGGGTCATTGAAGTTGACGATTTCGTGAATGTTAGTTGAGGTATTCGTAAACGTAAATACTTCGTTCGGGCAATCGTGCAAGGGGTGTTGAATGCTGAAATCCGGCACAGGTTTGGTCACAACCCGGATAGGCGAAACATTAATAGATTTTTCGTCACACGGATTTTTGATGTTTAAATGGATAGCGGTAGCATTTTGGTACATCCCACCCGTTGCATTAGGAGTTGTTTGGCCACAGGTACTTTCAGTAAAATTGTAGGTAAATGTAAATGGGTTTGGTAGGGTTTCCTGGAGGTAGGTTGCACTGACGGGTTGGCCGTTTTTGGTAAAAACATAAGTCGTACCAGGTGGGTTGTTTTGATAATTTGTCACCCGGAAAAGCAACGGGTGAGGTGCACAAAGCACAGACGGGAAGCTATCGCTTTCAAGCCCGCCGTTGGGTGTTCCTCCTTTGTAACATTGGTAATGATTGATCAGGATGCAGCCATTTGGCAAGGTAGCAGTCAAGGTGATGTTGTGGTAACCAGCAGTAGTATAAGTGTGAGCGACGGTGGCTGTGGGAGGAATTGCCGGAAAGGGCTCCGTAGGGCCATTCGTTTCCCATTGAATAGAATAATTTGTTGAAGAAGGGTTCCCAACTGGTGTGTTGTTGCTGACCTTTACCTCGTTCGACTGGCCACTGCCACAAATTTTAATGATGCCCCCGCTTGGCTGCCCTTGCCCCGAATTCACATACAGCGTAGGTTGCAGCCCCGCCTTTACCATTACCATTTGCGACCCGGGGCAAGTCGCCCCGTCCTTTTCCAATCTCACGGTGAAATTGACCGCCGATGCCGAGTACGGATAAATGAAAGTCTGGGTCGTCCCCGTCCCGTTGTTGAATCCACCCACGCCGTCCAAGTCCCACTTGTAGATAGCACCCGCCATTGGGTTGGTGACGGTGAACGTAACCGTTTCACCCGGGCAAGGCATGAGGTTCGACACGTTGAACATGCATTGCGAAAAAAGCGGCTTCGCAAAAAAGCAACCCAAACCGAAGACGAAAACCGTCAAAAAGCGAGGAGAAATAGAATTCATGGCCGAGTTGTTTACAAGGTGAAAAGTCGAGAGGAGCCAGCATCACCAGAGGGGGCATCCTGTACTTCCCCCGCCGCCGAAGCGTTGGCCGCCGGTGGGCGTACAGAAGGTTTTCCCTCCCCGGAAGGTGTAACGGAAGTTGAACTCGTAGGTGTTTTTGCTCTCCCAGCCCAGTCCGGTAGGGTTCACGTCAATACTCAGCCCGATGTAGAAGGCATCGGATTTCGCTGTTGTAGGCAGGCTGGAAAGACCGATCGCATAGGTCATTGCGGACGTGTGGCGCGTACCGGCAGCTATCGAGCGGTTGTGGTAGAGCGCTCCAACGGTGAGTTTGTTCATAAAAACAACATAAATGCCGCCTGAAAAAAGCGTCTGGCTTTTGCCCAAATTGTACGGCTCCGGTCCTTGCGATTCGAGGCGGAAATTGGGCGATATGAGCAGGCTGTTGTTCACGCCTTTCAAAAACGTCAGCGGAATGATAACGCCGCCGTGTAGCGTGAGCCGCGGGGGGACTTCCTCCGTGTCGTATGGAAGGAACGATGCGTCCGGCCCTTCGCCGAACAAACTCGCCAGATGGTGCGCGGCCAGGCCAAGGTGCCAGCGGGTTTGGAACTTCATGCCACCGCGGGTTTTCACACGGCTGTCCCAACGGTACAGCAACCCAGCAGCGATGCCGAGGAACGTGGCGGTCGCCTCTCCGTCGGCCACTGCCGAGCCGTAAATGTCGCCGAAAACCGGGTCGAGTTCGTCCGAGAAGGTAAATCTGCTCCAGTCGAGGTATTTTTGATTGAAGGAACACTGCAGGGCCACGTTAAACCCTTTTTCATAGTCTCCGTAGCGATATGTTAAGGCTCCGCTGGAAGAAACCAAAGGAGCAAGCCCCTCCCGGGCGTGTGTCAGCATAAGCCCGAAGCCCGAGCGCCAGCAGGGTTCTTGCCATTCCGCCGAGAGGGTATAAAAGGAATATCCCTTGTTGGCGGCGTACCATTGGTTACGAGCAGTAGCGTTGACCAGCAACCCATCATCAATACCCGCGAAAGCCGGGTTGAGGTAAAGGCGGTTGGCAAAAAACTGGGATATGTGCGGGTCTTGAGCGGTAGCAAAACAAATACGAAGCAGAAAGATGCATAAAAAGATCTGGCGGATTTTCATATGAAAAGAACAGGTTGTGACAGATTCAAATGTCTCAGTACCGATGAAATAATGTCCTCCCGATTTGGAGGAGGATAATTTGGTGGCAGACAAGGCGCGAGGAAGGCGCATAGTAGGGCTACGCAACGGACGAGCAACGCAGAATGCCGCCCAATTAGCCCTTCCAAATCGGGAGGTTATTCTTTCATCGGTACTATACCGCGCGTCGCCAAGTTTTCAGCATGAAAACCAATACGTCATGCTGAAAACTTGGCGACGTGAGGTATAAACCCCCTTGGCGTTCCGCTCACCAAATAGTTTTCAAATGGCTTATTGGAGCGGCAAAGGGGCTTGGCAGACGTCTTATGCCGTGCGGAAGGATTTGCTCGCACGCCCATTCAAAAATATTAACGCATTTTTTCGAGGCAGGAAGTTCGTGCGTATCTTGCCCCACCAAAGGTATTCAGGCTGTTCAGGCCGGCCTAACCGATTTGCATTCCTCTTTCCAGGATTTTTTCTGCCTGAACGAAGCATATCCAATCCGCCAAGCATTCACATTTCACCCAGTTGGCATATTATGCGCACAATTTCTCTCCTAAACCTACTCTCTCAAGCCGAACTAACCAGTTTGGGCAAGTACCTAAAATCACCGTTTTTTACTGAAAAGCCATACCTCCATTCCCTGTTTGATAAACTCCGACAGGCTGGGCAAAGTGTGGCTGAGTGGCCCGATTACCGCCGAGCCAGGCTCTTCCCCAAGGGTACATTCACGGGCAAAAAATGGAACAATGCCCTATCCGATCTGAATGCCTGCATCGAAGAGTTTCTCGTCGTCAACCACCTGCTCGCCGATCGAGACCTGTACAATCAGGCGCTCGTGAAGGCCTATTCCGAACGCCTTAACGATCCCGTTCTCCAACGCTCGGTGAGCACCATCATCGAGCGCGTTTCTGGTAAAGAAGCCCCCGAGCAAATGGACACCTGGCATCTGCGCTTCTGGAGCCGAAAACGGGCGCTCACCCACCCGCTGACAAATCGCATAAAACTCGGCGTAGCCACCATTGATGCGCTGGAGCAGGATCTCGACACCTATTATTATATCAGCAAAACCCAGCTGATGTGCAACCGCGTGTCGGGCATCAAACTCTTCGGTTGGCCAACCGAGCAGGATGCCCCGATGCAGTGGCTCGAAACGGTGCGGAGGGCAGCGAACGAAAATCCAAGCCCCTTGCTGAAGGTTTATTGCGATTTGTTGGGGCTGCTGCTTGGTGCTGGTGTTGACTTGCCCGCTTTCTTTACCACACTCCGGCACCACGCCCCCCGCCTGCATCGTGACGAACTTCAGGACATTGTTCGTATGGCGTTTAATGCTTGTATCTATCGCCAACGAAAAGGGGAGAAAGGCACCTTCGATTGGCACTTGGCGATCTACAACTGGTCAATTGGGCAAGGCTTGGGAGCAGGGCCTCAAGCAGAGGAGGAGTATTTGAACATCGGCGTGTTGCTCGCCAAGTCTCACCGACATGCTGAATTCGAAAACCACATGAACGTCGGCAAGGAGATCATCCCAGCCGATCGTTTGGAACAAGCGAAAACGCTGCTCAAGGCTTGCTGGGAATTTTCACAGGGCAATTATTCGGACGCGCAGGTCAAAATCAGCCAAATCACATCACGGCATCTCCGCTATACCCTGTCCCGACATTCGCTTGCCGTTCGAAACAGCTACATGCTGTTTCTGGACGGGGCGATCAACCTGTCAGTCGTCAAGCATGCACTCGACAGTTTCGACGAGTTCCTCAAAAACAAGAGCCTGTTTTCGGATTCCTTTCGCCAATCCCACCAAGGCTTGATCTGGTTTGTCCGTGAATTTATCCAGCCCGATACTGTGCAAAAGAAATCCAAGAAATACCTGCTTCAAGAAATCAATATCCGGCAACCTGCCAACAGCGATTGGGTGATGGCTGTGCTCGACAGGTTGCCGGATTGATTACTCGTCAGATCAAAATGTCTATGACAATCACAAACTCGGACACACTGCCCGCCGAACACATCGAGGCCAGCACACACCGGTAGGATTTGTTCACATCCAGGCCAGTTACGCTGGTGCTCGTTCCTTGTACTACCGAGGTGGACACCAGCGCGAGTGTGCTCAGGTCGTACACCTTTAGGCTATAGGACTCGGCACCCTGCACCGAGGCCCAGGAAAGTGAGGCGGTGGTGCCGCCGCCCGTGCGCTCGGCATCAAACCATGAGGGCGCAGGCAGCTGGCAACTCAGGTACCGGGCTTGGGCGTGGGTGAAAGCGGGCAATGGGGTGGCAATGGGCTTAGCCGCTGTAAGAGCGACGAACAGGGCCAGCGCAAAGGCTGATCGGAAAATTTGAAAACTGGTCATTGTTGTTGCAGTTTTGGTTGGTGAAAAAAATGATTGGGTACTGGCACGGCACAGGTAGCGCTCCCTGGGCACGCGACACGAGGTGTGTCGCTACCAGTTGCTTTTTTGTCCTGCCGATCAGGTCGGCTGGAACGTAGGTTACAGGTTGTGGGAAACGGGGTCAGTCCACCTCAAGGATGGCAAACATGACGAGCGAGCGGCTGCCGCCGCTGCGGGCATTTTTCATCTTGATCTGGTATTCAGGGCTGCTACTGGCCGAGTAGATGAGCACGGGGTGAGCATCAGTGTCCTCGTCTTTTTTTAACATGTTGCCCTGGGCATCGTACAGGAACAGGTCCACGTCGTATGCGTTTTGGTCGCCTCCGCCCACGATGACGCTGCGGCGCAGCCCGGACAGTTTGATGGTGGACACCATCGCCGTACCGCTTTCTTCCAGCACGCTGCCATACATAGCCCACTGCCGGGTGGAAAGGAAGCCCATTTTGCTGGAGTTGTTGCAGATGGTTTCCACGGTGGAAAACAGGTCGTTGGCTGCGTTCTTCAGCGTGTTCACGGGGATGTTGTAGCCGTTGTCGCTCATGATGATCAACCCGGCGAAGCTGCCAGCGGTATTGGTTCGGTACATTTTCACCCGCACGGTATAGCGGCCGCTCATCGGAGGGGTGTAGGTCACAATCGGTGAGTTGTCCGACTTGATATCCGTGGCTACTTCCGCACCTCTTTCGTTCAGGAGGGTAATGTCAAGGTCGGTTACGTCGTCGTCGCCGCCGCCGACAAAGGCGTATTTTGTACCCGCATTCAGCGTAGTGGTGAAACCCACGTCCTCTCCCTGGGGTATGTAGGCACCCATCATACTAATGCCTTTGTGGAAGCCCATATCGGAAAGGCCGTTGAGCAGGATACCTTTTACGATGACGTTGGCGAAGGCCTGGCGCATGTACTTGGGCGGGCCGCACGCACGCTGGGCTTGGGCGGAAAGGGCTTGAAGGGTCAGCAGAGCAAAGAAAAAATGTTTCATGTGCAGCGCAGTGGTTGGTGAAAGTTGCTTGCCGTTGTTCGGCGTGTTTACCCTCATTGTTCGGATTGCGCCTTTGGTTATCGTTTTGGAAGGAAGTTTTTTTTCGAGGATCGGGCTTCCCCCGCTGTTTTTCAGCCCTGCCCTCATGCCAAAAAAAAATTTCAAAAAATTCTTCCGTAGAGGTGATAACCTACCCACCCTTTTCGACAATAGGGATGAAACGGTCACACACTTCACAATTAGGCACCTTCATAAACATACTGGTTATGGACGACGAGTACGCTTCAACCGCACCCCCTGCTACCCCAAAGCCGGATTACACAGCCGATTGGCACCGCCTCCGAGACGGCGACATGAAGGCTTGGAACACCCTTTACAAGGAAGCATTTGACATTGCCATCCGCCATTCACAAGGAAGGGAGTGGTCTTATGATGAAAAAAGGGCTGTGTTTGAGGATGCCTATGACACTTTGGTTGACAAGGTGATTGAGAAAAAAGAATACGATGTTACGAAGAAGCCATCGGTTTTTCTGAAAGGGATCATCACGAACAAGTACCACGAACACAGACGCCGTAATATAACGAAGCCAGGTTTGCCGGAAGACGGAGGGCCTTCAGACCCTCTTAAAGAGCACGAAGAGCGTCAATCAGAATTGAAGGAAACTGCAATGGACTGCTTTCACAGCCTTGAGGAGCGCTGCCGCGAGGTGCTCGAATTGACGATCGTTGAAAATCTGCCGCACGAAGAAGTCGCCAGAATCCTGGGATGCTCCGTTAAGTATGTAAGAGTGCTGAAGCACCGCTGTATGACTCGCTTACGCGAATGTTTTAGAGGAAAAAGAAAAACATCGTAACCTATCACGACTCAAACCATTAGTAGCAATGGATAACTGGACAGAATATTTTGACGATTATCTTGACGGTAATCTCCCTCCCGAACAAACCGCCGCCTTGGAAAAACAATTGGCCACCGACCCCGCCCTATCCCAAGAACTCTCCCTGCATAAGGCCGCTCGAGAAGTGGTGATCCGCGCGAGCAAGGCCAAGCAATTCAGGATGAAAATCGAAAAAGAATTAGAAGCGGAAGGCTTCTTTGATCAATATAAAAAACAGCCGGAACCCCTTCAGGAAGACCCACCGCCACAAGCCGCACCCCCTTCGGCCCCAGTGCGATTGCGATGGGCAGCCTGGGCGGCAGCGACATTTGTATTTTTTCTTTTGGGTGGTGTTCTGGGGGCCTGGCAGTCCTTTCGATTAAGCAGGGATGCGTTCCGAGAAGAATTAGAAAAATTTAAACAGGAATTGAGTTATCGATCCATGGAAATTGATACTCTAAAAATAGAAGTGTCCCGCTCGATAAGTGCATGGAAGCAAGTAGACTCCATGCTGGCTATTCGGAATATACCCGTTCCCGACTACAAATGCCGGCTTGCGCCGGAAGAGCGCAAACGATGGAACGGAGAATTTGCCGCCCGGCTATTGCGCTCAGCCCCGAGCGCGGGCGGTGGCCAAGGCAAGACCGACTGGGAAACAGCCTTGGCTGGCGGCAAAAACAATTTGGCAGAAGCCTTTCGCCTACTTGAATCAAAAGCTGAAACAGCGCTTGATGACATGACGCTACGAGAATATTTTATCCTCGGGGTACATTGCCTGCTCAACAATAGGTCTGCTGCAAAGGCCTTGTGGTACCTGGAATTGGCCAAACCGGAACGGCCCGACTTGACGCACTACGATCGGTATCTGTTGGCCGCATACTTAGAAAACGGCATGACCGACAAAGCAAAGGAATGGATAAAGACAAAGGGGGTCGCCGAATCTGAATGGCCCAAGGGTACGGCCAGGTGCTTGAAGTAAGTCTCTCATTATTTGATCTGGTACGGCGGCCCGATGCAGATAAAATTGGCCCAATGTCGCGTGTATTTATCCAGATTCGGGTTCTTTGCCTTGTTCAGGTAGTCGCGCTTGGCCAAGGAGAGGGCCTCGTCAGCGGGCTTTTTTTCCAGCAAATGCTGGAAAAAAAAACGGAGCAAAAGGGCAGCAGACTCGTCTTTGACCTCGTTCAGCGTGGCTATCGTGTTGGGGCATCCTGCGGCGCTCATCGCCCAATGCAGCGCTATCAGGCCTTCGCCCTTTTGCCCGCCTTCGTGGTCGTCGTGTTCGGTATTGCCCTGACTGGCGGTGTTACAATTGCCAAAAACTGCCAGCTGCGCTCTCATTTGCGGCATGTTGTTCAGCAGGTACGTTATACTCACCTTGCCGGAAGAGCCTGAATCAGGGGCAAAAGACAGGTAGGTCTCTTCCGGGTTTTCGGGGTTCAGGCAGCCGTGCATGCAAAAATGCGCCACGTCAACGACGGGTCCCTCTCGGCGAAAATCGCTGACCTGGGCTGTATCGCAAACCTCCACTTCGATACCTTGTTTCTTGGCCAAAGCAGGCAATGTGTCGGTAGAGAAGGCCCCAAGTAGCGGAAGTGTATCGCGGATGCCGCCGCACCCGTCAGTGGCATCCGCTATGTTGACGAACGAGGCGATGCGCGGCTTTGGGGTTTTCTTCTTTTGTTCTGTCTGTTGAGCAGTCTGCAAACGCCAGAGCGCCGCTGAGTACTGATAGCCGACGACGTGTTTTTTTACAACGTAGTACGGCTGTTCGTCCTTTGATTCCCGTCCGTCTTTGATCACCAAGGCCTCGAAGGGGATCAGGCGCAGCAGGTTGTCTGCCGCGATTACCAATTTGAGGCGATCGGTTTTTGCCTTAGTCTGGGCCTGCACGTCGTTTAGCACCGAGCCAAGCAGGATGTCGTATATCTTGCGCACGTTTGCATCGGGCGCAAGGTAAGATTGGAGTTGCTTGCGTTGAAACGCCTTCACCATGTCCCAAAACACGTCTCCGTTGGGAATGTCCAACTGCACCAAACCGTAACCCTTGCGCGTGGCCCATAGTGCGAAGGGCTGCGGGGCTGCCCAAACATATTCAATGAACACCGTAGTGTCGTCGCCGATCAGGTCTTGCTGCAGTTCCTGCAAGGTGGGTACCGCGTGGTCATAAGCCAAGCGGTAGTACTCCCGTGCTGCGGGGTCGCTGCTGGTGCGCAGTGATTCGCGGAACTCCCATATTTCGCGTTGCTTAGCTTCTACCAAGCTGTATTTGCCCCGGTTCCGTCGGTACTGGAACATGCTGTCGCGCAGGTCTTTTTCCTGTTGGTAGAAGGATCGGTAATTGATGTTTTGTTCGGCTATTACGTCGCGCACCCGTTGCCGGAGCGCGAAGCCTCGACCCTGTTCGGCATAGCGGAAGGCTTTTTCCCAGTACATCTGGCGAGTGGTGGGGGTTGTTTTTACTGCCTGAGTATACAACAGGGCCGCAGCCCGGGCAGCATTGGGGTACACAGTATGCTGCTGGATTCGCAGGTTGACAACTGCTGCGTCGTCGAACAGATCATTTTGCAGGGCATTGTACAGCTCCACAGCCTGCTCGTAGGCGAGTAGGCTTTTTTCTAAGTGCTCGATTCCGCCTTGGCGTTTAAAATGTAGAAGCAATACGGCGCCTTTGTTTTGCAGCGCAGTCAAGCGTATCCGGGCGGTGTCCGTGATACTGCCAAAGGCGGGGAAAGGGTTGGCGACCCGACCCAGGCTATCGTCTCCGAGTGGGGTCAGGCCCAATATACGACAGGCCTTGAGGATATCCGGCATGGCCGCCTCGTGGTTGCCGGATTTGGCCTCGATGATGGAACGTTGAGAAAAGAAAGCAGCGGAAAGAAGTATGTTGTCTTCCGCTTTAGGTTCGGTCAATCTCGCGTGGCGCAAAGATTCATCCAGTTGGCCAGCCGAAGAGGCGGCACCGATATATGAAACCAGAGTCGTCAAATACTCTTCCCGGCCTATATTAATAGCTATTCTCAGGTTGAGTTTGAAAAGCTCCATGGCTTCCTTGCAGGATGCGCTTGCTGAACGGTCTCTCATGTCCGAGAGCAGGCCAAGTCCTCGGCAATTTTTGGCGTAACCTAAATTATTTTGGACAGTCGCTAGTATCTGACCCTTACCATCCTCTGGCGGTACGGAAACGGTTTTTGTGCGAACCGCCTCACCCAAGGCGATCGCTCTTTCGTACTTGCCGTGTTCTGCGAGTACCTTAACCAAATTTGCCTGGTTGAGCAGTACTTGCCCCGTTGACGAGCCGAGATTGGAGTATATCCGTATGGCGTTCTCGTAACTCTCAAGGGCCAAATTGGAATAGCCTTGTCGGTCGTAGATAATCCCTAGCAGGTTGTGCAAATCTGCCAAATGGGTGAATTGTATGTTGTTACTGGTGTCTAATTTATCTTTTACCGTGAAAAGCCGGTCAAATGCCCGACTGTACTCGCCTTTTTCTACATCGAAATAAGCCAAGGCCAGCTGGCATTTTGCGGCTAATGCAAGATCATTGGAAGCCAGAGCAGCCTTTGCGTTTTTTTCACAACATGGAATGATCCCCGGAAGGAGACTAATCATGTGATAGTTTTTGTTCGAGGTTGCATTGTATGCTCCCACACAGCAATTCTCCTGCCCCAACCCATCCCCCAAACAAAACCCAACAAAAAAATAAACGACAAAAAATACGTGCAGAAAAAATTTCATTTTCATGGTTCCAAAATTTTGCAAACAAAGGTAATACGCCCCAACAAAATTTCCGCCCCTGCATCCCCAAAATTCCCTACACTTGCGGCACCCGAAACCCTCCAACCCTCTCCACCTATGCCCCTGCTCGTCCCTTGCCGCGGCTTCACACCCCAATTTGGCCAAAACTGCTTCTTCGCCGAAAACGCCACCGTCATTGGCGACGTGGTCATGGGCGACGACTGCTCCGTGTGGTTCCAGGCCGTAGTGCGCGGCGACGTGAATTTTATCCGAATAGGCAACAAAGTCAATATCCAGGACGGGGCCATCCTCCACGGCACCTACCAAAAATGCGGCACCACCATCGGTAACATGGTCAGTATCGGCCACCGGGCGCTCGTACACGGCTGCACCTTGCACGACAATGTGTTGGTAGGCATGGGCGCTATCATCATGGATCAGGCTGTGGTAGAAGAAAACTGCCTTATTGCCGCCGGGGCTGTGGTTTTGGAAAATACCGTGTGCGCCGCTGGTGGCGTGTACGCAGGTGTGCCCGCGCGGCGGGTGAAAGAACTCTCGCCCGAACTGTTCAAGGGCCAAATCGAGCGCATCGCCAACAACTACGTTCTTTACGCAGGCTGGTTCAAATAACTCATTTCCGCGCCAAATACACCCCGAACAGGATCACGCCCGTGCTCACCAGATCGGTCAGCGTGACTAATTCGCCGTCCAGCGCACCGAGCGCCAGCGCCGACACGGGCAGCAAATACGTGACCGACGTGGCAAAAACCGCGCTCGTGCGTTGCAGCAGCCAAAAGTACAGGATCGAACCACCCACAGTACCGACGGCCGACAGGTATAAAATGTACCCTAACCCGGTCATGCCTTCCGGGTTCTCTTGTGCCGCCTGCCAACCTCCCGACCACCACAACCCCGCCAAAAAAATCACTCCGGTGAGCACAAATGCCGCCGAGGCTATGGCCGCCGGGTGCATATCACGCAAGTCGCGGTTCACCACGTTGGCGTTGATGGCGTAGCAAATCGTGGCCCCCGCACACAGGACAGCGTAAAACCAGTTGCCTTCCACCGCGCTGCTGCGGTTAAACAGGATCAACAGCACCGTTCCCAACAGGCCCACCGCCACGCCCACAACTTTGTACCGGGTGAACGCCATCTGGAAAAAACCCACGCCCAGCACGAGCGTAAACAGCGGCGTGAGTGAGTTCAGCACACCTGCGAGGCTGCTGCTCACGTGTTGCTGGGCTACAGCAAAGAAAAAATTCGGGATGGCCGAGCCGCAAAAGGCCACTACCGCCAACGACCGCCAGCGCTTCCAATCAATCTTGCTCCAATACACGGCGGCTATGGGCAGGTACACCGCCCACGCCAACACCATGCGCCACATCGCCATTTGCATGGGGGAGAAAACGGCCACCGATCGTTTGATAAAAATGAACGAGGCTCCCCAAACCAGGGTGAGCAAAAAAAGGCAAGCCCAATCGAGGGCGGCCGGTGGGCGATTAGACATGGCGGCGGCAGTTCTGTGTTTGGGCCGCAAAGAAACGCCTATTTCCGGAACGGCAGCGCTTTGATGCTCTCCCCGATCTTGCGGCCCTGATCAATACCGACGTAAATGGCATCGCGGTAGTGGATGCCCCCGTACAGGCGCGAAATGGCGGCCTCGTTGGCATAGTCGAAAAACGACGAAAAACTGCGCGGCGAGCCGTCAATATCCGTGCGCTGCTGGTGCGTCCGGTCGGTGAACGCATACTGGTAGCCGAATAAGTCGCTGAGAACCTGTGCCGTGGCCCCGCTTTGAACGGAGTGACCAGAGGTGTATTCCGGGAAGGGCGGTGTGGTGAGCAGGGACACCCATGCCGGGTCAATATTGTCGTGGATGTAGGTGATCGGGCGCATCAGGTTGAACACGTACTTGCACTTCCAGCAGGTGATGAACGCATCGGCCACGGCCATACCGACCTTGCAGTACGTTTCGGCGGCCAGCGCGAGGTTGGCGTTTTTTTCAATCAAAATTTGCGAAGCAATGCTGACACTGTGCCCCGGCGGTGTGCCCGCGAGGCCGGGGTCGTCGCTCCAGTATTTGGCAATGCGCTTTTGCTCGTCGGTCAGGTTGGTAGTCACAGTGTACACCTCCTGCCCCTGTGCGTAAAATTCGGAGGCAGGATCAGTGGAAAAATCTGCGGGCGGCACGGGCTGGGAGTGGTTGATACTGCCTGGCACGAATTCGCGGTTGTAGCCCCAATACGGCTGCAAAGCCCGTTGAAACGCCGGTGCGGTGGGCACCCATTTTCCCGGCCCGACGGGGGGCGTAAATGTGGTGGGGAAGTTTTTGGTGTAGCCCGCGTGCCCACCGTCGCCGGAGGACCAGAAAAAAACCGCGTCGGCCACCTGCCGGCCATATACTGCCGAACGGGCGTGCGTGGCCGAATCTACCGCCGCAAGGCTCGCCTGCTCAAATTGCTTTTCCAATGCCTCCACGGAAGCCAACTGGTCGGCGGGCATGTTGGCGTAGAGGTTTTTGGCCATGTAGGCCATAGCGGCGTTGGCACAGGAAGGCCAGTAGTATTCCTCGTTGGGGTCAGGAGCGGGCATTTTCGGCATAGCCGTCAGTTTGCCGCCGAGGGAGCGGTAGGCGGGCATGCCGTGTACCACCGATTCGTACAGCGCCACACCCGCGTAGCCAAACGCCCGCGAAGCCACTGGCGGCGAAAAGCCGGGACAGGTTTTGGTGAGCGTGTACAGTTTGTCGAACCACTGAACGGCCACATCGGAGGCGAACTGGTCGGTTTGGGGCAGGTCAGGCTGGGGCAAAGGAATCACCCCGTCTTTTCGGCAGCCGGGCGAGGCCCACAAAACCACGATGAACAAAAGAATAAGGCGAGAGTGTAGGTTGCTTTTCATGCGATGCACAAGTTCTTTATTAAAAAATCGCACAAAGGTGGAGGCTTGGTCGAACAAGGCTTTTAACAAAAATGCTCGTTTTGTTACCTGAAAAAACCAAGCATACTCCGAGTCAGAGCCGATTTTTCCCACCTTTGCGCTGTATCAAAAACAACTCAAACTCGCACACCACTGGACACAGATATCCAGGCCTTCCAGGTTTTCAAACCTGGAAGGCTTGGTTTCAAGTAATGTGCTCAAACTCGCACGCCATGCGCTTACGCCTCTCACTGACCACTTGCCTCGGTTTTTTCCTGCCCGCCTTTTTCTTCGCACAGGCACCTCCACCCCGCCCCAAACTGATCGTCGGCATCGTGGTGGACCAAATGCGCTACGACTACCTGTACCGGTACCAGGCCAGGTACGGCCCCGGAGGCTTCAACCGTCTGCTGCGCGAGGGTTTTTCCTGCGAAAATACCCTGTACAACTTCGCCCCGACGTACACCGGCCCTGGCCATGCGGCTATTTACACCGGCACTACACCATCCGTGAGCGGCATTATCGCCAACGACTGGTTCGATCGTGCATGGGACACCACGCGCTACGTAACCAAGGATTTCGCCGAAAAACCCGTGGGCACCGCCAACCTGAGCGCCGGACAGCATTCCCCACGCGTATTGCTCAGCACCACCATCACCGATGAACTGCGCCTGAGCAACAACATGCGCTCCAAGGTCGTCGGAGTATGCCTCAAAGACCGGGGTAGTATCCTGCCCGCCGGGCATATCCCCAACGCCTGCTACTGGTTCGATGACACGACCGGAAACTGGATCACCTCCACGTACTACCCCGATTCGCTCGGCCTGCCCCAGTGGGTGCAGGATTTCAACGCCCGTCGCCTGCCCGACCAGTACTTGTCCCGGCCCTGGGACAAGGCACTGACCGAACCATACGCGGAAAGCTACGGCGCGGAGTGGGACAAGTACGACGACGGTGACTACAAACCCATGTCCAAAATGCCCGAAAATTTCCCCTACGACCTGCCCGCCCACAAAGAAAAACTCGGATACGGCCTTCTGCGCTTCACCCCCGGCGGAAACCAGTTCACCGTTGATTTTGCCCTCGAAGCCCTCGATAAAATGGAACTCGGCAAAGACGAGCACCCCGATGTGCTGTGCCTGAGTTTTTCTGGCCCGGACTACTGCGCCCACCAGTTCGGTGTCCACGCCGAGGAAACCCAGGACATGTACTTGCGCCTCGACGGCCAGATCACCCGCCTGCTCCGCGCCCTTGACGAGCGGTTTGGGAAAAACAACGTGCTCGTTTTCCTCACTGCCGACCACGGCGGAGCCGAAACACCAGCCCACCTGCGCGACCTGAAAATCCCCGCTGGCATTTTCCCGGAAGACACTCTGGAACGCCCGCTCAACCGGGCTGTGGTGAAAAAATTCGGCCGCCCCGGCAGGTACGTCCAGGAGGCCGCCAACCAACAGGTATGGCTCGATCACGCCGCCCTCGCCTCGGCAGGCATTGAATTGGAAGCGGCCTGCGAGGCCCTGAAAACCTACCTCCGCGAACAGCCGGGCGTGTACGATGCCTACAGCCAGGAGGACATCCTCGAACTGCCGGAAGACTACCCGTTCGCGCCGGAAATCCGCCGGGGCCTGCACCCGCGCCGCTCCGGCGATGTACTCTTTCAACTCGACCCCGCCTGGCACGCCGACGACAAGTACTTTGGCCGCGGCGGCACCACCCATGGATCACCCTATCCGTACGACACGCATGTGCCGCTCATCTGGTACGGCTGGAAAATAGCGCCTGGCGAAACCCACGCCCCCGTCAGCATCACCGACATCGCCCCCACCCTGGCGGCCATGCTACGGATCATGCGGCCCAACGGCAGCACAGGCAAAATCATCGAACAGCTCATGCGGTGACCAAAACAACACCTATGCTCACTTTCACCATAGCCACACCCGACGACATCCCACAATTACTCCCACTCGTGAACAGCGCTTACCGGGGCGACCCCTCCCGCGTGGGCTGGACCACCGAGGCCGACTTCCTCTCCGGCGACATCCGCACTGATGCCGAGGACATGGCTGTACTGATGGCCCGCCCGACGGCGGTGATCCTGAAGGCCAGCGATGAGGCGGGGAGCGTACAGGGCTGTGTTTTTTTGGAAAAAAGCGACAATAACCGGCTCTACCTCGGCATGCTGTCCGTCTGGCCCGAACGGCAAGGCCAGGGTATCGGGAAGGTTTTATTGCTCAAAGCCGAAGAACGGGCACGCGCACTGGGCTGTTCAGCAATCGCCATGCGGGTGCTATCGCCCCGGCACGAACTGCTGGCGTGGTACGAGCGCCACGGGTACCAACCTACCGGTGCGCGTGAGCCGTACACGGCCCCTCCCAAATACGGCGTGCCCGTGCAGGCATTGGATTTTGTGGTTTTGGAGAAAATCATTTCATTATGAAGATACTGCTATTACTGGGCTTCCTTTTTCACACTGTCTTGCCAGCCCAAAACGTGGTTGCCGGCGGGCGGCATTCGCTTGCCATTTGCTCCGACAGCACCGTCCGGGCGTGGGGCTACAACGGCTTTGGCCAATTGGGCGACGGCACCATGCAGGAAAAGCACACGGGTGTACCGGTGCCCGGCCTTGCGGGCGTTGCCCAAGTGGCGGGCGGCTTGTTCCACTCTTTGTTTGTAAAAAGCGACGGCACCGTTTGGTCCTGCGGGCGCAACGTCCTCGGTCCGCTCGGAAACGGGACAAATGTCAATAGCCCGACGGTCGTTCCCGTAACCGGCCTGACAGATATCGTTGAGGCTGCTGGCGGCGGCGAGCATTCCCTTTTTGTCAAAAACGATGGCACGGTATGGGCCTGCGGAGCAAACGCTTCCGGCCAACTCGGCGACGGAACGAATGTAAACAAAAACACGGCGGTACCCGTCGGCGGTCTTGTCGGTATCGTTCAGGCGGCGGCAGGTGCCGAGTTTTCCCTTTTTCTCAAAAACGACGGCACGGTGTGGGCCTGCGGGCACAACGGGTACGGGCAGTACGGAAACGGGACGAACACATCAAGCAAAGTCCCGGTGCAGGTACCCGGCTTGGCCGACATCGTTCAGGTGTCAGCCGGTGAGTGGCATTCGGTGTTCGTGAAACGCGACGGCACCGTTTTTTCCGCTGGCAGAAATCAGTACGGCCAGTTGGGCGACGGCACCACCACCGACAAAAATACGGCGGCACCGGTGAGCACCTTGTCCGATATCGCACGAGCGGAAGCGGGCGGGATTCACACGGTATTTGTAAAAAAAGACGGCTCTGCGTGGGCCTGTGGTCTGAACAGCAACGGGAACAACGACGGCCAGTTGGGCGATGGCACCACAATTGACAGGTACTTCCCGGTGCAGGTCATTTCGTCGTGGGGCAGCAAAAAAATCAGGCACGCGGAAGCCACCCGGGAGCATTCGCTGTTTGTGACCGACGACGGGCAGGTTTGGGGCAGCGGCAGAAACAACTACGGGCAATTGGGTGCTGGCGTGTTTTCAAGCACAAACGCCACCGTGCCCCTGTCGTCCAGCACGGTGTGTACAACGTTGCTCGTTTCGTCGAATGCCCCCGAGGCGATGCCGACTGCCGGTTTCGTTTCGCCAAATCCGTTTTCGGAACAAACCACTCTGCGGCTCGGACCGGATATGGATCGCGTACATCTGATCGTGTACAACTCGGCGGGGCAGCGGGTGCAGCAGTTGGACAATGTGGCCGGGCCGAGCGTCGTGCTGTACCGCGATGGCTTGCCTGACGGGCTTTATTTCGTGCAGGTGCGGTGGGAACGTAAAATAGAAGTATATAAATTGGTCGTTGCTGCTCTGGAATAGAGCTGGCGGCGTACATCACCCCCCCAAAATGGGAGGGAGGCTTGGGTTATTCGAGTTGGAATGATCTACAGCACTTGATGTGCCTCCCCTTGGGGACAGAAGATGGGCGGGGCCTGAAAAACCTCCCACCTCCGTGTCCAATCGCGTCAAAGCCGAGATAAATATTTTGATTGCCGGAGCAATCGCGTAGGTTTGTGATAGGAAAAAAATATCGCTATGAAAAACAAAAACACACTCGCCCTCTCCACCGTCTTCATGTTTCTTTTTGTAGCAAGCCACCTCGCGGCGCTTGATGCGGGCATTGCCCATGCGGTGTACGCTACGCCGGAAAAGACGTACTTGGAGGTAAACATCGAGATCGCGGCCGGATCGGTCACGTTCAAACAAGTGGACAGCACGCATTTGCAGGCTGGCGTGGAAACGCTGATCCTGGTCCGACAAGGCGACAAGGTGGTGGCCTACGAAAAATATGTGTTGCGCAGCCCGTTTGTGGGCGTACCCCAAGACCTACTTGACGTGAAACGCATGTTTTTGCCGGCAGGCGACTACACGTTGGAAATTTCACTGACGGACGTAAATGACCCGGAGAACAAAAAGGCGGTCGTAAAGCCGTTGAAGGTTGACCTCGGCAATAGCGCCTACCTGTCCGATCTGCTCCTGTTGCGCAATTACCGGCCCGATGACTCGGAAAGCCCGTTTGTGAAAAACGGCTACTTCATCGAGCCCCTGCCCTTCGCTTTTTACGACCGCAAGGCCACCATGCTCGCTTTTTACGCCGAGGTGTACCATTCGGACAAGATCGTTGCCAACGGCAACTATCTGGTGCGCTACATCGTGGAGCAGGAACTGGGCAACGGCATCACGGAACTGATTTCGGCCGGTTCGCAGCGGAAAAAGCCCGCTACGATAGATGCCCTGTTGGTACCGATGAACATCAGCAAGTTGAAAAGCGGCAACTATGCGCTCACGGTGGAATTGCGCAACGAGGCCAACGAACTGATCACGGCCCGGAAAATCCAGTTTCAGCGCAGCAACCCATTTCTCGACATGGACCTGGCCAAGGCTCAACTGACCGACGAAATAGTAGCCAAACAATTCGTGACCAACCTGAACGAGGAAAACCTGCGCTTCAGCCTGCGTGCCATCTCGCCGCTCATGTTGGGCGACGATTCGGAAATGCTCAAAAACGTGCTCGCCGGCTCTGACCTGAAGGCCATGCGTTTTTTTCTGTTCCGGCACTTTGTCAACCTCAACCCCAACAACCCCGAAAAAGCCTATACCGAATTTATGCAAGTGGCTGGTGCCGCTGATCAACAGTTTCGCAGCGGCTTCCGGTACGGGTTCGAGACCGACCGGGGCCGCACCTACATCCGCTTCGGCCGACCCGACGACTTGATCCGGGTCGAGGACGACCCCAGCGCGGCACCGTACGAAATCTGGGTGTACTACAACTTCCCACAGACCAGCCAGCGCAACGTCAAGTTCTTGTTTTACAACCCCTCATTGGCAGGAGAGGATTTTATCCTGCTGCATTCCACGGCCCGCGGCGAGATCAACAACCCGCGCTGGGAAGTAGCGCTGTACGGCCGCAATGCCGGTCAGCAGATCGAGGGCAATAACTACCATGATGCCGACACTATGCAACGCAGCATGGGCCGAAATGCACGAACGTTCTTTGAGTCGTTTTAAAAAGTACGTGCCAAAGCACAAACATGATCAACCTGCTTTCCGATACCGTAACCAAACCCACGCCGGGTATGCTCCGCGCCATGATGGCCGCCGACGTAGGCGACGATGTATTTCGCGAAGACCCCACCGTGAACAAACTGGAGGAAACATGCGCTGGCATGTTCGGTCACGAGGCAGGTCTGTTTTGCCCCAGCGGCACCATGACCAACCAAATTGCGCTCAAGGTGCATACCCGCCCGTTGGACGAGGTGATCTGCGACGAGATGAGCCATATTTTTCAGTATGAAGTGGGCGGCTACGCGTTCAACAGCGGTATCGGGGTCAATCTCATCCGCACGTCAAACGGCATCCTGACCGCCGAATTAGTGGAGGCCGCAGTACGGCCTCCGTTCGACTGGTTGCCCAGGAGCACGCTCGCCGTCATCGAAAATACCTGCAACAAAGGCGGTGGTGGAGCGTACACGCTGGAGAGCATTCAGCAAATCAGCGCTGTTTGCCGCCAAAAAAAACTCGCCCTGCACCTCGACGGTGCCCGCATTTTCAACGCCATGGCGGCCAAAGGCTATGCCCCTGCTGATATCGGTTCCTCGGTGGACAGTATCAGTATATGCTTGTCCAAGGGCCTCGGCGCACCGGTCGGCTCTGTGCTGACGGGCAGCCGAGAGGCCATCGCCGAAGCGCGGCGTGTGCGCAAGGCCATGGGTGGCGGTATGCGGCAGGCCGGTTACCTCGCCGCTGCAGGTCTGTACGCACTGAGCCACCACGTGGAGCGCCTGCACGAAGATCACGCCCACGCCGGCCGATTGGCCGACACCCTGGCCGAACTGCCGTACACGGAAAACATCCGTCCGGTGGAAACCAACATTGTGATTTTTGATTTGAGGCCGCCCGCTACGCCCGCTCATTTTTTGGATTTTTTGACAAAAACCGGACTGCGAGCGTCTGCCTTCGGGCCGCAAACCATTCGGTTCGTCACGCACCTCGATGTGACATCGGACATGATCGAAAAAGCCGCAGTTGTCCTGCGCGGGTATTTGGAGCCTATCCACAAACCTCCTTTGGCCTAAAATGAAAAACGCCGGCTGCCCGCGAGGGTAGTCGGCGCCATTCATACAATAGAATGGATTAGTTCTTGTAAACGGGATTTCCGGGTAGGCCCGCAATCCGGGCGCTAAAATCGGAACTTTGGCCGTTCGAGCAAATTTTTTTCAAAGAAACACCAAAAACGGTTTAGATCGCCGCTGGTTTTCACGCTGACTGGCAGAGTTCCACGAGCACGCCGTTGCTGGATTTGGGGTGCAAAAACGCTACTAACTTGTTGTCGGCCCCTCGCTTGGGTTCGCGGTTGATAGGTACGAAGCCTTCGGCCTCAAGGCGTTCGATCTCGGCACGGATATCGTCCACCTCGAACGCGATGTGGTGGATGCCCTCTCCGCGTTTTTCAATAAACCTGGCGATGGGGCTTTCCGGATCGGTGGCCTCCAGGAGTTCGATCTTGCTTTCGCCAATATGAAAAAAGGACGTGGCGACTTTTTCGGTCTCCACTGTTTCGACTTTGTAATGGGCCTCGCCGAGCAGTTTGCGGAACAGTTCGTTGCTTTCCGCCATGTCGCGCACGGCTATTCCGATGTGGTCAATTCGTAGCATAAATGGAAGGTTTCTGGTTAGAGGGTTGGAAGGTTTCTGGTTACCCACGCTCGGTTTGCCACCCTCTACCTATTTTTTCACAAAAACCCCTCGCTCCCCCGTAAATCGCACCAACTCTTCCCGCTTCGCATCAATTTCCCTTTGTTTCGTGTAGGTGAATTTGATACCGACCTGATGCCCGCGATGCTGGCGGTGGTACACGTCGTAACCTGCGCCTTCCAACTTGGCGATGAGGCGGTCAGCGTTGTTGCTGTCTTGCAGGGTGGCGATGAGCAGCACGCACTCGCGGCCTTTTTCGGGGCGTGCGGCGGGGGATTCGTTTTGGCGGCGGCTTTGTTCGGCGGCGCGGGCTTCTGCGGCCTCGTCCACTTCGTCGTTCAGGTCTTTTTCCTCAACAGAAGTCTCCGTTGGCGCGGGGCGGCGGTTATTGGCGTTTTCTTTTTCGGCAATTTTGGTCAATTCCGAAACGCCCGGCAACGGTGCGGCGGACAGCTGATCCATCCCGTCGCCGCTTTGCGTTTCAACGGATTCGTTTGCTGGCGATTTATCTCGGTTGTTCAACCACCACCAGACACCGAAAACGGTTGTACACAAGATGAGTCCGATGCCAATGACAGTGCCGAATCGGGATGCTGATGTGCGCGGTGGTTGATATGGCTCGGCGACAAAGTTTGGCGGAGCCGGCAACGGCGGCACGGGCGGCACCACAGTGTTTGTCTTTACGGGTGGCGGCGGAGGAGTCGTGGCGATGGTCGTACTGGCGGCGCTATCTGAGGCTGGTTTTTCCGCCAGCTCCCGCGAGCGGGCGATGGGCGAAAACTGAAGCGGCGGCAGTCCGTAGGAACCGGCGTGAAAATTGGTGGCATCGGGCAGGAACTGGATTTTCTGCACGTAGTTCCGGTACAAACGGCCCACGCCGGGCAGCGTGACGATCTCCCGTTGGCCGAGTTGCTGCTCCACCTGCTCCACAAACTTGCGTACCGCCTCCCGTGCTTCCTCGTTCGTTATGGCATTGGTTTTGGCAATGTCGTCCACCAAAAGGCCGTCGTCAACGACGAGGTTTTCGCTGAACGTGAGCGTTTTGCCCGGCGGTGCTACGGTACCGCCGGCATAGTCCACCGAGGCAGTGGTTTTGGAAGCCGTGAACCCGCCAAACGACGGAATAGTGAGCGTGTCGTGCAGGAACAGCAGTTTTTCGATATGGGCAGCCAGGTCAATTTGCATGGTTGGAGTGTGTTCTTGTGAATCGTTGCATTGGGATAGTACAAAGCCGGGTCAACCGGATGAGGCTCAAAGTGGTCGCAAAAGTAGCGCTTTCATGCACCCTTTGGGATAAAAAAGCCGATTTGGCCCCGCGCACAAAAACAATCATGCAAATAAAAGGCCAATATGTCAGTAGTTTTGGCCCCGCTAAACACACAACGAATACCTATGAGCGAGATCGAGAGCTTTTTCAAGTCCGCGTTCTCTGTTGACAATGTGATATTTGGATTTGACGGCGGCGACCTGAAAGTGCTGCTCATCCATCGAGGGGCAGCGCCGCACAAAGGAAAGTGGGCCTTGCCCGGCGATCTGGTCTATCCGAACGAAGACATCAACACCGCCGCCGAGCGGGTGCTGGAGCAATTGACCGGCCTGCGCGGCGTGTACTTGGAGCAAGTAAAAGCCTTTGGTGCCGTAACCCGACACCCGCTGGGGCGCGTGATCACTATTGCCTACTACTCTCTAATTAAAATCAGCGATTATGTTGTGACTCCGGCATCCTTTGCCCAGTCCGCTCGCTGGCATACCATCCCCGAAGTGGGGGATCTCGCATTCGATCACAACGAGATACTCGATGCTTGCCTGAGGCGGCTTAAACTCAAGGTGCGAATGGCCCCTGTCGGTTTCGAGCTGTTGCCACCCAAGTTCACCCTGACCGAACTGCAACAACTTTATGAAGCCATCCTGGTTGAAAAATTGGACAAACGAAATTTTCGCAAAAAAATCCTCGCGATGAACCTGCTCCTCAACCTGAACGAACTGCAAGAGGGCGTGGCACACCGGCCCGCCAAACTTTACCAGTTCGACAAGAAAAACTACGAGCAGTTTGTGGCAGAGGGATTCAGTTTTGACCTTTAAACGCAAAAAAAATGGCCAAGAAAAACACGGACAACGTCATCTTCTCCTACGGTGGAACCCAAATCAACCTCAACAAGAGCAAAACTGAGGCTGCCGTCCAGTACACCAAGGTACACGAAAACGAACCTGCCCGGCGCGACACGCTTGCCCCGCCAGCGGTGGAGGGCTTCGAGCTCGTGACCGATAAAAAAGACATCGGCGGTACATTGGACACCCTGCGCGAACGGCCCGACGTGGCCGTGGGCACCCACATCTGGAACATGGAAGGCCAGGAAGGCGTGCCGCTCATTCCCACCGGCAGCATGTACATTGAATTCGCGCCGGACACTGACGACCAGCAGATGTTGGACCTGTTGGAAGAAATAGGCCTCAGCATCAAGGAGATAGTGGGGCCGGGTGCGTTCCGGGTAAGCGTGACACCGGCTTCGCCAAACCCGATCAAGTGCGCCATTGCCTTGCAGGCAAATCCGATCGTGGCCGTAGCCGAGCCGGAATTTGCCGCCGCACCGGCCACTTGGGCGTTCTCGCCGCCTACCGGGCGGTTCATCGCCTCGCAATGGCATTTGGAAAATACCGGGCAGGCCATTCCTGCCGTGGACGTGCCCAACGCCATGTACGCGCCCTCATACTTCCGGCGCGGTGCCGATGCCAAAGTGCAGGAGGCTTGGCGCTACCTCGGCAGCCTCGGCAGCAGCAACCTGAAAATTGCAGTCATTGACACCGGTTTCGCCACCGAACACCCGCAACTGCGCGGCGATGGCACCAAAATCCGCAGCCCGTTCAACGCCGCAGCCCGGAACACCGACGTATCGCCTTTCGTGCGCATGAACAACGGCTCGTTCGGGGTCATCAGCCACGGCACTTCTTGCGCTGCAGTGGCCGCCGGTGCCTGGGACGCGCAGGGCATTTTGGGCGCAGCCCCCAATGTCAAAATTATCCCCATAAAGTTGGACGTACTGACTGACGATGCCATCAAAAACGCCTTCGAGCACGCCATGCTCAACGGGGCCGACATTATCTCATGTAGCCTTGGCTATCCCTCACCCGTGCCGTTGTCCACATACGCTTCCAACTTCCTCGCCAAGGTGGCCCGCGAGGGACGCGGCGGACGAGGCATCCCCATGTTTTTTGCCGCAGGCAATGCCAATCCCGCTTCCAACAACCAGCCCCGCCAGGTCAGCGATTTTGCAGCCCACCCCGATGGCATCTGCGTGACCGCCTCCAACAGCCTCGACGCACGCTCCAGCTACTCGTTTTACGGCTCCACAGCGTTTTTGTGCGCGCCCACCAACGGCGACGGCGGCGTAGGCATCACCACCGCCACCTGCGACCTCGGCCACGACGGGCGTTCCGTCGTGCTGGGCTATACCAGCGGTTTTGGCGGCACCTCCAGCGCAGCACCTCTGGCTGCCGGAATTTGTGCCCTCCTGCTCACGGCCAACCCCAACCTGACCGTCGGCGAGATCAAAAACATCCTCCGCCAAAGCACCGACAAGGTCGGGCCAGCGGGCACATACGGCCCCAATGGCCACTCCATATATTATGGTTACGGACGCATCAACGCCCTGCGAGCCGTGCAAATGGCCGTGGCAGCACGTGGTACGGGCAGCACAACAACCCCGCCGCCGCCACCCACCAACCCGACTCCGCCGCCCGTTGCACCGCCCTCGACTCCAACCAGCAGCACAACTCGCGGACGGGTGGTGTCGCAGTTTCTGAACGTGCGTTCAGGCCCGTCCACCGCCCATGCCGCTGTTCGACGGCTCAACCAAGGCGACGTGGTGAATTTATTGGATAAAAACGCCGGATTTTGGCGCATTTCTGCCAACGAGTTTGTGAGCGCCGACTACATCCAGGTGCTGCCAAGCGTACCCACAGCACCAGTTGCTTCCCGAAAAGGCAAGGTTACGTTCGCGTTTTTGAACGTCCGATCCGGCCCGTCCACCGCTTATGCGCAGGTGGCCAAGTTGAATCAGGGTGATATTGTCAATATTTTTGAAACCAGCCGCGAGGGTTGGCACCGGATCGGAGCAAACCAGTGGGTGCTGGGAAGTTATGTGCAGATTGTTTGAGTGGCATTTTATTTCCGAATAAAATACACCGCCAGTACCAGAAATGCGAACCCCATGAAGTGGTTCCACTTCAGCGTTACGTTTTTGAAAAACACCAGCGTGAAGCCCACGAACACAACCAGCGTGATCACCTCCTGGATCACTTTCAGGTGCAGCAGCGAGAACGGCCCGCCGTTTTCCGAGTAGCCGATGCGGTTGGCTGGTTTTCAGGAATTTACTGTGGATTTGTCCCGCAAAGTTATACCTCGCACCGCAAGGTGCGAAGCCGCTTTTGTCATACTGAGCGCTGCTAATCAAAATAGTAGGCCGAAGGCCATGCACAAAACCTCGCAGCGCGAAGTATAGCCCATGCGACAAAGTGCCCGGCAAAAACCAAGACTTCTCTATTTTTACCGCCAAACAAACGACAATGTCCCGACTACTCCCTTCCCGCCGTCTTTTTGCTTTGCTTGCCGCTTGTGCCCTGGCCCTGCCGCTTTTTTCTCAACATCCCGTTCCCGCACCTGTGGCCGAACTGCGCGGCGCATGGGTGTCCACCGTGGCCAATATTGACTGGCCATCGGCTCCCGGCCTGTCGCCCGAACGCCAGCGCATGGAGTTCGACAGCATCCTCGACGTGCTCAAGGCGATGGGCATGAATGCGGTTTTTGTACAAATCCGCCCTGCCGGCGACGCATTTTACCCCTCCGCTGTGGCCCCGTGGAGCAAGTTCCTGACCGGCCAACAAGGCTTGGCTCCCGAACCGCTGTACGACCCGCTGGAGCACATGATCAAATCGGCACATGCCCGCCGCATGGAATTTCACGCCTGGATGAACCCCTACCGCGCATCGTTCGACCTCGACACGGCCAGCCTCGCGCCCACGCACCCGCTCCGGTCATTGCCCGACAACCGAAAGGGTGAGTGGCTGTTCCGCTACGGCAACCGCTACTATTTCAACCCCGCCAGCGCCCTCGTGCGCCAGTACCTGATCAATGTGGTGCGCGAAGTAGTGGTGCGCTACGACGTGGACGGCATTCACTTCGACGACTATTTTTACCCCTACAAAGAACCCGGCCAATCGCTACAAGACCTCGACGCGTATGCCACCGACCCGCGCGGTTTTACCACCGTAGAGGACTGGCGGCGTGACAATGTGGACAAACTCGTGGAGGGCGTTTCCAAAATGGTCAAAGAGATCAAGCCGTATGTCCGCTTTGGTGTCAGCCCGTTCGGGGTGTGGCGCAACGCCGACCAAGACCCGATCAACGGTTCCCAGACCCGTGCCGGCATCACCTGCTACGATGACCTGTATGCCGACGTGCTCAAATGGATGCGCAACGGCTGGATTGACTATGTAGCGCCACAAATTTATTGGAGCATCGGTTTCCCGCCAGCGGACTACCAAACCCTGCTCGACTGGTGGAGCAAACACACCTACGGCAAACACTTGTACTCCGGCCATGCCGCCTACAAAATCCAGAACAACGAAGTGGACCCCAACTGGAACAAGCCCGACGAGATCAAACGGCAGGTGGCGCTCAACCGCGGGAATTCCGGCGTACACGGCAGCATTTTTTTCTCCGTAAAACCCCTGCTGCGCAACGCTCTCGGTGTGCAAGATTCGCTGATGACGGTGCTGTACTCCAATCCCGCTCGCGTACCCGGCATGGCTTGGCTGTCCAAAACGCCGCCAGCTACTCCGCAAATCTGTCGGGTGGGCGGCTCGCCCAGTGCGGTCAAACTGGCCTGGCATGCCTGCGACATCGGTGCCCGCGACGAAAACCCGCACTACTTCGCCATTTACCGCTTCGATGGTGAGGCCGTGGGCGATTTCCAAAACCCGCGCAACCTGATCACCTACACGCCTTTTTACTCGGAAAAATGGATTTTTGAAGACCCTGCCGCCGCCGAGGGCGAGTACTACACCTACGTAGTGGTAGCCTACAACCGGTTCAACGTGGAGAGCTATTCCAGCGACCCGGTGGTGGTGAAAAAGACCAAGAACGGGGCCAAGCGGAAAAAGAAATGCTGGATTTTTTGAGAAAGGCTATACTCGCCCGTTGTAAGGAAAAAAAAGTGTCACGACGGGCGGGTCGCGAGATTTTCGCCAGAATTGAAACACCCCTCCGCCGTCAAGCCGCCCTTGCGTGCAGCGAGCACGCCATAGCGAATATCCTGAATGCCGTCCTTGCTGTGCGCGTCGGGGTTGATGCTGATTCGAATGCCGTGCCTCCTTGCCTCGGGGATGAGCGTCCAGTCGAGATCAAGGCGGTACGGGTTGGCGTTTAGTTCGATAGCCACGCCCCGGCGGGAGCAGGCTTCGAACACGGCATCCCAGTCCAACGGGTATCCCTCGCGGCTGAGCAGCAGGCGCCCCGTGGGGTGGCCGAGAATGGTGGTGTAGGGATTTTCGATGGCCCTAACGACCCGTTCGGTGGCTTTTTCCCGGTTCATTTTCAGGTTGCTGTGTACGGAAGCGATCACGAAGTCGAATTTTTCCAACAGCGCCTGCTCGTAGTCGAGCGAGCCGTCGTTCAGGATGTCACTTTCGATTCCCTTGTAAATTCGGAAGGGTGCCATTTCGGCGTTGAGCGCGTCAATTTCCTCCATTTGAGCCAGCACGCGGTCGGGTTTGAGGCCGTTGGCATAAAATGCCGACTGGCTGTGGTCGGTGATACCGATGTAGGCGTAGCCGAGTTCACGGGCGTGGGTACACATGTCGCGCAGGGTGTGCAGGCCGTCACTCCAGGTGGTGTGTACGTGCAGCACGCCACGGATATCAGCCTCTTCGATGAGGCGGGGGAGTGTGTTCGCACGGGCAAGGTTGAGCACGTCGGCGCTTTCGCGCAGCTCGGGCGGGATATAGGCCAAACGTGCTTTTTCAAAAACCTCCTGCTCGGTGCGCAGGCCCCGGAAGTTCAGGTCGGGCGCGGATTTCACGAACGCGTCCAAAAATGCCGCATTGCCGGTGCGCTGGAACAGTTTGGAGCCAAATTCTTCGGCATGACAGCGGTGTACGAGTACGGGTGTATTGTTTTCCAAGCGGACGAAATAGGTGCCGTTTTCTTCTTTTTCGAGCGTCATCGTTTCCCCATCGAACGCGGCGTACAGTTCACCGTTGTAGCCTACGAGCAGTTCGAGGCGTTCCACCACGGAGCAGCGGCGGCGCAGTTCGCCCACCGGGCTGACGAACGCGCCCGGCAGTTTGCCCGTGAGCCATGCTCCGGCAAAATCAGCCTCTTCCTCGGCCGCATCGTAGTGCAATTTGTCCTTGCTGCGCAAATAGTACTCAAGTTTGTTTTTCAGGTCGTCCTGGGTTTTCAGTCCAAAGCCCTTGAACTCTACGAGGCGGTTTTCGTTGCAGGCGTACCACAGTTCGCCGATGCTCTCGATGCCCATATCGCGCCACACGGTACGCACTTTTTTGGGGCCAAACCCATTGACTTCCAGCATTTCCGCCACACCGGGCGGGGTTTGGGCGCGGGCATCTTCCAGCGCTTTCATCTTGCCGTCGGTGAGCAATTCGCGGATTTTTCCGCTGATGGCCGGGCCGATACCCTTGAGGGCTTTCATTTCGGCATCGCCGATCTCGGCCAGCGGACGGTCGAGTTTGCGCAGCACGAGGTAGGCGTTTCGGTAGGAGCGAATCTTGAACTCGTTGTCCTCGTGCAGTTCGAGCAGGTTGGCGAGCGCGTCGAAGGCGTAGGCTATTTCCTTGTTGGACATGGTTTTATTCCCGGATAAATTCAAGTTCGTTGTGCCGGTCCAAGCGGGCGAGGGTGGAGGGGATTTGCGGTTCCCGGTCGTCTTGCCGGTATTTCACCACATAGTCCACTGCGCCGAGGACTTCGCTGCTGATGGCCCCGTAGGTGGGCGGGAACGGCTCGCCGTTCAGGCAGGCCGCCGTGCTTACGATGGGCCGGTCTAATTCGTGGATGAGTTCTTGGCAAAACTGATCGGAAGCAATGCGAATGGCCACGGTGCCGTCGGCAGCCAAAACGCCCTTGGGCAATGCGGCATCGGGCTGGTAAACCACCGAGATGGGGCGATGGAGGTAGGCGAGCATCGTTTCCACTCGCGGGTGTATCCTCGCTACACTGCGCTTGAGCATGTCAAGGCTGTCCACCAACAAGATATAGCCATTGCCGGTGGGGTGGCCTTTCAGGTTGGAGAGGCGCTCCACGGCCTCTTGGTTGGTGGCATCGCAGCCGATGCCCCAAATGGTGTCGGTGGGATAGCAGATGATGGCACCGGAACGGAGCAGGCGGGCAATGTCGGAAATGTCGTCTCGTAGCAGGAACATACTAAACAATTGGCGTTTCTTTGTCGTTGGTTTCAAGAAAAAATCCAGCGGACAAAAGTCCGACTTTTAACCCAACAATTTTGAACACAAACACTATGCAGGCCTTTTTCCACCGATTTTTTGCTCCCGCGCTTTTGGCTGTCCTGTTTTGCCTGCCTGCGCCGCTATTCGCCCGGCACATAATCGGCGGCGAGATCACGTACCGGTACCTTGGCACAGACGCGAGCAACCAAAACCGCTACGAGTTCACGATGAAAATCTACCGGGACTGTTTTGGTGGCGGGGCCGGGTTCGACAGCCCTGGGCAAATTTCCATTTTCCGGGGCAAGTACAACAGCAGCATCTTTTTGACCAGTTTTCAAATCTCGCCCCAGTCCATCACCCGCCTGCAACCGATACCCCCGCCATGCGTCACGCAGTTGCCCAGCGTATGCGTGGAAGAGGGTATCTATGTTTTCGAGCGCAGCCTGCCCATCCTGCTCACCGAGAGTTATTTCATTGTTTATCAACGCTGCTGCCGAAACCAGACGATCAAAAACCTCATCCAACCGGGCGACATAGGTGCCACGTACATGGTGGAGCTCACACCTGATGCCCAGGTTATGAAAAACAGCAGCCCGACGTTCAACGGCTTTCCGCCCATCATTATCTGCGGCGGCATTCCGCTCATCTACGACCACGCTGCTACCGACCCGGAGGGCGACCAGATTTTCTACAGTTTTTGCAGCCCGCTGGAGGGCGGCGGCCCCATCCTGAACCCGCCCGGCCTCTACGGTTGCGACGGTGCCGTGCCCACGCCACCCTGCGGCCCGCCGTTCAACAACGTGCAATTTGTGGTGCCCAATTACGAGGCCAAGAACCCCATGGGCGGCAACCCGCAGGTCACCATCAACAGCAACACCGGCCTCATCACCGGTACGCCCACTGAACTGGGCCAGTTCGTGGTGGGCGTGTGCATCCAGGAGTTTCGCGGGGCCACACTGCTGTCTACCATCCGCCGCGACTTCCAGTTCAACGTGGCCGAATGCACCCCGACCGTATTGGCCAACATCCAAAGCGACAGCATTGTAGGCCCAAAACACTTTGTGGTCAATTCTTGCGGAAACAACACCATCAAGTTCCAAAACAAGAGCCAACAACAGTCCAATATTACCAATTTCGAGTGGCGTTTCAACCTGAAAACCTCTACGTTCGTGGACCAGGCCAACTGGGACGCTACCGTTACGTTTCCCGATACCGGCCAGTACCTCGGCGTTTTGTACCTCAACCCCGGCAAGCCCTGCGCCGACACGGCCAACATCCGGGTCAATGTGTATCCGGACATCAATGCCGATTTCGAGTTCGAGTACGACACCTGCATCGCCGGGCCGGTCAGTTTCACCGACCTGTCTACCGGCGACGGCGGCATCAACCGCTGGAGCTGGAATTTTGGCGTGCCCAACGGTACGTCCACCGAACAACACCCGGATTTTTTGTACCCTATCCCCGGCAACCACCCGGTGAGCCTGCGGGTTTTTGACAAAAACAACTGCACAGATAACAAGACCCAATTGGTCAACTGGTTTCCCGTGCCGCCGCTCATCATCCTCCAGCCGAGCCGCTACATCGGTTGCGCACCCGCTGAAATTTTCCTGAACAACCTCTCCACGCCTATTGACAGCACCTACGATATCCAGTGGGATTTCGGCGATGGCAAAACAGCCTCCGGCATCATCAGCCCCACGCACGTGTACGAAAACCCGGGCGTGTACACTATTCAAGTAGCTATCACCTCGCCCATTGGGTGCTTCACTGCCGATACGTTTTTCAACCTGATCCGTGTGGAGCCGTCGCCCGTAGCCAATTTTACTTTCTTCCCCGATACGCTGCTGACCCAGTTCAACAACACCGTCCAGTTCACCGACCTGTCAGTGGGTGCCAACCGCTGGAACTGGCAGTTCGACCGCTTCGGCACCACCACCAAGCAAAGCCCGACGTTTACGTTTCCCGACACCGGTTTGATGAAAATCACGCTCATCGCCACGCACCCGGAAGGCTGCAAGGACTCGCTGACGAAATACTTGGACATCGTACCCGAAATCCGCTGGTTCATGCCCAACGCCTTTACGCCGAACAGCGACGGCCAAAACGACGGCTTCCTCGGCAAGGGCTACCTCGAGGGCGTGACCAATTTCAGCATGACAATATGGAACCGCTGGGGCGAAATGGTTTTTGAAACCACCGACCCCACCGAGTCCTGGAACGGCCGCAAACGGAACTCCGGCGGCATGTCGCCCGATGGTGTGTACGTGTACCTCGTTTCGTTTATCGGGCCGCGGGGTGAGCGGCAGGAGTACAAAGGGTTTGCGACGTTGGTGCAGTAGACAGAGCACCTCACAAGTCATTGGTCATTGTACATTGGTCATTGTACATTGGTCATTGTACATTGGTCATTGTACATTGGTCATTGTACATTGGTCATTGTACATTGGTCATTGTACATTGGTCATTGTAC
>JBEBHD010000181.1:0-11293 GCA_040080915.1 Saprospiraceae bacterium
GCCACCAGGGCGGTAAGGCGTGCTGCCACCTGGGCGGTTGGAGGTGCCACCGCCGGGGCGGTTCTGATTGTTGCCGCCGGGGCGGTTATTGCCGCCGCCACCGGGCTTGGGAGAAGAAGGTTTTAATGCCAAGTAAAAAAAATGTTTTGTGAAAAAATGCGATCCGGGTACTGGCTTTTGAGCGCTGGAAAAAAAATTGGATACCCGAAACCACAGTCGAATACCCAGCGCTTCTCGTTTGTGGACACAAAAGTAACGGATGTTCGCGGCCGCAGGCATTTTGGGTTAAGAAAAATTTTGGTTTGTAGGTTAGAGGGTTTCTGGTTAGAGGGTTTCTGGTTAGAGGGTTAAAGGATTTCTGGTTAGAAGGCAATCCAATAATCTCTAACCTCCTAACCAGAAACCCATTAACCCTCTAACCAGAAACCTTTATTTGATTATCAGTACGCCGGCAGCTTCAAAAGCCACTTCGCGCTCCGGCTGGGTGATGGCCGCTATTTCTTCGGGTGTTTTGCCTGCGTCCTCGGCATAGTGGCGCAAGTCGTCCACGGATGTTTCGGAAATAAAGGCAAAACCGTCGAGCACCACGCGCTTTCCAGTCAGGTCCTTGGGCATAAAAAATGCGTAGTCTTTGAACGTCACGCGCATCTCGGGTGTACCGGGCTGGTCGGACACGAGCATCATCCAGCAGCCTTTTTTCTGGCAAACCTCGCCCACGGTACCGGTCACCTTGATGGCGAGCGAATCCGTGTTTCCCATTTTGGGTCGGAGGGCTTCGTAGGTGATGGCATTGTCGGCGGTTACGGCTGCGCCGAAATTTTGGCTGCCGTCAGCGTTGCTGGTCGGAGGGGCCTGGGTACCGCCGCAGGCAGCCAGAAGGGCGGCCGAGGCGAGTGCGAGTGCAAATTTTTTTACCATAGTTTTGTTTTTTTTAAATTATTGAAAGCCAAAATAATAGCCAGTTGGTTGGAGCCGCAAATGTACAAATTCACTTGGAACCTCATGCGACTGGCACAATATTCGGGTAGTCGTCGTGTTCTTGAACCGCCCGACAGAACGGGCATGCGCATCCCACTTACGGTACTTCCCGATCCTGCGACCGGCACACCCGGCCCTGTTTTTTCTTTAATCAATGTTTAACAGTATTTGCACCCTTCTTCTTCACCCGCATTCGTTAAGCACGTCAAATCTACTGATTCTTATGAAGGGTCTACTTTATTGCACCATCCTCCCGATCGTTTTTTTCCTCAACAACCAAACCACCCTGTCCGCCCAATGCTTGGAGGGCAATTGCCGAAACGGCCACGGCACCTATCGTTTTGCCAACGGCGACCGCTATTCCGGCGCTTGGGCCAACGGCCAACCCCACGGGCAAGGGAAGTATTTCTGGCCTTCCAAGGAGCGTTACGAGGGCGAATTCAAGTTCGGCAAGTTCGACGGCACTGGCACCATGTACTACCCCGATGGGGCGTACTACACCGGCGGCTGGAAACAAAACCAGAAAAATGGCAAAGGCCGCCTCGTCCGCCGAGATGGCAGCACTTCGGAGGGCACCTGGGTAAGTGGCAAACTCGCCGAACAACCACCGGCAGCCAGCAGCCAAAAACCGGCAGCCACCCAGTGGCCCAATGCCAACAGCCAAAAACCGGCCAATAGCAAACCCGAACTGACTGGCCTTCGCAATTGCACGTCCATCTACTGTCGAAGCGGCTCCGGCTACTACCGCTACCCTGACGGTTCGTTGTGGATCGGCGAATTCAAGGAAGGGGTTCCGGCAGGAAAAGGCACCTGTTACTACGCCAGCGGCGAACGCTACGAAGGCCAATGGGCTGGCGGCGCTCCCAATGGCCCAGGCGTGTTGTACACCACCGACGGGCGGGCCAACGGCGCTGTTTGGGTCAATGGACACGCCGTTCGTGACCTCGACTCCGACGAGTCCGTGCCCAACAATCCTGTGCGCGTGGAAGCGAGCCGGAGCGTGAAAATCTACGCCGTCATCGTCGGCGTGGGCCGTTACACCGCCATGCCGTCGTTGCGGTTCACCGACGACGATGCCTACCACGTTTACTCCTTCCTCAAAAGCCCCGAAGGCGGTGCCCTGCCCGACGAGCAGATCGCACTGCTCGTGGACGACGATGCCAGCCGCGAGAAAATCCTGCTCACCATGCGCCAGTATTTCCTCAAAGCCGACGAAAACGACGTGGTGCTCTTTTTCTTTAGCGGCCACGGCCTCGAGGGCTGTTTTCTCCCGGTAGACTTCGACGGCTACAACAACAAACTCCGCCACGAGGAGATCAAACAGGTTTTGCTTCAAAGCAAGGCCAAGCACAAACTTTGCATCGCCGATGCCTGCCACAGCGGCACGCTGAACTACGGCCTGGCGGCCAAAGGTCCGGCTCCGGTATCGGTGGACAGCTACTACAAGGCGTTCGAGGAGTCCAGCGGCGGCATCGCGCTGTTCATGTCATCGAAAGCCGAGGAACTTTCGCTCGAAGACCACGGCCTGCGCCAGGGGATTTTCACCCACTACCTGCTGCGCGGCATGAAAGGGGCCGCCAATGCCAACGGCGACAATATCGTCACCATCCGGGAACTGTACAACTACGTGCGCAGCAAGGTGCGCGAGTACACCGCCAACGTGCAAAACCCTGTGCTGACGGGCCTGTACGACGACAATATGCCCGTGGCGTTTCAGCGGTACTAGCGCCGCGTCCGGTACAACGCTGGCGGGGAGCAGTTGATCCGTCATTTTTTCGCCAAATCTACCGCCTTTGAGGCCCAAATCTGCCCATTTTGAATTCGCCGACTTTGACGGTTCTACTTTGATGCGTTTGCCTAGGGGCGTTGGATAACAGCCGGCGTTGTCGTCGCTCCAATTTTCTTCGTAGCAACCCGTAATCAGGGGCAAAGAACTCATACAGTCTCTAAATTTTTACAATTTTTTTTGTGACCAATGTGCTTTTTGATCTAATCTGCAGCATATACCCGCCCGGAAGCAAAGATGAAACATCAATCTTTCCATTGGACACAAACCCTGACATGATTAACGAACCTGTTAAATCAAAGATTTGATACTCCGATTGCCCGCCATCTGGCAATTCTATGTAAATGAAGTCGGAAGCCGGATTAGGATAAACCTTTACCTGTTTTTCGGGCCAGACTGCTTCAATACCTGACACCGGGAAACAGTTGAGTGTGTCCACACATCCGTCCTTGCTGACTTTTATAAGCCAACTCCAGTCTTTGGGCGGGTTGAGGGTTTGGCTGTACCCGCAGGCGATGATGCTTCCTGAAGGGAGCTCGACGGCATCGTATATACGATTTTGTGCTAGGCCAAACGCAGTATCTAAAAAATTCCAAATGCTGTCTCCATTGGGCGACAACCGGAACAACGACCCCATATTTAAACCTGGATATTGTGTTTGCGAGGAAAATTGAATGGACCTTGTCCCCACCATTAAATAATCAGAATTGGACAGATTTTTCAGATTTTGTTGAATATTATTTGGCTTAAAATCGCCGTAGGCTTTTTCATTTATGATGTTATATTGGCTATCTCTTTCTATCAATTTTAATTTTCTTTCGATAACATTTAATGGCGGTTCGAACCGTATTTCAATGGTTGAATAAACCCATCCACCCTGTTCTGTTCGTTGCATACCATGTCCCACACCTATGTCTGTTGTACTGAGCTGACTCTGCCAAGATGATTTGAGGTTGCCTAAGCTGTCAGTGACGTAAAAGTTGCTGGTATTGTAAACCAGTTGCGGGGTGGTAGGAATAGTTGTAGTAGCCCCGCCAATGACGTACTCGTTGTCATTGACTTTGACGATGCTGCCGAACCAATTTTCCCGTGTCGGATGCCCGTACAATTTTTCCCAGAGTTTGTTGCCCTTTTTGTCGGTCTTCATCAGGAAGATATGCGAATGGTAATCGTTGAGCTGCTTGTTGCCCAATATGAAAAAGCCGTCTGGCAATTCTATAATTTCAGTATAGTGATCGGTCAGTGTGTTAGGGTCGTCGTATTCAACGATTCTTCGGATGGTGCCGTCGTTGTTGTAAATTGCCAGATAGCCTGACCTGCGGAAAAAAAATGTTCCGATCCCCACATACCCGCTGCCATCTGATAGTTTAATAAAACTGTTGGGGTAGCAGCCAGTAAAATCATCCCCAATGCTATCAATATAAACTGAACTATTCAGCGTATTCCCGAGTGTGTCTATTTGATAAAACATCAAACCCCAATATGAGGGTGAGTTTTGGTCAAAAACCACTCCATACACTGTCACAATACCATCTTTGTACTCTAAGGAATTAAAGGCTGACGCATAGCCGATATCATATACCTTGTTGAATCCCATTTGGGCATTAGCACTTGGGCAACACAACGGTATCAAAGCAAGAATCAAGAACACTCGCATGGCCATAACAGAAATGCCCACAGGCTGTCATGTCGACAGCCTGTGGGCGGTGAAACAAAAGGGCTTACTTGTTCAGCAGAATTTTTCCGCTGTGGGGCTTCCCATCTGAAAAGAAGTGATAATAGTAAACGCCGGATGGAGTATTGCCGGTTTGCCAAGTCAGATCGACACCTGTCTGAAGATTGGTAAAGGTGGCAACCACTTTTCCACCCACATTAAATATTCGAAGTACATCGCTTGCGGCGGTGCTAGCGGGCATGGTGAAAACTACATGGTCGCTAGCAGGGTTGGGCTGTATTTGTAGGGTTGATGCCAAAGCGGTTTGCCATGCTACGCCCTGCCTTTCTCCTCCTTCCTCTCCGTACTTGACGTATTCCGGCGCAAAGTGCCAACTGTGTTGTTGTTGTGTCAACAGCCGTCTTGCCCAGCCTCTTGCCCAGCCATCTTCGCCGAAGGCAATTGGCATAATAGTTTGCAGTGCGGCCTCGTGCAAGTAGTTAGGGTCTTGCCCGAAAATAGCATTACTGATGACCTTGAAATCAAAAATGTCCACTTGTTTTTCTGCCGTAAGGTGGTGTTTGGTGGGCATGGCATCAAGCACGGTGTTTGCCTGTTGCGCTGCCCCGTGTGCCAGATAATGGTTGGCCAGCCAAAGGTCTCCTTCCACGCTGTTCATATTGGCTATCCAAGTACGAAGGCTGTCGGCATTGTAATGCACCGTATCGTACATCATGTGCAAGGCTATCAGGTAAGCATCCTGATCCATGCTGTATTGGTAGTATGCACGGGCAGCAAGTTGTTGCTCGGTTGGGTTAGTCCCTATTGTAGAATTCAACGCATCTAAACTCGCTTTTTTTGCAAAATAACCATCTTTGATGCCCTCCAACTCTACATATGTCTTGCACGGCGGCTCACAAAATGATTGGATACACGTGTTTACTTCTGCGTTAAGCTTTTGAAATAACCCCTGAGTTGTCTGCGGCTCGTGGTTGGCACTCAATGGGTCAAAGTAATAACTGGTCGCCGCGCCCAAATTAGAAAAGTCGATGCCTGTGTAGGAAAAACGGTTGCCTGCGGCGCTGTATCCAATCGTTCCATTCGGCAAAAATGCTTCCAGTCCCTGTCTTGGCCGAACATCTCCGTTAGGCACGGAAAAATCTATGCCTGTGCCATTGGCGACATTAAAATTGAAATTGCAATCGTAGTACAGCCCTCGGAAAACGGGGTTGGGATTGTTAGGGTGGTTGATTACGGCATTTTGCTGGTTAGCAAGATTGCCGATGTGCAGCCCGGTATAAGTGTTGCGCCGAATCTCTTTGTGTTGGTCGCCCGTGTTGATACAGATGCTGCCGATTGTCGTTACCGCAGGCCCGGTCACTCGGGCGAACTCGTTCTCCTCACAGGTAAAGCCGCTCACATCCGTCTCGAAGATAACTCCGACAGCATCTTCTGTGGGTACTGTGGAGGGCAGGTCGCCGAGGTTGAAGTTGTTGAACAGGATGGTGGCCCCGTCCACTGACCAATTGCGAATCCCTACAAAATTGCGGTCAAAGTTTGCCTGGCGCACCATATAGGGGCGGTTAACCACACTCGTCTGTGAGTGTACCGCATAGCCCAGTCCGCGGAACCCTGAAAAAGTGTAAGATGGCGGTGGAAAAATGATACCGTCCGGGCTGCTTGTCACAGTAAACCCTGCATCAACGGACTGAATACCGTAGCCCCAGTTGTGAATAGAAGTGCCATCAATGTCCCTTTCGTTGGTAAACGTTGTCCCGTCGATGTGCACCCCGTTAACACCTGATAAATATATGAACGAGTTGAAAGGCATATTGTGGGGGTAATCATTGTCGGTGATAAAAATACAACGGCTGAATGAGCCATAATAGTCGCGCGGCTGGTTCTGCTGACCTGCCGGTAAGGGAAGCGGCCAGAAGTTGATGTAATTAGCAAAGTCAACGCCTACCGTATTGTTCTTGAAAGTCGTACCATAGCAACTGATCTGGCCGCCTGCAAATGCGGTTGTAGGGCCGTACAATTGAACAGCCGTCTGAGCATTTTCGATAAGACCTCCTGTAAGCCCTTCCAAGCGGCCTTGCGCCCTAATGCCATTTATAGTGAACTGGGATTGGCTGGGCAGACTGCCGCGCACCTCTACGCCTTTCCAGGTCTGTGAGCAGCCCATACTGGTCAACGTGCCACTCAGACGCATCAGGGCATTGGGCCTGATGATTACCTTGCTGTCCGCGCCAAAGCGGACACGGACACCCGGGTTGATGGTTAGTGTGGCACCGCCCATTATTGTTAGGTCCCCTTCAATCAAAAAGTCACCATTATTGGGTGTATTCGCCGTTGTCCATGTGGTGTTCGTATTGATTATTACATCTACCATGTCGGGCTGCACTAAACAGGCTTGTAAAACAGGCGAAATAGCGATGATTTGCCGCATACGTTCGCCTTGACCAGGGGTGAAGGTATTGATGCAATTCAGAAATGCCTGGTACGACATTGGATTGTCCGTAGGTGGCGTAAAGATATCCCCATTAATATCTGCAGTAACCGTTTGGGACACCTTGTAAATACAAGGGTAGCTGGAACTAAAGAGAAGGATGAGGTCTTGGCATGATGATTGTGTCGCCCAAAGGTATGGGTCAGCATCAGTATCTGCGACGTAATCTCCACAAGTAGTGCCATTTGAGCCATTCACTAACTCGCAGCAATAATCCGGTGCTGGAACATTATTGCCTTGGCAGTCCATACCAAAAGGTATGATCCCTGGATAGCCGTGAAACGTATGCCACAGCCCAAGGCAATGCCCCATTTCGTGTGATATTACAGAAGAGGAAATGGCAGGAGCCTCGAAACCACCAAACGACCAAATCCCTTTTGCCATAAGGGATTTACCAGGAACATTAGATGCTATTCCACCTACTATTCCATCCGTTTCTTCTTCTGGCCCGAAAAACATATCAATCCCGTCACTATGCTTATAGAGTGGGTTTTCCCACAAATCGCAATAAATGTCGAATAGGCCGTAGTCTGTTTCTGAAACCGGGACATCAACTATGTCGCAAGCGCGAACAAAGAAGATATTATGCGGGCTGAAGTCGGCAGCCAATCTTGCAAATGCTGCGTCAATGGCTTCATCAGTCTGCCCGCCAGACCCGTCAGGCATCCTGACCACGTGGGGGTAAACCCTGATGTATACCTCACGTCGCCAAGTTTTCAGCATGACGTATTGGTTTTCATGCTGAAAACTTGGCGACGCGAGGTATAAAAAGGCCCAGGTGGTGGCGGTGAGAAAAACGGAGGAATTGGGCCTATTGCGCCCGGCCCTCCAGCTACCGTACTGCAAAATGACTCAGTTTGGGCGTTAAGTGTAAAAACAAAACACATCAAGATACATAATGCCAACATGCGGCCAGCTAGCCATGCAATTTTTGTCTGACTGTGTTTTTCACGACATGTGTATGAATTACATAATTCATAGATTTGCGTGCGGGCAATATCATGCCCCGTTCCGCCGGAAGAAATACAATGTCTCATTGGAAAAAATTGTTTTGGTGAAAGAATCGGGTGATGGGTGTCGTGTCGCGAGCGCTCCCGGGCGGTGCTTGACGAAAGCAACGCTACGAAGGTAAGAAGGCGGGTTGGTTTCTCCGTGTTAAATCTTTGAAGACTGTGTGAATGCAGTCTATTCTTGTGTCAATGCGGTTGTTGGCCGATTAAACAAAAAATGTCTCCCACATCTTTGTTGGCCTCTGTGAAACTTTTTCACGCCGCGTCGGGCGGCCTCCCGATATTGCCAATGCCGACCGAGGCGAGCGCATCAGCACATTAGCACCTTACGTCTGCGCTTTTTGCTCGACCTTCGCGTACGATTTCCAGTTTTGAAGCAGCAGCACCCGTCGCACATGAACGCCCAACGCATACGCCTCATCATCGGCATGATGACCGCCGCCCTCATCGGGGTCATTTGTTTGCAGATCTACTGGATCGGCTGGAGCATCCGGCTGAACGAGGAGCAGTTTGACAAAAACATATTTGCCGTGCTCAACCGGGTGGCCGACAAGCTCCAATATTTCGAGGACGTGGCCGCTCTGGAGGCACTCAACACGACTTACCGGTTTTCCAATGAGGCCAATCGGAATGTCCGACGCGCCGCCAAATACTTGGAAAACGGCTACGCCACCCGCCGGGTCGCCCGTACCGACAGCCTGCCCAACCCGGCCTCCGGCTCCCAGAGCTTCGAGGACAACATGACCCTCTGGGAATACATGAAAGTGAGCCAGTTGGTGGACTCCAAGCCCTTGGCCGAGCGCATTCAATTGGATTTGTTGGCCCAAACGCTGAAAGAAGAACTCGACAGCCGCGGCATCAACACGCCTTACCAATACGGCGTGTACGCCAAAGCGCGAAGCAGTTTTGTGGTAGTAAACGACCACTACGTCGTGGTGGACAACAGCCCAAAGGTCATCCACGGCGGAGCGGCCACGCTGTACACCTCGCCCTATCGGGTGGCGCTTTTTCCAAAGGACATCGAGTCGCCGGGGCACCTGTCCATTTATTTCCCCAACCGCACCAGCCTCGTGCTCGGTTCGGTGTGGCAAACACTGGCGCTGTCGGTCATTTTCACGGGTATCATCCTGTTCTGCTTTTGGTACACGGTTCAGGTCATCTACCGCCAGAAAAAATTGTCGGAGATGAAGACCGATTTCATCAACAATATGACCCACGAGTTCAAAACGCCCATTGCTACCATTTCACTGGCCACCGACAGCATCGCCAGCCCGATGGTCGTGAACAACCCGGACAAGATCAAGCGGTTTGTGGACATTATCCGACAGGAAAACCGGCGTATGAACAGCCAGGTGGAGCGGGTGCTGCAGATCGCACAATTGGACAAAAAGGACGTGCAGCTCAGCCTTGCCGATGTCAACCTGCACGAGCTCATCCAGCAGGCCGCAGCTAATTTCAGCCTTCAGGTGGAAAACCGCAACGGCGTGCTCACGCTCGATCTCAAAGCTGAGCGCCCGGTTATTTCCGGCGATGCCACCCACCTTGTCAGCGTGGTACACAACCTGCTCGACAACGCCAACAAGTACAGCCCGGAAAAACCCGAGATCACCGTCCGCACGCGCAACGTGCCCAGTGGTGTAGCCATCAGCGTGGAGGACAAGGGAGTGGGTATCGGCAAGGATACCCGCAAGCACATTTTCGACAAATTTTACCGGGTACACACCGGCAACGTACACGATGTCAAGGGTTTCGGCCTTGGCCTGAGCTACGTGAAAGCTATCGTCACGGCGCACAAGGGTTTTGTGGACGTGTACAGCGAACCCGGCAAAGGCAGCGCGTTCACAGTGACGCTGCCCTTTGCCTGATCGCCCTTTTTTATTTACCCGACAGAATGGCCCGGTACCGCTCGTTGTCCAAAAGCAGTTTCACAGCAGCCTCCACTTCCGGGTCGTTTTTCAGGTTTTTACGCACCTTACCCCGGTGGAAGTGGAACCGGCCCACGATTTCCTGCTCGATCTCGTGCAGGATTCGGGACTTGTTTTTGAGCATCTCGCCTTTTTTCTCCGCAGCGATTTTCTTTTCGAGTGCAATGATGTCGGCTTCTATCGGGTAGTTGTTCGCCTTGGCCAAGGATTGAAGTTCTTTTAGTTTTTTCTCCAAATCGCTCTCGAACTCAAAGTTTTTGCTTTGAACAAAGCCGCTGAATGCATCCCAATCGGTGAACTCGAACGCCTCGATGGAGTCAATGCCAGAGGGATTTTTGAGCGCCCACTCGGTGGCGAAGTCGAAGATCAGGTTTTGGTCGTGCAATGCCCATACCACGCCGGTGGCCGTGTCGTGGGGCATCATCACGTCGGGCGTGACACCGCCGCCATCGAGCACGCGGCGACCGTTGCGGGTTTTGAACGCGGCTCGTTCGGCATCGGGAATGTCCACAGGCTGGCCGTTTTTGTAACGAGCCGACTGGATGCAGCGCCCCGACGGGATGTAGTATTTGGCCGTGGTGAGTTTGATCTTGGCATTGTAGCCCACGTCCTTGGTATTTTGCACGAGGCCCTTGCCATAGCTGCGTTGGCCGAGCAACACGGCCCGGTCGAGGTCTTGCAGGGAACCGGAAACGATCTCGCTGGCCGAGGCGCTCATTTTGTTGATGAGCACTACCACGGGTATGTTTTCGTCCACGGGGCTTTGGGTGGTTTTGTAGCTGCGGTCCCACTCCGGCACCTTACCCTTGGTGCTGGAGATGAGCTCGCCTCGGGGCACAAAGACGTTGCACACGTTGACGGCTTCGTGCAGCAAGCCGCCGCCGTTGTCGCGCAGGTCGAAGACCACGCCTTTCAGGTTGGGGTGCTTGGTCTTGAGGTCTTTTAGGGCTTTGGCCACGTTTTCGCCCGCGTCCTGGGTGAACGTGGTCAGAAAAATGTAGCCGATACCGTCGGCCACGATGCCGCTGTGGGGTACGTTGTTGGACGTGATTTCGCCGCGCTCGAGGGTGATGCGCAGGTCTTTGCTTTCGCCGGGTCGGCGCACCACGAGGTCCACTTTGGTACCTTGCACTCCCCGCAGGAAGGCCATCACGTCTTCCGGGCTACGGCCCTTGGCGCTCTGGCCGCTCACGCTGATGACAGCATCGCCGACCTTGATTCCGGCCTTGTGGGCGGGGCTGTCCTCCAATATTTCGGTGATGACCGCCCAGTCGCCAAACTTCCTGGCCTCGGCTCCAATGGCGTTATAGCGCCCGTCGTAGAGGTAACGGTAGCCCTCGATGTCGGTTTCGGAGATGTAGTTGGTGAACGGATCGAGGTCGCCGAGCATGGCATCCAAGCCGGTTCGCATCAGTTTGCCGGGTTCTAACT
>JBEBHD010000019.1:0-38467 GCA_040080915.1 Saprospiraceae bacterium
TGGCTTGTCTTCGATCTTTTCGCCCGGTTTGCTGCTTTTCTGTTTGGGCGCTGGTTTTTTCTTCTTCTTTTTGGCTGGTTTTTTCTTCTTCTTTTTGGCTTCCTCTTTTTTCTCTTTGCTGATTTTGATCTTGGCTTTCGTGTTGGGGTTGTATTCTTCCCGGATGTACTGGAAGGTGGCCTCGGCAGTTTCAAAATCGCGTTTGAGGAACTGTGCCTGACCGATCATGGTGTAGCAGTCGTCGGTGAAATCGCTGACACGGTGCAGGGAAATGGCCATGGACGATTTTTTGATCACGTTGTCCAGATCGGCCAAAGCGGTTTGTGGGTTAGGAATGGCATGAGGGTAGAGGGCCAGCATTTGGCCATAGTTGTCGGTATGTTGTTTTTCCAGCCCTGCTATGGTCAGGTCAAGCAGTTCGTCGGCGTTGAACCAGTAATTGTACTTGGAGGTCAGGTTGTGCCAGTTGCGTTTGAGCCAGCCGGCCTCTTCGTTTTTCTTTTTGGTGGTCACGCAGCCGATGGCGAGCAGCAACACTGCCAGCAGCACAGTTGTTATGGTCCGTGAATTTTTCATGCGCAGAAAGGAAAGTTGGATGGGGCAACAAGGCCCGACTTTAACGGAGAACTATGGTGCATTTTGGGGCGGAACGGTTGTCTAATTGAGTGGGAATAAAATTTTGCGCTGCATCCTCGTGATAATTTCAGTGGGCGGCTACACATTTTGAGCGAACTTTGCGCGTGTTTTATCCTTCTTGTGGCGCAAACAGTGTCACAGAGGCACTCAGAAAAACGCAAACGACATGCAAAGATATTTGGCGTTGGCAAAACGAGCGCTGGGCTTTTTCTGGCGGCGCGAAAGTGATGGTCGCGGGCTGATGGAAAAACTGCGCGACAAGTACCGGTTGGTCATCATGAACGACGAAACATTCGAGGAGGTGACCTCGCTGCAGCTGTCGCCCTTGAGCGTGTACGTTTTCCTAAGCTCACTTGTGGTGGGCACGGCTATCCTGATGACCATCCTGATCATGTACACACCGCTCAAACGCTACATCCCCGGGTACGGCGATTTTCAGCGCGACGGCGAAATCGCGCTGCTGACATCGAAGGTGGCCAACCTGGAAGACGAGATTCACGCGCACCGGGCCTACAACGAGAACTTTCGAAAAATCTTGACCGGCGACATGGAGTCGTTCAGTCAAGAGGCAGCCAAGAAAAAAAGTGCGTTAAACACGGCTGCTGACACGGCTGCCGCCGCAAGAAAAGTAGAACGCATCGCAGCGGACGAGGCGCTTCGGAAAGCGGTGGACGAAGGCACGTTTACAACCGGCGAGCCTGTAGCCGCCGTAGGCCTGAACCCCGTGCTGTCGAGGGAACAACCCTTGGAGCAACTGTTTTTCATGCCCCCTGTTTCCGGCGATATCATGTCACCGTTCGACCTGCAAAAAGACCACCTCGGCGTGGATGTGGCCGCACCCAAAAACACAGCCGTGAAAGCTGCCGCCGATGGCGTGGTGATTTCCTCCGGCTACACTGTAGAGACCGGCTACAGCATCGCCATCCAGCACCCCAACAACGTGGTGACCATGTACAAGCACAACTCGGTGCTGCTCAAAAAGGCAGGCAGCGCCGTTAAGGCCGGAGAGGCTATTGCCATCATCGGAAACACCGGTGAAAACACCACCGGGCCGCACCTGCACTTTGAGCTCTGGCACAAAGGCCGTGCGGTCAATCCCAACGATTACATCAATTTTAGATAAACGCCGACCCGCAAAAAGCAAGTCACACAAAAACGTAACAGGTTAAGCATGAAAAAGGTATTTTCGTTTGCACTCGCCGCCGTCGTGGTTGCGGCCAACTTAGCGGCCCAAACGCCCGAACTATACGCGTTCAAAGAGGTGAAAATGTTGGCGGCCACACCGGTAAAAAGCCAGGACAAAACAGGCACTTGCTGGAGCTTCTCCACGACATCTTTTTTGGAAAGCGAGGTCTTGCGTACCGGCAAGGGCGAGCACAACTTGTCGGAGATGTTTACCGTGCGGCACATTTATCGCCAAAAATGCGAAAACTACGTACGCCGCATGGGCAAAGCCAACCTCAGCGAAGGCGGATTGGCGCACGACAAATTCAACGCCGTCCGGCAGTACGGCGTGGTGCCGGAAAGTGCCTATCCCGGCCGCAAGGATCCGGCGCAACCGTTCAGCCACAAGCAAATTGAAAAAGCACTTCAAACGCTGTGCGACACCTTCATCGCCCAAGCAGGCAGGGGCGAACTCCGCGCCGATTGGCTAAGCCGGGTTGACGAAGTGCTGGATGCCGAGTTCGGGCCTGTGCCGCTCACGTTTGTGTACAAAAACATCCAGTTTTCGCCCAACTCGTTCCGCGAGTACTTGGGTATAAACCCCGACGATTACGTCAGCATCACGTCCTTCTCGCACCACCCGTTTGGGGCCAATTTTGTGCTGGAGGTTCCCGACAATTTTTCCAACGGCCAGTTTTTCAACATGCCGCTCAACGAGATGATGCGCTGCCTCAACCACTCCTTGCAAAAAGGCTTCACCGTGGAGTGGGACACGGACGTGAGCAACCCCGGTTTTTCCAAAAAAGAAGGCCTTGCCGTAGCCCCCGAGGCCGATTGGGCCGCCAAATCGAAAGACCAGATCGCTGGCACGTTCCAATATTGGGAGCCGGAAAAATTGGTTACTCAGGAACTGCGCCAGCAGGCCTTCGACCGCCTGGAAACCCAAGACGACCACCTGATGCACATCACGGGCGTACTCAACGAAACCCAGGGCGGCCTTTTTTATGCCGTGAAAAACTCTTGGGGCGAGTCAACGCAACGGAAAGGCTACATGTACGTGTCGGATGCCTACATGCGATTGAACACCATCTCGTTTACCGTAAACAAAAACGCGCTCCCGTTAGATATTCGCCAGCAGATGGGCCTGGAGTTCGGCATGCCAAGCAATTCATCCAACACTCCACGCTCCTTGGAACTGCCGTCCGGCTCGGATGCCAAAAACAACCCTGCCCCACCGGCTAAAATCCGCTTCGACTCCCCTGAAATGAAAGCCACGCCGGGGCAACGCATGGAAATGCCGAAGGAACGCAAGGAGCGCATACCGGTCGTAAAAGAATAATGCGCTATTTCCTCCACCTGGCTTATCGCGGCACCCGCTATTCCGGCTGGCAACGCCAGCCAAACGCCCCGAGCGTACAGGAAACGCTGGAAACTGCCTTGGCCACCCTGCTGCGGCAGCCCGTAGAAATCGTCGGGTGTGGACGTACCGATGCAGGCGTACATGCCCGATTCTACGTAGCGCATTTTGACTGCGACGTAGACCTCCCCTCAAAATTTTTGAACGGCTTGAACAGCCTCTTGCCCGACGACATAGCCGCGCACGAAGTCTTGCACGTTCAGCCCGATGCGCACGCCCGGTACGATGCCGTGGAGCGGAGCTATGAGTACCACATTTCACTGCGTAAAGACCCTTTCGCTGTTGAAACAGCGTGGTTTTACCCCCAAGGCGCACGATTGAACACAGATGCCCTGCATGCCGTGGCCGTGTTGCTGCCCGAGTACGAGGCGTTTGTGCCGTTTTGCAAAACAGAGAGCGGTGTGGGCCACTACCGGTGTACAATCACGGATGCCCGCTGGGAACTGTTGCCGGAACAGGCCAAAATGGTTTTTCACATTTCGGCGAACCGGTTTTTGCGCGGCATGGTTCGGCTGATCGTGGGCGCGTGTGTGCTGGCGGGCAAAGGCCAAATCGCGCTGGAGGATATTCGGGCGGCTTTGGAATCACAGACTCCGCTGCCTAAAAGTTGGAGCGTGCCACCACAAGGGCTTTTTCTCACGGGTGTTCGGTACCCGACCGGATAGTGGCGCGATGATATTTAACCAGTAACCCTCTAACCTGCCCCCCTCTACCCCTTATCCACGTCTTTCAAAAAAGCGATCAGCCCCTCCATGTAGGTTTTCTGGTCGTCCCACATGCACATGTGTCCGCCGTTGGGACAGAGCAGAAAACGGCCTTTTTGCACGGCAGTGGAAATCCATTTCATGTGATCGGGGTCCATCGTGTCATGTGTGGCACCGATAGTGAGCGTGGGCGTTTTAATGGTGGGCAGCTGCGCTTTCACGTCCCAGTTGGCCAACCGCCCGGCAATGCCGAATTCACTGGGGCCTTGCATGGTGACGTACAGGCTTTGGTTGAGCAGGTCGAACGAGCGCGTCATCGGGAACGGCCATTCCGCCATTGGTAGGCGGCAGATGTGTTTTGCATAAAAATGGGGCATGAGCAATTCCATGTAGCGCGGGTTGGAAAAATCGTTTTTGGACTCAATGGCACGTATTTCCTGCAAAACGGTGGAATCCATTTGTTTGGCCAAAACCTCGTCGGCGTATTTGCCGTACTCGGGACAGCTGGCCATCATGTTGGAAATGACGAGGCCCTTCAGGTTGTCCTGATACTTGAGCGCATACTGCATGGCAAGAATACCGCCCCAAGAGTGGCCGAGCAGGAAAAAATTGTCCTTGTTCAGGCCAAGCGCTTGGCGCACCGTTTCCACTTCTTCCACGTAACGGGGCAGGTCCCAGAAGGCTGTGTCGTTGGGATTGTCGGAAAAGCCGGTTCCCAGCTGATCGTAGTAAATGAACTCAATGCCCTCCGCAGGCAGAAAACTTTCCATGCACTGCCAATAGTCGTGCGAACAGCCAGGGCCGCCCGACAGGAGCAAGAGTTTGATGCGCGGGTTGTTGCCGAAGCGCTTGGTCCAGAGTTTGAAGTCCCCCTTGGTGGTTTTCAAGGTTACGATCTTGGTACCACCGGTCTGCACGCCGCTGTCGGTGGGGGTAAAATACGTTTTCAGCGGGTCGGGTGCAGGCTGATTACAGGCTGCGAAAAGGCTCAGCAGGGCAAAGAGGAGAATCCAGTTTTTTTTCATCGCCGGAGAAAGATAGTGCTGGTTGAAAAATCTGATTGAATCGTGTGCAGTTAGGCCGTTAGGCTGCCTTGCGCCGTTGCACCAAACCTTTAACAAAAGGCAGCCCTTCGGAAATATTTTTGATGACGTGGCGCGTGTTCGGCGGGATTTCGAAGTAATCCCCTGCGCTGAATCGCACGATTTTTCCATCGAAATCGCACTCACAAGCCCCTTCGAGGATGAAAAAACTTTCCTGAAAATCGTCTTCCGTGTGTTCGTCCTCCACCAAATTGCCAGAAAGCCAGACCACGCTCAGCATCAGGTCGTCCGTTTCCTTTAGCACCCGAACCGCGAAGTGCGGCTCCTCCATGTCCGGGCGGATGTTTGCCAATGCTTTTTTCCAAGCTGTAGCGTCGCTGTACCGGTGGATAAGCGGCGGGTTTTGCAAGTCAACGGTTTCTTCTTTCAGGAATGCGCCCAAAAAGTCCAGCACCTGGTTTTTCAGTTCCGGCCGAGGTTCCGGGCCTTTCGCGTATTGTTCCAGAGCGGCCAGAATGCTGTCCATTTCCGCCTGCACTTCCGGGTGTTTGGCGGCCATAGCCGCCACCTCAGCGGCCTCTTGGGGAGGCAGGCTGCCGAGGCAGTAGGCTTCGATTATACCGGAGGCAATGTATGTGTTTAACTCGCTCATGATTCAAAAGACAATTTTTGCCGCAAATGCGACAGCGCCGCACGCGTACGGCTTTTCACCGTACCGAGCGGCAGGCCCGTTTCGTCGGCCACTTCCTGCTGGGAGTAGCCCATGAAATATTGCAGGTCAATGACCTGCCTGAGGTGCGGTTGCAGGCTCTCGACAGCTTTTTCCAGACCGATGTGGTCGAGCCGTTGCATTTCGGGTGCCGGACTGGGTACAGATACGACTACGTCGGCGGATTGGATCGTTTGTCTTTCCAAAAAATAATTGGATCGCACAAAATCCAGTGCCATACGCCGGGCTATGACCACCAACCAAGTGTAGAGGCGCCCCTTGGCGGCATCGTACCGGCCAATGTTGCGCCAAATTTTCACGAACGTGTCTTGGAGCACGTTTTCCGCGTCTGACTCCGACTTGGTCACCTCGAAGATGATCGCGTACAGGTTTTTGCCGTAACGGTCGTACAACTCGGCAAACGCAGGGCGTTCGCCTTGTTGCAACCGCTCCACAAGAGCCAGCTCAGAAAAGGCCGGTGTCAAGGTTGTTTTCACGACATGTCGTTTTCGGGCCAAAAGTACGGCTCTCGCTTGCCTTTCAACCCACACTACGGGACATTTTCCAATTCACCGTAGTGTGGTTAGAAACTCAAAACTGCCCGTCCGCACCGCCGCCGCCGAACTGCCCGCCGCCGAGCGACTCTTGCTGGTCTGCAGGCGCTGACAATTGGCCGGTCAGGTTTTGTGCGATGAGCTGTTGTTCGATTTCCTGCAACAGCGTTTTGTCTGCATCCGCCTCGTAGGTGTACCCGCTTGAGCGTTTTTTCAGGTACCGGATGGAGAAATAGGCTGTTGCGAAGAGCACCCCGCCACCAATCGCCGCCGCCCAGGCTAGTGGCATCACATGGAAATAGTACCGAAACGTGAACACGGCCTCCGCTACACAGGCCAACCCCACATCCAGCAAAAGGCGGTCTTTTTGGCGCAGCCCCCAAAAAATGTACGCTACCGGGACGGCGAACGTAAACGTCCAGAAAAACCACGGCATCGGTACTTGCCCCAGTCCAAACCAGTAGGCTGCGGCCTGTTGCACAACCCAAAAATTGCCGCTGAGGTAAAACAGCACGATGGCCAGAAATTCAACCACCCCGAGTGTCTTGTGCCAATGCCGCCAAGTGTGCCGCGTTTGGCCTTTTTTGCAAAAAAAATACGCGCCTGCGGCAAACAGCATACCTGTGAATGGCAAAATGTAGAGTGCCAACCCGGGGGCTTTATTGGCGATCTGCAGGACGATGGCCAGTGAACAAATAAACGCCGCTGCCGCCATCAACCGGTCGAGGTACCGGATAGCGCCCGCTACCAAAACAGGCAGCGCTATGCAGGAAAAAAACAGCGGGTCGGTATTGCCGGACATTAAAAGGACAAACACGCCACTGAGCAGCATCGTGGTGGCCGTGTAAAGTAGCATATCGTCCACGCCGCTGCCGTAGTGCCGTGCAGCACGTATGGCCCACACTTCCAGCATGACCAGCGTCAATACCCCGGTGAAAAAGCAAAATAATGCCATGCTTATTTCTGCGCTTGGGCTGGTGAACAACGCCAGCAGGCCAATGACCGACTGTATCAAAATCATGGCGAAAATAGCCAGCCCTATACGCACGAACACATTCGGCCTGTAAAAATACGGTGGGTGGGCAATTTGCACGGCCAACCATTTTTCATCAGAAAGCAAGCCCTGCCGGTGCCACTCGGCGGTCGTGTCGCGCGTCAGCAAGGAATCCAACTGTGTTTGGTCGTAGGCAATCATGGCGTGTTGGTTTTGATGAACCGTTTGTAGTTGATCAGAAAAACAATGACCCCGGCACAGGAAAAGACGAAGTAGAACAGGTAGAAAAAGAAGTCGGCGGCACGCACCGTGTTGAACAGCAGGTACGTGACCCCGATGTAGCCGTAGAGCACAGCCACGGTCAGGAAATACAAGGAGCCGCGCGTGCGGGCGTACCAGATGAAGTACCCGACCGCCGCGCACAGCAGGGGGAAGAAAATCACTGTTTGGTTCAGTGCCATCATGCCCGCCAGGCAGGCGATCATGCCGATATGCACGCCGAAGTTGAGGTAGGTCAGGGAGAAATGTTTTTTGAAATCGCGGCGCTCGCTCAGAAAGGGCACGATGCAGAATACCGCGCTGAGCAGGACAGCGGTGTAAACGATGGTCGAGCTGTTGAAATCATTGCGGGCGAGCAAGTCTTTTGGGGTCACCGTCAACCCCACCCACGATGCCAGCGCGGTGATGCCCAGCGAGAGCACGCCCCGGTTGTCGAGCCAGTAGGCCAGTCCGAAAAACAGTACCATCGGCAGGAACGTGGCCAACCCGTAGCGCGTCCCAAAAACCTGGTATTGGTATTGCAAGTAGCCTTCCAAAACCAGAAAAAGCAGGCAGCCCAACAACAGGACGTAGTCGTAGTACGGTGTAGGGCTTTCTGCCTCGCCGGTCGTAAAGGGTCGTCGGTGCCGGATGGCATACCAAAAACAAACAACGCACACTGCCCCGATCAGAGCGATGATAGCGCTATGACCGATGGTGTCAATGTTTTCGTAGATGATGTAGCCCAGCCCGAGGTTGAGCAGGAGCACGCCGAGATAAAGCAGCGTTTTGAGCTCCCAGTGCAGCGAAAATGGTTTTCCCGACTCGAATTGCCCGATTCTGTTCGCGTCTTCCGGCGAGAGGAGCTCCTTTTGAAGCAGGTTGCCTAGTATGTGCTGGCGCATATATTCGGTATTTTTCGGCCAAATGTAAGGCGGACTTGGATAAAATAGCTGGTTGCCCAACCAACCATTGGCGAGCAGCACGTTGTCTGTGGGGAAAAAACTTGTTTTGCTATGAAAAAAATTATCACCGCAGGCTCTGTGCTCATCCTGCTCGTTGCGTTGTTCGTCTCCTGCCAAAAAGAAGAAAGCGAAGTCGGCCCGGCATTGGATATTTTCAAGGCCGTACCGGCGACCAAGTACCACGCTACCGACATCCTGAAGGACAAACCCTACAACATCTACGGGAACTGGCGCGTGGTATCTACGTCCGGGGGCATCCACGGTGGAGGATACACGCCCGATTTCGAGTACCTGTTGATCAAGCCGAACGCCGTGTTTGGTATTGTGCGCAACGGCGAATTGGTCACTACCGGCAAGATCGAAGTGATCAACGACCCCGATTTTGACATGTTGGTACACTTTGTTTCCGACAAGCCCACTTCGGAAATAAACCTTCATTTGCTGCACGATTTCGAGAAATCGGTAGAAATACACGCCGATACCCTTTCCCTCGTTTCGCCCTGCTGTGACCGCTTCGACACGCACTTGAAAAAACTGTAGCAAGGCTCTCGCCGTACCACTCAACAATTGTCGGTTGGCTTGCCACTTGCAGCCCGGCGACTGAAATGTAAACACGCTCTTGGGCCGAAGGCCATGCACAAAACCTCGCATCGCGAAGTAAAAAAGGTGTATCACACTCACTCCATCCGGCTCACATTCGCCACAAACTTGAACGCCTTCAGTGCCAAAATGGCTTGGTTCAATTGATGTGTGTTGGCTACCACCAGCGAGATGCGGCCCTCAAAATAGCCTCCTTCGCCGGTAATGGAAAATGCACGGATGTTGATCCCGAGGCCGTAAATCCTGTCGGTGATCTGCTGGATGACCCCGGGGCCGGCATCAATGCCGGTGACGAGAATGGCAGCGATAAAGTCGGCTTTCACGGTGGTTCCCCACTCGGCTTTTAGTACCCGGTGGGCGTAGTTGGTCAGCAAAAAGGCCGCGTTGGGGCAGGTGGTGCGGTGTATTTTTACCCCCTCCTTGGCGCTGATGTAGGCGAAAATCGGATCGCCCTGCACGGGATTGCAGCAGGTGGCGAAGGAGTAGGCGTAGTAGGTGCCCGGTTCGCCGTTGATGAGAACGTCGGCCTTGATGGCGTGGCTTTTCAGAGGCTTGGCCTGATTGGCATCGGCTGGCTTAGGCTCGTTTTCGTTGGGCACGGGCGCTTTTTCGCCTTCGATCTCGACGAGGCGCTGGCCATCGGGCCGGAACGATTTGAGGCCCGACATGTCCACTTGTTCGAGGGCAATAGCGCTGAAAAATTCCAACCGGTTGGGGTAGCCGAACCATTTGGCGAGCATATCGGCATTTTCCTCCACCGGGCACTTGTGCAGGTTGTTCAGTTTGCGCTCCAGTATTTCGCGGCCCAATGCGGCTTGTTGGCGTTTTTCCTCCTTCAGGGCGGATCGGATGCGGTTTTTGGCCTTCGAGGTATGGACGTAGTTCATCCAGTCCTCATTGGGATGTTGATTCTTGTCCGTGATGACCTGTATCTGGTCGCCGTTTCTCAGGACGTAATTGATGCGTTCGATGCGGTTGTTCACCCGAACGGCCCGGCAGGTGCAGCCCACATCGGAGTGGATGCTGAAGGCAAAGTCGAGCGCAGTGGCTCCCTCGGGCAGGATTTTCATTTCCCCCTTGGGGGTAAAAACGTGTACCTCTTCTGAAAAAAGGTCGCTTTGCAAGTTGACCAACACCTCCACGGCATTGGCAGCCCCGACGTTTTCGAGCGTGTCGCGTACTTGGTTTAGCCAGTTGTCGAACACATCGGTATCGTTTCGCAACCGCCGCACGCCTTTGTACTTCCAGTGGGCGGCGAACCCGCGCTCCGCAATTTCATCCATGCGATCCGTCCGGATTTGCACTTCCACGTAGCGCCCCTGAGGCCCCATCACCGAGGTGTGCAACGATGTATATCCGTTGGCCTTGGGATTGGTGATCCAGTCCTTGAGTCGCTCCGGCACGGGGGTGTAGTAGTCGGTCACGATGGCGTAGGCTTGCCAGCAAGCCACTTTTTCGCGTTCAGGCGGTACATCGAGAACGATGCGGATGGCAAACAGGTCGTAAATATCCTCGAAGGACACCTGCTTGGTTCGGATCTTGTTCCAGATGGAATGGATACTTTTGGGTCGCCCTATGATGCGTACGCCGGTGCCAAGTTGTTCTTCTAAAGCCTTTTGCAAGGGCTGTTTAAAGGTCTCGATATACTGCTCTCGGGCACGCTTGGTTTGGGCCAGTTTGTCGGCAATGTCGTGGTATTCCTCCGGGTGGGAAATTTTGAGGCAGAGGTCGTGAAACTCTGTTTTGATCTTGTACAAACCGAGGCGGTGCGCCAGTGGGGCATAAATAGTGCTCGTTTCAGCGGCGATCTTGATCTGCTTGTGGTGCGCCATACTTTTGATGGTGCGCAGGTTGTGCAGGCGGTCGGCCATTTTGATGAGTACCACGCGCACGTCGGAGAGCATGGTTCGGAGTACCTTGGTCAGGTTTTCGGCTTGCGGGCTTTCGGAATCGTGCAGGCTGTCGAGTTTGGTCAGGCCGTCCACGATAAGGGCAACCCGTTCACCAAACTGTTCATGGATTTCTTTGAGGGTCACATCGGTATCTTCCACCACATCGTGCAACAGGGCGCAAACGACGGCAGTGGGGCCGAGACCGATCTCATCCACACAGATACGAGCCACCTCGATGGGGTGCAAAATATACGGCTCGCCGGATTTTCGACGCTGTTCCTGGTGTGCTTTAGCAGCCAGTTCAAAGGCCGAGCGAATATTGTGCTTGTCCTCCTTGTTCAACGGCCCTGGCAAGCACTTGAGCAGGTTGCGATAGGCCCGCTGAATGATCGGGCCATCGTCCGGCCCCCAAGCGTTTGAATCCACCATGTTTCCCTCCTGTTTGTTTCGTTTTTACAAAAATACTGCGGCGCATCGGTCGGCAAAGATCGTTTGAGGCTTGTTAACGGTTTTCTAAAAAACCGCCTCCGAGTTCTCTCGGAAAGATATACTTTTGCGCTCCTTTTCAAAAAAGCACCTCAAAACGCGGGCGTGGCGAAATTGGTAGACGTACCAGACTTAGGATCTGGCGCCGAGAGGCATGGGGGTTCGAGTCCCTCCGCCCGCACTAAGGGGTTACTGGTTAGAGGGTTAGAAGGTTACTGGTTGTTCAACCGCTCAACTAACCAGTACCCCTCCTAACCTTCCAACCGGTAACCTCCCTCCCTAACCAGTAACCTTTTTTTCATGCCCAACATTCAACGAAAAGATATTGACAACACCTCTTGCTTGGTTACGGTCACAGTGACCAAGGCCGAGATTCAGCCCAAAATTAATACCGAACTGAAGCGTGTCAAAAATAAGGCCGTTATCAAAGGTTTCCGGCAGGGCCATGCACCGGATAGCTTCATCAAACGGATGTACGGCCCCTCCATCTTCGGCGAGGTGCTCGGCGAACTGCTTTCCGAGCGGTTGTCCACCTATCTGGAGGAGAACAAGATAGATATACTGGGGCGGCCCATGCCCACCGAAAACCAGCAGCAGTACTCATTCAAGGTGGATCAATTGGAAGATGAGTATGCCGTGGAGTACGAGGTCGGTTTTGTGCCGTCGTTTGAAATTCAAGGCCTGAACAAAGCCCAGACGTTTGAACGCCTGACCATTTCCAACCTGACCGAGTTGGCTGAGAACGACTTGGAATACACCCGCAAACGGGCAGGCAAACGCACGGAACCGGAAACCGACATCATAGAAACGGACTTGGTCAAGATCGCTGCTCGCGAGCTGGACGGCGACCAGCCCAAGACCGACGGCTGGGAAACCACCGTTTCGTTTTTGGTCAACTCGGTACACGACGAAACGCTGAAAAACGAAGTCCTGACCAAGAAAAAAGGCGATACCTTGCGTTTCAACGCTCGGAGCCTGGAAATCGGCCACGACGAATCACGGTACCGGAAATTCATCCTCAACCTGCCAGTGATTGACGATCGGGTTGTGGGCGATTGGTTCGAAGGCACCATCGAAACGGTGTCCCGCATTGAGCCTGCCAACCTTGACGAAGAATTTTTCACTGGTCATTTCGGCGAAGGCGTGACCACGCTGGAGGCCGCCCTCGAAGTCCTGAAACCCCGAATCCGTGGGTTTTACGATCTGCGAATCAATGCCCTGCTCATGCGTGCGTTTCAAATTCGCTTGCTCGAACACAACCGATTCGATCTGCCAGACACGTTTCTCAAACGCTGGCTTTTGCACAACAACGAGGAACTGAACCAAGAGCAGGTTGAGCGCGAATATCCGGCATTTGCCGAAAACCTGCGCTGGTCCCTGCTGCGCGACCGCATGAAAAGCCAATTCGATGCCTACGCTACGGAGGACGATCTTCGCGCTGAATACGCCAACCGGGTGCGCAACTACTTTCAGGCCGAAATCCCCGATCATATCATAATGAGCAGCGTAGAGCGCTTAATGCAGGACGAAAAAGACGTGTCGGAAACCAAGCAACGCATCGAAACCGACAAACTCTTCGAAGCCATTCGCTACCAGGTTACGCTGACCGACAAAGCCGTCCACTCGGATGAGCTACACAACATACTGGACGCGATTACCCAAAGAGCAAAAGAGGAACAAGCAGCCGATGCCACGCTCCGCCAAACCATGGAATGACCTGTAACCATTTGCACCAATCCTTGTTATCACTGCCGCAAAAAATACACGACTATGTTCAACAAAGACGAGTTTCAGAAGTACGCATCCAAGCACTTGGGCATGAGTTCCATGCACCTCGACAAGTACATTAACTCTACCACGCCGGTGACCGTGCCCAACATCCGTGCTTTCACGCCCGCTGTCATCGAAGAAAGGCAGATGAACGTGGTGGCCATGGATGTATTCAGCCGCCTGATGATGGACCGCATCATTTTCATGGGCGTGCCCGTAAACGACTATGTGGCCAACGTCATTCAGGCCCAGCTGCTCTTCCTTGAATCCAGCGATCCCAAGCGCGATATCCAGCTGTTCATCAACAGCCCCGGCGGCTCGGTCATTGACGGACTCGGCATCTATGATACCATGCAGTACGTTGCCCCCGATGTGGCCACCATCTGCACCGGCCTTGCCGCGTCCATGAGCGCCGTACTGCTCGCCGCCGGAACCAAGGGCAAGCGCAGTTGCCTGTTCCACAGCCATGTGATGATCCACCAGCCCATGGGCGGCGCACAAGGCCAGGTTTCGGACATCGAGATCACGTACAAGCTCATCAAAAAAATGCAAAAGTCCCTGTACGATGTGCTCGCCCACCACACCGGTCAGCCGTACGAAAAAATTCAGGAAGACTGCGACCGTGACAACTGGATGAACGGCGAAGAAGCCAAAGCATACGGCCTCGTGGACGAAGTGCTGGACAGAAACAATCCTAAGAAAAAGGGTTAAAGAGTTTCGGGTTAGGGGGTTAGAAGGTTTCGGGTTAATTGAGCACTTGGGCAACCCGAAACCTTCTAACCCCCTAAACTGAAACCTCCCAAACCGAGGCTCCCACCCCGAAACCTTCTAACCATTTTCAAAAATGCAAAAACGCGGCAAAGTGAATCCACACCATTGCTCCTTTTGTGGGCGCAGCAAAGACGACGTGATGATCCTCATCTCCGGCATGGAAGCCCAGATTTGCGAGACCTGTGTGGAAAAAGCCGAAGAAATTATCGAACAGGAACTGAATCAGGCCGACGGGCAAAGCGGCAAGCCCGCACCCAAGAGCTCCAAGTTCAGCGGCCCGGTACATCTCATTCCACCGCGCGACATCAAGACCTTTCTTGACGATTACATCATTGGTCAGGACGAGGCCAAAAAAGTGCTCGCGGTGGCGGTGTACAACCACTACAAACGCCTGCAGGAACTGGCCCGGGGTAAGGCCGAGCACGACGACGTGGAGATAGAAAAATCCAACCTCCTGTTCGTGGGTCAAACCGGTACTGGCAAGACCTTACTGGCCAAAACCATTGCCAAACTGCTCAATGTGCCCTTCGCTATCGTGGATGCTACCGTGTTCACCGAGGCTGGCTACGTCGGCGAAGACGTGGAGAGTATCCTCGCCCGCCTGCTTCAAGTGTGCGATTACGACGTGACCGCCGCCGAGCGCGGCATCGTGTACATTGACGAGATTGACAAAATCGCTCGCAAACAAGACAATCCTTCCATCACCCGCGACGTATCGGGCGAGGGCGTGCAGCAGGCCATGCTGAAAATGCTCGAAGGTGCTGAAGTGCTGGTGCCCCCGCAAGGTGGTCGCAAACACCCGGAGCAAAAACTCGTCAAGGTGAACACGCAAAACATCCTGTTTATCTGCGGCGGCGCCTTCGACGGCATCGAAAAGGTGATCGCCCGCCGCGTGAACACCCAAGTGATCGGCTACGGCAACAAACACCGCGATATGGAGTACGACCGCGACAATATGTTGCAGTACCTCACGAGCCAGGACGTGAAACACTACGGCCTCATCCCCGAACTCGTGGGCCGTATGCCCGTGGTCGTTCACCTCGACCCACTCGACTTGGACGCTCTGCGCCAAATTATGACTAAGCCCCGCAATGCCCTGCTCCGGCAGTACAACAAGCTGTTCGCCCTCGAGGGCATTGACCTCGATGTCCGGCCTGATGCCATTGATTTTATCGCTCAAAAAGCCCTCGAGTACCAGTTAGGTGCCCGCGGCCTGCGCTCCCTTTGCGAAGCCATCCTCACCGATGCCATGTTTGACCTGCCCACCAGTACAGGCGGTAGCAAAAAACTCGTCGTGGACCGGGAGTACGCGGCGGACAAATTGGAGCGCTCGCGCGTGGGGCGGCTGAAGGCGGCGTAAAGGTTAGAAGGTAACTGGTTAGAGGGTTAGGGGGGTTCTGGTTGCGCGATAATGCCTAACCAGAAACCCCCTAACCCTCTAATCAGGTACTCTCAAACCTATTTCGCTACCGTGTCTTCATTTTTGACACCCCTTTCCAGAACGCCAGTTTTTTTCCATGTCGCGTACTTGGGCTTCCAGAGCAAAGAGGTGCAGGAATAATCCTTCAATCTTTACCTGTTTTAAAAGCGTTATTTCGCCTATATCCAATCCCCCGGCAGCTTCTATGTCGGCGGAAGAGGGCATTCCGGGAAGTTTGTGCAACTGCTTAACATAGCTTTCGATACCTGGCAGGGGCATCAAATCATAGTTCTCCTCGAAAACAAAATCGCCCCATCCGAGTGATTGCACCTTGGCCCGCTCGGTGACGATGCAGTTTTTAACTGTCAAGCGGCTGGTGTAAAAGCCCGAAGTACGATAAAGAGACGTTGTTTCATGGTTGTTCGATTTAATTAATAAGCGACTTTGACCACTTTTCGGGTCACTCGATTGGCCTCTTCCACGGTGATCTCAAGAAGGTATACCTCACGCCGCTGGGGAAAGGGGAGAAAGGGAGTGTTTGTGGAGAGGCAGTAATTCAGAGTCGCTCCGCCCACACTTCCGGGTTCCGCTTCTGGTGGAAAATGGCGTAAATCAAAACGGCACCTGGCAGAATGACGAAAAATGCGGAGTACGGGAATTTAGGAAAAACAGCCATCCGGAGATTGTCCAGAACTATCGGGAATTGCTCCGGCGATTCCATCAGACGGGCCTCGATTTCTAAATAGTCGTTGAAAAATTCCTGCCCCAGCCCAGTTCTTTGAGATTCGTACCACGAAAGCGCCTCATCCAATTCGACCTCGGCCAATGGGTGGAAGTCAACTTTGTAGCCCATGCTTGCGAATCAATTTGGCTTTTACGGTTTCGGCGGGCACGGTCTTGACCATGCCGGATTCGACTTCGGCTACTCGGACACGAATAGCCTCTGCTTGTTCCGGGGTCAGATCAGAATTGCGGGTTGAGGCTTCTTTTTCTGCATTGCTTGGGGCGAGTATGTTTTCCCGGACGGTGTCGGCAGGCTTGAAACGAATCAGTCGCAAGCGGACGAGGCTTTCCAAGAGCGCCTTCGCTTCGGGGTTCAGTATTTCTAGCTCATAGACCATGCTGAAGTGTAATTGATGACCCACAAATGTATGCCTTTGCCCCTGTAAAACTACCGACCAATATATTTCAAAAACATTTTTTTCACCAAAATGATCTTACAACCATGTGTTGGCGGCAGTTCATTGGGTAATACATATATCCGTATGTCCACATCTGCATTCAGCGGCGGATTCGGAGATTTACAGGCTGTGAGTAAAGAAAATATCTGGGGTAATATTATTCTAAATCGGAAAGGAGGAAATGTGGGAATTGGGATATCAGACCCGCAAACAAAACTACACGTTGATGGCAGAATAAGTGCAGGTAGCCGCATCCATCCGGGATTTTCAGGGACAGAAGATGGGTATAGCCTCATCCATTTCAAAAACGGTACTGCTGCGCATGGCGGTATTGTTCGGGCATCACAAGGAAACGGCGATGGAGGCGATGCGCCAATCCTTTATCAAGCAAGCAGCCACACGTTTGGCGGCAAAGTTTCGGTTCCCATCCTCGAGATCACCGGCGGCGGCCTCGCCAAGGCCCGCCACCGTCAACCGTAGTGATCAACACGGTCGGGCACGACTGCAACGTGCCGGCATGGCCCTTTCCTTCGGACATTACCAATGTGGGCAATCCGTTTGCGGTGGCGCAACACGGCACATTCCGCTTCCCTTACGACCAGGTTGGCGAATCTGTCCAAGCGGCCCTGCCCGGCTGGACGCTGCTGATCCATACCGGTACTTACCCGGAAAAGATCACCATCGCCAAACCGCTTACGCTTAAGGCAGAGGGAGGGCCGGTGACTATCGGGCACTGATACTCGTGCCCCTAATCCAGTCCAGTTACTAAACCGTTTCTTTGCAAAAAAAACGCTCGCGCCATGATCCGACTACTTGTTGCCGACGAATCGCACACCGCCGACGTGGCGGCCCTGCTCGCCCTCCTGTTCGAGGAGGTGGAGCACCACCTTGAGTTCGAGGAAATTGCCGAAATTTTTGCAGAAATGGATGCTGACGACCACCACTCCACGTTGCTGGCGGTGGACAACGACACAGATGAAGTGGCTGGCGTGATCACCGTTGTGGAATCGCTGTCGCTTTCTGCCGGGGGGCGTTACGGGGTCATCAACGAACTGTTTGTGCTGCCCGAATATCGTTCTGAGGGCGTGGGGAAGATGCTGCTCGACTTCGCCAAGGAAATCGGTGAGCAGCGGGGGTGGACCCGCATCGAGGTTACCACGCCGGGCGATGAGTTTGACAAAACACTCCGATTCTATGAACGCGAAGGTTTCTGGAAAATCGGCCCCCGGTATAAATTTACCTGGTAGCCTCCTCCAATGTCTCCGGCTGCCCGCGTTTTTTCCCGCTCAAATAGGTGTAGAGCCTTAATAGATGGGGAGTTTCCTTATCCGAATTCCGCCCTAATCAATTGTGATGAGGCTGCCAGCATTCACGGCTTCCGTTAAATCATAAAAATTGAGCAAAACAATTTCCCGAAAAATCTCGCGGTTCAAAGCGCCAAGCCGGAATGTAATGATGGAAGGAAATTGCACTTTAGATAAGGCCATAATCCGAGAAAAATCCAGATCGTTTGTCAGTATGGTGTCCCCGGATTGGCGAGAAAAGGATACAATGTTTCATCGGGCGTATGACCCAAACCGACATCGTAAACATGTTGGGCACTATACCCCAACTCGCGCAAAATATCGCGAAAGGAAGGAAGCAGGTTTTCGTCGAGTAGAAATTTCATCAGACAGCGGAAGCCAATCGGAGCGGTAGAAAGCGATCCTTAAAATGTGCAGCAGCAAAAGCCAGTGCCTCATAAATATCCTCCGTAGTCAGTTTGGGGTATTCCGCTGCGATCCCATCCGCGCTCATGCCGCCAGCAAGGTAGGCAAGAATGGCAGCAACCGTGATGCGGGTACCTTCGATCCGCGGTTGGCCGTCGCAATAAGCGGGATCGGCCACAATTCGTTTAAAACCGGCAAAGTGCATGTTGGACATAGCGAAAATTCAGGTAGCAAAGGTATTTATTTCGTCCGCGTTCCTATGCGAATTTAGGCGCTTCCGGCTGCCCGCGTTTTTTCCCACTCAAATAGGTGTACATGGCGGGAATAACAAACAACGTGAGCACTAATGAAAACAACAAGCCGCCCACCACTACCATACCCAGCGGTATGCGCGAGGTGGCTGCCGCTCCCAGCGCCAGTGCGATGGGTAACGCGCCTAACACGGTGGCGAGGGTGGTCATCAGGATCGGGCGCAAACGCCCCTGAGCAGCCAGAATCACGGCTTCGGCTTTGCTGCCTGCCCGCCCGGCACGCATGATCTGGTTGGCAAACTCCACGATCAGGATGCCGTTTTTGGTGACTAATCCGATGAGCATGATCATGCCGATCTGACTGAAAATATTGAGCGTATGGTCGGTTACGGCCAGGGTGATGAATGCTCCGGCAATGGCCAATGGTACCGTGATCATGATGATGAACGGATCGCGAAAACTCTCAAACTGTGCGGCAAGGATGAGGTAGATGAGGCCCAGCGCGAGCAGGAAAGCGAAGGCTGTGTTGCCGCTACTCTCGCGGAAATCGCGGGAGGCACCGCTGAGGTCGGTTGTGAAGGTGTCGTCGAGTGTTTTTTCGGCGATAGCCTCCATAGCCGTAATGCCTTCGCCGAGGGTTTGGCCCGGCGAGAGCACGGCGCTGACGGTGGCAGACTTGTACCGGTTGTAGTGGTACAGCATGGGCGGGTTGCTGGTTTCGGCGAAGCGCACGAGGTTGTCTAACTGGATCAGTTCGCCAGCATTGTTGCGTACGTACAGGCTGGCCAGATCAATCGGCTCGTCGCGGTTTTCGCGGTCCACCTGACCGACGACCTGGTACTGCTTGCCGTTCATCAAAAAGTAGCCAAAACGCCGCCCGGACAGGGCCAGTTGCACCATTTGGCTGATGTCCAGCACGCTCACTCCGAGTTCGGCGGCCTTGAGGCGGTCTATTTCGATCTGAATCTCGGGCTTGTTGAATTTCAAATCAACGTTCACGTTTGCAAATGTAGGGTCTTGGCCAGCGGCTTCGAGGAAGCGAGGCAGCGCCTCTTCCAATTTTTTGAAATCCAGATTTTGAATAACAAACTGCACGGGCAGCGAGAGGCTGGCCCCGAAACCGGTGGAAATCGTTTGCTCCTGATTGGGAAACACCCGCGCCTCGGTGAAACCTTTGGTCATACCCAGCAGGTGTTCAAAAATTTCCTGCTGGCTGCGATCGCGGTACTGCGGTTCTACCAGGCCAAGGCTGATAAAACCTGCGTTGGAGCCGCTCACGCGCCCGCCCCCGGTGATGCCAAACACCATTTGATACTCCGGTATCGAGTCCATTATCTGGTCCACCAACCGGTAGATCACAGCCTCCGTCACATCAAAATCGGTGCCTTCCGGCGTGGCCACCACTGCCCGGATGCTGCTGCGGTCTTCGAGCGGGGCGAGTTCGGTTTTCAGCGTGCCGCGAAAATGCCAGATCGCTCCGAAGCAGCCCAGCACGATGAGCAGGCTCACCCAGCGAAATCGCATAAATCCCCGGAGCAGCCGCCCGTACACGCGGTCCATTCCTTGAAAAAACGGCTCCGTGACGCGGTAAAACCAGCCATATGCGTGCGGGTTTTTCTGGCTGAGTTTCACGTTCAGCACGGGAGTAAGTGTCAGGGATACGAACGCAGAAATTAGCACCGCCCCGGCCACCACAAGGCCAAACTCGCGAAACAAGCGCCCCGTGAAACCTTGCAGAAAAATAACCGGGATAAACACCACAGCCAGGGTGATGGACGTGGAGACCACTGCAAAGAAAATCTCCCGTGTGCCCTCTTGCGCCGCTCGCCACTTGTCCATGCCCTGCTCTATTTTTTTGTAAATGTTCTCGGTCACCACGATCCCGTCGTCCACCACAAGGCCGGTAGCCAAAACAATAGCCAGCAGGGTTAGCACATTGATGGAAAACCCGAACAGGTACATGATAAAAAACGCCCCAATGAGGCACACGGGGATGTCAATGAGCGGACGCAGGGCGATGGCCCAGTTTCGGAAAAACAGGTAAATGATCAGAATCACGAGCGAGATGGCGATCACGAGGGTTTCTTTCACCTCGAGGATAGCCTGGCGCACGAAACTGGATTTATCCAAGCCGACTTCCGTTACGATGTCTGCTGGAAGGTCGCGCTTGATTTGCGCGTAGCGGCGCTCGAACTCGTCAGCAATCTCGATCATATTGGCACCGGGCTGCGGAATGAGGGCCATGGACACATTGGACACGTTGTTGCGTCGGGCACCGAAGTCCTCGTTTTCAGGGCCGAGTACGGCCTCGCCGAGGTCTCGAAACCGGATGGTAGCGCCTCCTTGACCCGATGGCGCTTGCCGGACGATCATGTTGTTGAAATCCTCCTCCGTTTCCAAACGGCCAAAGGTTTTTACGGTTAGTTCGGTGGCGTTGCCGCGCAATTTGCCGGCCGGCAGGTCCACGTTTTCGCGGTTGAGGGCGGCCTGAATATCCTGAATGGTCAACCCGTGTGCGGCGAGTTTGACCGGGTCAATCCACAGGCGCATGGCCGGTCGCTTGTCGCCGAAGATACGCACCTCGCTCACGCCGGGTATGGTTTGCAGTTTTTCTGCCAGCACATTGGAGGCGTAGTCCGACAGTTCCATCACGCTGCGGGTACTGCTCTGGATGGGGATGAACATGATGGGGTCGCTGTTGGCATCGGCTTTGCTGACCACCGGCGGCGCGTCTATGTCCTGCGGCAGTGCGCGTTGGGCCTGAGCAACCTTGTCTCGTACATCATTGGCGGCTCGCTCCAGATCAGCGCCGAGTTCAAATTCGATGGTGATACTGCTGCTGCCGAGGGCCGATTGCGACGAGATGGTGCGGATGCCCGCGATGCTGTTCACAGCCTTTTCCAGCGGCTCGGTGATCTGGCTTTCCACTACTTCAGCATTGGCACCGGTGTACGAGGTGCGCACGCTGATCGTCGGCGGGTCTATAGCCGGGTACTCGCGCACGCCGAGAAAGGTGTACCCAATAGCGCCGAACACAACGATCAGGATGCTCATTACGGTGGCCAGTACGGGGCGACGGAGGGAAAGGTCAGACAAGTTCATGTGAGCGGGTGAGCGAGTGAGCGGGTGAGCGGGTGAGCGGGTGAGCGGGTGAGCGGGTGAGCAGGTGAGCGAGTGAGCGGGTGAGCGGGTGAGCGGGTGAGCGAGTGAGCGGGTGAGCGGGTGAGAGAGTGAGCGGGTGAGCGGGTGAGCGGGTGAGCGGAGCAGGGGGGGCTTTTACCACAAGGCCCAATTCGCCCCGTTTGTCATTTCTGCGAAATGGCAAACGGGGCGGTCACAAAACGCGCACTTAGTTAGAAAACCCGCCCTTGGCCCAGTTTTTCAGCAGGGCGATCTCGGCTGCTGTGAGCGCCGGTTTTTTCAACTTGAAGGGCATGAACTTGGGATCGTCCTGCGGCAGTTCAACCCGTGCAATGACATCGTTGATGTTTTTTTGCAAGGCTGCTTGGGAGTCAAGCGGCTCTTTTTTCCCCTGTTGGCTGGGGAAATGGCAGGGGGCGCACTTGGCTTGGATCAATGTACTGACTTCAGCGGCGTACGAAACTTTGGGGACTGCCGGAGCGGGTTTTTGCGAAGCAGTAGGGGCCGTTTTGGGTGAGCAGGCGAAGGCTGTGAAAGCCAACGCAAGGAGCAGAGCAGAGAAATTTTTCATAAAAAAATGAGTGTTGTTTAAATGACTTGTTCGTCTGTTTTGGCGCGTTCTTCGGGTTCTTTTCGTTGCCGGGCTTGTTCGCGCTTGAGCCGTTCTTCGGTTTCGATCTTGTCGTAGGCTTTGATGATTTCCTTTACCAAACGGTGGCGCACCACGTCCTCGGCGGTGAGGTTGAGCACGGCAATGCCGCTCACGCCGTCAAGAATTTCCATTGCCTGACGGAGGCCCGATTTTTGGTGGCCGGGCAGGTCAATCTGGCTCAAGTCGCCGGTGATGATACACTTGGCGCTGGGGCCGAGGCGGGTGAGGAACATTTTGATCTGCAAAGGCGTGGCGTTCTGGGCTTCGTCGAGGATAACGTATGCGTTGTCCAGCGTACGGCCGCGCATGAATGCCAGCGGGGCAATCTCGATGATACGGTTGTCCATGAAAAACTGGAGCTTTTCCATGGGCAGCATATCGTCGAGGGCATCGTAGAGCGGACGCAGGTAGGGGTCCACTTTTTCCTTGAGGTCGCCGGGCAGGAAGCCGAGGTTTTCGCCAGCTTCCACGGCGGGCCGGGTGAGCACGATTTTTTTGATCAGCTTGTTTTTCAGCGCCCGTACGGCGATGGCCACTGCGGTGTACGTTTTGCCGGTACCCGCCGGGCCGACGGCGAACACGATGTCGTTGGTTTCGCACACCTCCACGAGGCGTTTTTGGTTGCGGGTCTTGGCTTTGATGGGGCGTCCGTCGCGCCCGAAAAGGATGGCGTTGCTGGCTTCGCCGTTCACGGGGATGCGCACCTCGAACGGGTTTTCGCCGCCGAGAAGGTCTTCCACGGTTTGGGTGGGCAGTTCCTGGTGTTCGCGCAGGTAGCGCACCATCATCTCGAACCTCGCTTTGGCGGGCTGGGTATGCTTTTTTTCACCGGCCAGTTTCAGGCTGTTGCCCCGTGAGGTGATGGTGACATCGGGGAATGCTTTGCGCAGCAGGTTCAACTTGGCGTTGTTTTCGCCGTAGAGCTCGACCGGGTCAATGCCCTCGACGGTGAGAATGATTTCGCTCAAATTTCAGGTTTGTTTTGTAGCAGCGGGAAGGGCGTGTTGTTTTTTCTTGTTTTCGGTGGAATGAAAACACCTGGCCTCCATGCTTTTGTCCATACTTTTGTGTTTCGTTTTTCTGCCTACAAAAGTAGGGCGAAAAACAGGTTGCCCAACAAGAACTTACCCACCAAAAGTTTCATGGAGCCAAAGCCCATTGTTACCCTGACCACTGATTTCGGTACCCACGACCACTACGCCGGTGTGCTCAAAGGCGCGTTGCTGCGGGCGTGCCCGCTGGCGCAGTTGGTAGACATCTCGCACGCAGTCAAGGCGTTCGACATTGTGCAGGCGGCGCTCATTGTCCAAAATGCTTACCCGGAATTCCTCGAAAACACAATCCACATCATTGGGGTCAACTGCGTGTACGCCTCCGATTTTCGCTTTTTGGTGGCCCGCACCAACGGTCATTTTTTTCTCGCCCCGGACAATGGCCTGCTCGCCCTGCTGTTCGAGAACCTGCCAGAGGAGGATGTGCGCGTGCTAGCCGACCCCGATCCGGCACATTTCCCCGGCAAGTCTGCTTTCGCTGCTGCAGTCGCGCATTTGGCCGAAGGCAAACCTTTTGAAGACATAGGACTGCCCGCCGGTGAATTGGTCGAACGCATCGGGCTGCGGCCCGTTATCACGCCCACGCGTATCCGGGGCACGGTCATTCACATTGACAATTTTGACAACGCCCTTGTCAATATTCGCCGTGAAACGCTCGAAAGTGCCGCCAAAGGCCGCTCGTTTTCGCTGTTTTTTAAACGAAACGACCCGATCACGACGCTCTCGCGCAACTACTGCGATGTGCCCGTGGGCGAACCGCTCTGCCTGTTCAACAGCGCGGGCCTGCTCGAGATAGCCGTGAATATGGGCCGGGCCGCCACCCTGCTGGGATTGAAAGTTGAAGATGTGGTGGAGGTGGTTTTTGATGAATAGCCCAGATGTCAAGACCGTACTGCTGGACATTTTCAAATTTACCGCAGAGACGCGGTTTTTTTTTAAAAAATGGTACTTTGTTTAGTATCCGTTCGTGGTGGTGCTAAACGCAAAAAAATGCACCACAGATTCACACAGATTCACACAGATTCACACAGATTTCCTTCTTTCGTTTTAGAAAGGGTACACATTTTTTCAACAAACAGGAAGCGAGAGCAAAAACGGGCAAAATGACCTCTCCGAGGTCATTACGAACCAATTTTCGGGGGTTTCAAAAATGTGTACCCTTTCTAACTTTCGTTAAAAAAAATCTGTGTGAATCTGTGTAAATCTGTGGTTAAAAATGGTTCGCCGTAAAACGGGTACTAAATAGTTGCAAAAGATTGATTTCCAAACAAACAAAAACCTCGGTGCCGCTGTGTCTCTGTGGTGAATTTGACAACATGCAGGAGTATGAGCCAAGGTTTGACACACTTTTTTGAATACTCACCTTTTGAAAAAAACATGCAGCTGCTACTTCGAAACGTACGGATCTGCTCCGAAAAAGAAACCTCCGCGCCGACGGACATCCGCGTCGGTGGCGGCCATATCCTCGCCGTGGGCAAAAACCTGCCAACGGAGGCTGGTGTGCAGGAAATTCATTTTGACCAACAGGTATACGCCTTGCCGGGCTGGATGGACGTGGGGGCCCAGTCGGGCGAACCCGGCCACGAGCATCGGGAAGACCTGCGCTCGCTGGCCGCTGCCGCCGCTGCGGGCGGTTTTACCGCTGTGGCACCCATGCCCAACACGACACCGGTGGCCGATTCCAAATCGGGCATTGCCTACCTGCGCAGCAAAACCGCTGACGAAGCAGTCCGCTTTTTCCCGATAGGGGCTTTGTCGGTGGGCGCAGCGGGCAAGGACATGGCGGAACTGTACGATATGCACGCTGCTGGTGCCGTGGCTTTTTCGGACGGGCCGCACCCCGTGCAGGATGCCGGGCTGCTGCTGCGGGCATTGCAGTATGCGCAGGCATTCGGCGGGCTGGTTTTCGACTGGCCGCACCACCAAGGTATTGCCGGAGGCGGCATGGTACACGAAGGCCTGATGAGCACACAGTTGGGTATGAAGGCCATTCCGGCCTTGGCCGAAGAGGTGTCGGTGCAGCGCGACCTCAGCCTGCTGGAGTACGCAGGGGGGCGTTTGCACCTGCACTTGTTGTCCACCAAAAAAGGGGTCGAAATGGTGCGGGCCGCCAAGGCCGCCGGACTGTCGGTCACGGCATCGGCGGCGGTGGTCAACCTGTGTTTTACCGACGATAAACTGGCCGAATTCGACAGCCATTGGAAGGTGCTCCCGCCCTTGCGCAGCGCTGAACACCGCGAGGCGCTGCTGGAAGGCGTGGCCGACGGCACCATAGATTTTCTCTGCACCAACCATGCGCCGTGGGACCCGGAGGCGAAAAACCTCGAATTTCCCTACGCCGAGTTCGGCATGATCGGGTTAGAAACAGCCTTTGCGCTGTGCCGTACATTTTTGGAAAAACAACTTTCCCTGCACGATCTCGTGCGCCTGTGGGCCGTCGGCCCGCGAAAAGTACTGGGTCTGCCCGTGCCGGAAATAAAGCCTGGTGCTCCTGCGGAAATCACGCTGTTGGCTCCCGATGCACCGTGGACTTTCTCGGCGGCGGACATTCGCTCCCGGTCGGCGAACACACCGTTTGTCGGGCAGGCGTTCCGGGGGAAAGTGCTGGGCATCGTGAGCGGAGGGCAGGTTGTAGGGTTAGTGTAGCCCTTGATGTTGCCGGGGATACTATGACTGCCAATTATATTATGGTTGGTTTTGTACGTGCCCGTTGCGAATACATTGCTCCGTAGTTCCCTTCAGGCACACTACTGGACATTTTTGTTCTCGTGTACCCAGACCTTCCAGATTTGTCAAACTCATTCCAAAAATGTCCAGTAGTGTGCCCTTCGGGACACAAGCAGTACAAGTAAAATTACCCTATCTTTGCACACCCGATACCGTTTTTGCCCAAACACATTGCCAAGACGAGCTGCTTGGCCGGTACGGTAAACACACATGACAAACGTAATCCAGTTGTTGCCTGAAAACGTTGCCAATCAGATCGCTGCCGGGGAAGTGGTGCAACGCCCTTCCTCCGTGGTGAAGGAACTGATGGAAAACGCGATAGATGCCGGGGCTACGCAAATAAAACTCATCCTCCGCGATGCGGGCAAAACGCTCGTCCAAGTGGTGGACGACGGCTGTGGCATGTCGGAAACCGATGCCCGGATGTGCTTTGAGCGGCACGCTACTTCCAAAATTCGCGAGGCGCGCGACCTGTTCGAGATACGCACCATGGGCTTCCGTGGCGAGGCAATGGCCTCCATCGCCGCTGTGGCACAAGTGGAAATGCGTACCCGCCGCGCCGTGGACGAACTGGGCACCCGCGTCGTAGTGGAAGACTCGGCCGTAAAAATCCATGAACCCTGCCAAGCCCCGCCGGGCACGAGCATTGCTGTCAAAAACCTGTTTTTCAACGTACCTGCCCGCCGCAACTTCCTCAAGGGCGATCCCGTGGAAATGCGCCACGTGCTCGACGAGTTCCAGCGCATCGCGGTGGCCAACCCCGACCTGTTCTTTTCCCTGCATCACAATGACCAGGAATTGTTTCACCTGCCGCCGGGCAATTTGCGGCAGCGCATCGTTAAGGTTTTCGGCGAAGCCGCCAATAAAAAACTCGTGCCGGTGCATGAGGAGACAGACATCCTGAAGATCAGCGGGTTCGTGGGCAAGCCTGATTATTTCAAAAAATCGCGGGGCGAGCAGTTGTTTTTCGTCAACGGGCGCTTCATCAAGAGCAGCTACCTGCACCACGCCGTGGTGGGCGCTTTCGAGGAAATGCTGCCCCCGGACACCTATCCGCTGTACGTGCTTTTTTTGGAAATAGCCCCCAGCCGTATTGACATCAACGTACACCCGACCAAGCAGGAGATCAAGTTTGACGACGAAAAATTGGTGTACAACTACCTGAAAGTCACCGTGCGCCATGCCTTGGGCGCGTACAGCGTCACGCCCACGCTCGACTTCGAGCAGGAACCGGCGTTTCAGGCCAGCTCCGGCGGTGCATCCCAGTCGCGCCACTCCGGCCATCGAGCCGGCTCGGTGCGCGACTATCCGCCAAAATCCCAAGACGACGACCGCGCCAACGACAACCTGCGCAACTGGCAGCGCCTGTACGAGGGCCTGGACCTGCTCGACCCCAAGCAGCGTCCCGATGCCGAAAGCCAACCCACAATTTTCCCCTCGGAAGCCTCTGCGGATGAGACTCCCAGTGAAGGGTTTGACCTGCGCCCCAGTGCCGAGCCGACTGCGCTTGACGATGAGAGCGGCTCGTTTTCCAAAGGGCAAAAAGAACCTTACCAGATTCACGGGCAGTACATCGTCAGCCAGATCAAGTCGGGATTTATGCTCGTGGACCAGCAGGCGGCCAGTGAGCGAATCCTCTACGAACGCTACCTTGAGGCACTGCGCCAGCAGCCAGTGGCCACCCAGCAGGCCCTTTTCCCCAAAAACATCGAGCTGCCGCCCGCCGATGCGGCCCTGCTCCGGGCCGTTCTCCCGGACGTGAACCGCCTCGGCTTCGATATCTCGGAGTTCGGTGGCGACGCATTTATCATCCACGGTACCCCCTCGGACATGGGCGCGGGCCTGACCGAGGAAGCCCTGCTCGAACGCCTGCTCGCGCAGTACAAAAACAACCTTGACCTTGATCTTGGCACGCATGAAAACCTCGCTCGGGCCATGGCTCGCAGCGCAGCCCTCAAGCGCGGCCAATCGCTCAGCGCGGTGGAGATGCAAGACCTGATTGACCAACTTTTTGCCTGTCCATCGCCCTACCGCAGTCCCTCCGGTAGAACATGTTTCATTACCTTTGAGCTGGACGAACTGCAGAGGCGGTTCTCAAATTAACGGACATGAATTTTCAGTTTTACCAACCCTTTACCGGTGTCGTTCGGCACCTTATTATTCTAAACGTCTTGGTTTTCATCGGCTCGTATGTGGCGTTGGGTGCCGAGACATGGAGCGAAACCGAGCGAACGTACTCCAACCTTGGCCGCTTGTGGCTCGCCGTTTACCTGCCCGGCTCGGAGCATTTCAGGCCGTTTCAGTTGGTCACGCACATGTTCATGCACGGCGACCTCGGGCACTTGTTCTTCAATATGCTCTCCCTGTTTTTCTTTGGGCCGATGGTGGAGATGGTTTGGGGACACAAGCGCTTTTTGTTCTACTACCTGTTTTGCGGATTTGGTGCTTTGGCCCTGCACATCGGTGTGCAATGGTGGGAACTACAACAAATGGGCGTTGATCCGACCACGTTCAACGGGGCCATGCTGGGTGCTTCGGGTGCTATTTTCGGCATCTACGTGGCGTTCGGCAGCCTGTTCCCTAATCAGGTCATCAGTTTGATTTTTCCGCCCATTTCCTTGAAGGCCAAGTATTTTGTCAGCATCATGGCCGTACTGGAGTTATTCTACGGCGTGCGCGGGTACTCCACCGGCGTAGCGCACTTTGCCCACTTGGGTGGAGCCTTGTTCGGCTTTTTGCTGATCCTGTTTTGGTACAAGGGGAAGTTGCGGTAGCAAATTCAACGCACAGATGTAGAAACGTGGAGGGTTTATATACCTCGCACCGCAAGGAGCGAAGCCGCTTTTGTCATACTGAGCGCTGCTAATCAAAATAGTAGGCCAAAGGCCATGCACAAAACCTCGCAACGCGAAGTATAGAAGTTTGACTTTCGAAAAAATAACAACTCCTCGTCTTTGCGCCTCTGCGGTTAGCAAAACGCATGATGGAGACCCGGAAGGCCAATTTCTAAGGATTTCGCACAGTTTTTTTCACAAAACGATATACTTGTATGAAAAAAAGTCTCCTCCTGCTTGTGTCGGTCTTCCTCGGTGCTATGGCTCTTATGGCCCAAAACGCCTCCGACATTGTGGTGCCGATAACCGTCACTACCACCAATAACCCGCCCGCCATCACCCTCACTTTTCCTGCTGTGACGGGCGCTACGGCCACCTTCGTCGGTCGGAAACTCGTGAACGAAACCGCTTGGAGCGCCCTGTCGTTGCCAGCCAATGCCACGTCTTTTACCGACAACAGCGTGATCGCTGGTATCGGTATTGAGTACATCGTGGTGAAAGTGACCACTGCGGTGCCTACCCAGCGTATTGGTTTGGTGTATGCCGGTATTGAGGTGCTGCCCACCACCTACCGGGGGAAAACCATCCTTGTGGTGGACAACACATTGTCCGCCCCGCTGGCCGCCGAACTTGACCGCTATGTGCAAGACCTGCGCGGCGACGGCTGGCAGGTATTACGTCACGATATTGACGTAGCCACCAGCACCGTATCATCGGTGAAGGCCCTGCTCCGGGCCGACTACGCGAGCGACTCGACAAACGCCTTTACTGCGCTGCTTTTCGGCAACATTCCCGTGCCATACTCCGGCGAAATCGCGCCCGACGGGCACATAACCGACCACCTTGGCGCTTGGCCAACTGATTATTATTACGGCGACATGGACGAGGCTGAGTGGACGGACAACACCGTAAACAACATCAGTGCAGCTCGTTCGGCCAACCGAAACGTACCCGGCGACGGCAAATTTGACCAAAGCCTGACCCCGACATTGCCCGAATTGGTGGTCAGCCGGGTGGATTTTTCCAACCTGACCACGGGCTGGGGCACGTCGCAAACCGAGCTGTACCGCCGGTATTTGAACAAAAACCACGCGTTTCGCACCGGCGCGTACAAACCTGACAACAAAACTATTGTGGACGACAACTTCGGTTATTTCAACGGCGAAGCGTTTTCCCAAAACGGCTACCGCAACGGCTATGCCCTTACGGGGGCGAACTCCGTGCAGCCGGGCGATTTTTTTGCCGACACCAAAAACCAGAGTTTTCTGCTCGGGCACGGCTGCGGTGCCGGGTCATACACGAGCGCCAGCGGTGTGGGCACCTCGGCGAATTTTCAGACCGACAGCGTAAACGTGGTTTTTTCCATGCTTTTTGGCAGCTATTTCGGCGATTGGGACTCGGAAAACAACCCGTTCATGCCCAGTGCGCTGGCCTCCAAGGGCGGCATCCTGACCTGCTCCTGGGCGGGCCGCCCCAACTGGCACTACCACCACATGGGCCTCGGCGAGCCAATCTCGACCAGCGCCTACTGGGTGTGGCTCAACAGTTTCCTCGGCAACGCCCGCGTGTACCCTCCCAACAACAGCGACGAACTGATCCACGTGGGCCTTTTGGGCGATCCCACCCTGCGCGCGCACGCCGTGCGCCCGGCGCAAAACCTCGTGGCCACGGCCTCCTGCGAAACGATCGGCCTCTCATGGGCGGCTTCGCCCGATGCCCAATTGGGGCATTTGGTTTACTGGGCACCGCACCCCGACAGCGCGTACATCATCATCGGTGGCACGCAAGCACCCGGAAACACCTACGTGGACTCCTTCCCCGTGGACGGCGAAAACTACTACCAGGTGAAGGCATTCAAATTGGAGACAGTGCCCACCGGCTCGTATTACAACCAGAGTATCGGCATCGGTGCCTCGGCTATGTTTGGTACAGACCCGTTCACGGCAGAAGCCAACACTAACCACATTTCCTGCAACGGAGCTGCCGACGGCGCTATTTTGCTCATCATCAATGGCGGCACGGGCCTGACATACCTGTGGTCTACCGGGGCTACTACTCCTGATCTGAGCGATTTGGGTGCCGGTACATACACCGTCACAGTCACCGATGCGCAGGGGTGCTCGGCTGTAGTGGAAGGAACTATTGACGAACCGGAGGAACTTGGAATCGGAGCCGTGGTGACCGGCGTTTCCTGCTTTGGCCGGAGCGACGGCAGTATGGCCCTCCATGTCAGCGGCGGTGTGCTGCCGTACACATACGCGTGGTCGAACGGCCCAACCACACAAAACCTGTCGGGCCTCGCCGCAGGTACCTACACAGCCACCGTCACCGACGGAAACGGCTGTCAGGGCATCGCTGCTGATGAAGTGACCGAGCCGTCGGCGCTCGAGCTGGCGCTCACCGCCGCCGATGCCGATTGTAACGGTGCCTCCACGGGCGGTATCCTGTCCGTCACGTCGGGTGGTACGCCGAGCTACGATTTCGCCTGGTCAACCGGCGACACGGGCGAGCACCTCGTGGGCGTGCCTGCAGGCACCTACACCCTGACACTTACCGACTCGAACGGCTGCACCCGCTCAACCAGTGCTGCGGTGGGCCAACCTTTGGCCATCGTTGCCAGCGCCACTACTACCGAGGCGGGTTGTGCCGGCGCCACCAACGGCAGTATCACGGTGATGGTCGGCGGCGGCAACCCGGGCTATATGTTTTCCTGGTCGAACGGCCCTTCCACACAAAACCAGACGAATGTTGCTTCTGGCACCTACACGCTCACGATCACCGACGGCTCGGGCTGCTCCAGCACGGTTTCGGCTACGGTAAACCAAACCACTACATTGCAGGCATTGGCATCGGCAACGCCCGTGGATTGTTTCGGCGAACCCACCGGCTCGGCCGCTGTGCAAGCCAGCGGTGGCGCTCCGGGTTACACATTCCTCTGGTCGAACGGAGCCACGGAAGCGGCGATCAACGACCTGTTTCCAACCACGTATACTGTGACCGTGACCGATAACGTGGGCTGTACCCAGACCGCCACGGTCACAGTTGCACAGCCGCCACAGCTGCTTGCCGGAGGCATTTGGACAGCATTGCCCTGCTCCACTTCGGTCGGAACGGTCGTGCTGACCATTTCCGGCGGCACGCCGGGATATACCTTTTTATGGTCGAACAATGCGACAACACAAAACTTGGCAAACATCGCTCCGGGCATCTATACCGTGACGGCCACCGATGCGAACGGTTGTTCGGTGGTTGGCTCCAACACTGTGGTGCAGCCGCCCGCGCCGCTAAAGTTGCTTTCTGATTTTGAACAAAACTCCTGCCCGGGTGTGACACCCGTGTTGGGCAACCTGTACCTCGAAGTATCAGGTGGCTTGGGCGGTTACACGTTTTTATGGTCCAACGGCTCAACGGACCAAATCCTCCTGGATGTTCCCGCCGGGCCGTACACGGTGACCGTGACTGATGCTGCCGGTTGTACAGCCGTGCGCGAGAACACGGTATTTTTGTTCATCCAACCGTGGAATACGAATGCCTCTGTCGCGAACGTGACTTGCAACGGCGGCACCAACGGCTCCGTGACGCTTTCCGTTGCCGGTTCCGTAGGCCCGTCGTACACCTATCAATGGAGTAATAATGCCACCGTGAAAAACCTAACCAATGTGCCTGCAGGCATTTACACCGTCACGATCACCGATGGAATCGGCTGCACGGACACGGAAACCGCTCTGGTCGGCCAACCCGATTTGCTGGCGGCTTCGGTGAATTCCTCGGCCCCGATCACTTGCCCGGGCCGCAGCGACGGGCAGGCCAGCATGATCGTCGGCGGTGGCACGCCGGGCTACACGTACCTGTGGTCGAACGGGGGAACGGGCTTGCAGGACAATAACTTGCCCGCTGGCCAAAACGGTTTCACGGTTACCGATGCCAACGGTTGCTCAACGACCGCCACCGTGACTATTAGCGCACCGACACCGCCAGTGGTGAATATCGCGGGTGCCGACACCGCCTGCGTGGGCGGTACCATGTTGTACAGCCTGCCGGGCGCTCTGGCCGGTTTCCAGTGGACAGTATCGGCCAACGGGACGATTACTCAGGGGCAAGGCACTGGACAAGTTGAAGTCATCTGGCAAACGCCGGGAGCGGGTACCGTTTCGGCGGGCTATACCTGGAGTGCAAACAATTGCCCGGGTGATGTTTCGAGGAACGTTGACGTGAAAGTCTGTGTCGGCACCGAAGAGCCAACCTTGCCGGGCGTGCGGGTGTTGCCCAATCCGTTCAGGGCACAACTGAGCGTGCTGTTCGACAGGCCGGTGCAACCGGGTTCGCGCTTGCGCTTGCTGGACGTACACGGGAAATTGCTCGTGGAGCAAACGGCGTTGTTGGAAACAACTCATTTGGAAACCAGCCATTTGCCCGCCGGAACATACGTTTTGCAGATCGTAGAAAACGGTAGGGTAGGAGTTTGGAAGGTTGTGAAGGGGGAATAACGCTGGCTATTGGCTATTAGAAAAAATGGGTGGGGTAATGGTTGTGCCATTGCCCCACTTTTTGTGGCCACTACGCTTGTGAGTGCCTCGGCACTTAGTTTATTCAAAAAAACTGTTTTGCAGCGATAGGCGGTTTGAACCACACGGTTTCACTACTTTTGCCGCTCTTTTGCCAAAAACCTTCAAAATCGAGGCAAACGAATCAATCCGTTCACCTATATCAAGACAAAATGAGTTCCTTGGTTTACCTACTTCCCTTGTTCGGCGTAGTCGGACTGTTGTACATGGCCGTTCTGCAGGCTTGGGTCAAAAAGCAAGACGCGGGCGACGACAAGATGCGCGCTATTGCTTCGCACATTGCCGACGGTGCTATGGCCTTTTTGAAGGCAGAGTACCGCGTATTGGCGATTTTCGTGATCGTTGCGGGCCTGTTATTGGGCTGGCAAAGCATGGTGGTCACCACCAGCCACCCGCTCATCGTGGTGGCATTCGTTATTGGAGCGGCGTTTTCGGTGCTGGCTGGCTACACCGGCATGCGTATCGCCACCAAAGCCAACGTGCGTACCACGCAGGCTGCCCGCACCAGCTTGGCCAAGGCCCTGAAGGTGTCGTTCAACGGCGGCTCGGTCATGGGTCTCGGTGTCGCTGGCCTGGCTGTTTTGGGTCTCAGCGCGTTGTTTGCTATTTTCTTCAACTATTTCATGGGCGGAACTTACGGCCCCGACGGCTGGCGCACCATGTCGCGTGTGCTCGAGGTGCTGGCCGGTTTTTCGCTCGGCGCTGAGTCCATCGCGCTGTTTGCCCGTGTGGGCGGCGGTATTTACACCAAGGCTGCTGACGTAGGGGCCGACCTGGTGGGCAAAGTGGAAGCCGGTATCCCCGAGGACGACCCGCGCAACCCCGCCACCATCGCCGACAACGTAGGCGACAACGTGGGCGACGTGGCCGGTATGGGTGCTGACTTGTTCGGTTCCTATGTGGCTACCATGCTGGCTGCCATGGTACTGGGCAACTCGGTCATCCGCGACTCCGGCGGCATCACCGACGAGTTCGGCGGCATTGGCCCCATCTTGCTCCCGATCCTGATCGCTGGCTTAGGCATTATTTTCTCCATGATCGGCATGAACCTCGTGCGCGTGAAAGACAACGCTGAGGCAAACTCCGACACCGTGCAGGGCGCACTCAACTTCGGAAACTGGGCCAGCATTATCATTACGGGCATCGCCTGCTACCCGGTCATCCACTGGATGCTGCCGGAGACCATGACGATGAACTTTTTCGGCACCGGTGCCCGGGTGATCAGCAACACCAGCGTGTTTTACGCCGTGCTGGTCGGCCTTACCGTGGGTGCCCTCATCTCCACCATCACAGAATACTACACCGGTTTGGGCAAAAAACCCGTGCTCGCCATCGTCCGACAGTCGGGCACGGGTCACGGCACCAACGTGATCGCGGGCCTCGCCACGGGCATGATGTCCACGTGGATGCCGATCGTGTTATTTGCCAGCGCGATTTGGGGTGCGTACACCCTGGCCGGATTTTACGGCGTGGCCATTGCTGCCTCGGCCATGATGGCCACCACGGCTATGCAGTTGGCTATTGATGCTTTTGGCCCCATTGCCGACAACGCCGGCGGCATAGCCGAAATGAGCGAACTGCCGAAAGAGGTACGGGAAAAAACCGACGTACTTGACTCCGTGGGCAATACCACCGCCGCTATCGGCAAAGGTTTCGCTATCGCTTCGGCAGCCCTGACGGCTCTTGCCCTTTTTGCCGCGTATGTGGACTTTACGGGTATCCAGGGCATCAATATTTTCAAAGCCGATGTGCTGGCCGCCCTGTTTGTGGGTGCCATGATCCCGGTGGTGTTTTCCGCCCTGGCCATGCAAAGCGTAGGTCGGGCTGCCATGGACATGGTGAACGAGGTGCGCCGCCAGTTTCGCGAAATACCGGGTTTGCTCGAAGGTACCGGCAAGGCCGAGTATGGCAAGTGCGTGGAAATTTCCACCAAGGCTGCCCTGCGCGAAATGATGCCCCCCGGTCTCATCACGATTATCACCCCTATCGCTATTGGCTTCCTCATGGGGCCGGAAGCACTGGGCGGCTACATGGCTGGCGTGACCGTCAGCGGTGTCATGTGGGCCATCTTCCAGTCCAATGCCGGTGGTGCTTGGGACAACGCCAAGAAATCGTTCGAGAAAGGCGTGGAGATTGACGGCAAGATGTATTACAAAGGTTCCGAACCGCACAAGGCCGCCGTCACCGGCGATACCGTGGGCGACCCGTTCAAGGACACCTCCGGCCCTTCGATGAACATCCTGATCAAACTGACCTGCCTCGTGGGCTTGGTGATCGCACCCATTCTCGGCGGCCTCACAGGGGGCGAAACAGGCAGCACCACCCCCGCCAAGCAGGAGGAAATCATTCTGTCGCAACAAACCGCGCCACAGCAGCCCGCTGCCCTGCCCGTGGAGGAGAAGAAGTAAATTTGAAAAAACATGGTTTTGAAAAACACGCCCGCCCCGACCTGCGCAAGCCAACCGGGGCGGGCGTGTTTTTTACACTTCCGAGTGAATTGAATTTCGGCATCAAGTGCCCAAACACTGTGAAACTATCTTCGATTTTCCGTGTTCCCATCAGTGCCCAACCAGAAGCCCTCTAACCTTCCAACCAGAAACCTACTACCCAGGCATGAGCCTCGACACGATCAAACAGCCCATAGCCGCCGAACTGGATGTTTTTGAAAAACACTTCCGGGATTCCATGCGCAGCAATGTCCCTTTGCTGGACAAAATCACATGGTACATCGTACAGCGCAAGGGCAAGCAAGTACGCCCCATGCTGGTGCTGCTCAGCGCCCGGCTTTTTGGCCCTATCACGGAGGCCTCCTACACTGCTGCCTCTCTCGTGGAAATCCTGCACACCGCTACCCTCGTTCACGACGACGTGGTGGACGATGCCTACGAACGCCGGGGTTTTTTTTCCATAAACGCCCTGTGGAAGAACAAGATAGCCGTGCTGGTCGGTGATTTTTTGCTCTCGCAGGGCTTGCTGCTCAGCGTGCGACAACAGCAGTTTCACCTGCTTGAAATCGTCACCCGTGCCGTGAAGGAAATGGCCGAGGGTGAGCTGTTGCAAATGGAAAAGGCCCGCCGGCTTGACATTCGCGAGGACATTTATTACGACATTATCCGCCAAAAAACCGCTTCGCTCATTGCTGCCGCATGCAGCGCTGGCGCTGCCAGCACCGCTACCGACCGCGCCGACGAGGAAAAAATGCGCCTTTTCGGCGAAAAAACCGGCATTGCCTTTCAAATCCGCGACGACCTGTTCGACTTCGGCACCAATGACGTGGGCAAGCCGCTTGGAATTGACATCAAGGAGAAAAAAATGACCCTGCCGCTCATCTACGCGCTCGCTCAGGCAGACCGCCCCACCCGGCGGCATATCATCAATTTGGTGAAAAATGAAAGCCACAAGTCTGAAAAAGTGGGCGAAGTGATCCAGTTCGTGCGGCAAAGCGGCGGCCTTGAATACGCCCGCCAAGCCATGCACCGTTACCGGCAGGAAGCGCTCGACCTGCTGCACACCGTGCCCGAAAGTCCCGCCCGGCAGGCCTTGGGCGATCTGCTTCTGTTCGTGACCGAACGGGAAAAGTGAGCTGTCATTCCTGAAAAAAATACTGCTCCGCTCGTTCCGCCAGTTTGGCGGCGGTGACCTCGTCGTCGGCGTATTTGCTGCGCAGGTAGTCGGCAAAAATTTTGTCGAGCCGGTCGAACTGGCTTGTCTCGATGCCGTGAACGAAGGCCCGGTCGCTGTACGAGCGGCGCTTGGGGATCAGTTGGAACGCGTCGGGAAAAATTTGCCGCAGGCGCAGGTTGGAGATTTCCAAGGTTTGTTCGGGCCGTATGTCGTTGAACTGCAAGGAGATCATGGCCTCCCGGGAGTCGTTTTGCGAGCCAAATTCCGCCAACGCCACCTCAATGTCGGCCGCCGAGTGTTCGTAGCAGGCATCCATGCTCCAGCGCAACCACGGGCGGGTGGGCACGGCCTCGAAGGCGACGGAGCAGGTGCCGTCCGAGCCAATGTCTAACAGAAGAAACCCTTTTTCGGTACCGATTTCGGTGTCGCTCAGGCGCTCGGTGCTGCCAGCGTACCAAGCGTTTGGGTGCAGGTTTATTTTTTGGCAATTGTGCCAGTGGCCGAGGGCGATGTACTGGAATTCGGCCAGTTTGGCCTCGAACTCCGCCGGGAAAACCTGCTCACCGTATTCCTCCATGAGGAAACGTTTGCCGAGCGAGGTGTGTAGGAGCAGCACGTTGAACTGGCCCGGCACGGGCTGCATGCGCTCCAGTTCGAGGTGCAGCAGCCGGTCGTCGTTGATGTGCGGCACGCCGTGTACCGCCATGCCGCCGAGATCGAATTTTTCCCAGGTGTCGCCAAAGATCGGGTACACGCAATGGAGGCTGCGCAGCGCCCGCAGGATGGGGCTGTTGTAAATCGTTTTGGGCGTTTCGTGGTTGCCGGCGATGATGGCGATGGGGATGCGGGCATCGCACAGGCGGCGGAGTTGTTCGAGGCCGAACGTTAGCGCCCGGTTGGAGGGGCTGGGCCGGTGGAAAAAATCACCGCTGTGGACGACCACATCAGGCCGGATTTCCAAAATGCGCTGGATGATGCGCTCGAACGCATCGTACACGTCTTGTTCGCGGGCGTTCACGCCGGAGACGGTGACGCGGTCGAAGGCCTGGAAGCCGAGGTGGGTGTCGGAGAAATGGAGGATGCGCATGGATAGGGCGTAAAGTTAAATTGGCAGACGCGCCGTTTCGTAGTCGAAATTGCTCACAAACCAACTTTGGCAATTATTGGGTATTTGCAGTTGGCGCCACTTAGTTAGCCTGAATTTGGCATTTTTGTCAATTCCAAATTCATAATTGATAGTAACTGTTTCAGAGCGTGTTTAAATTTCAGTGCCGAGGCGAAAGCGAGCGAATTTTGTTTCAGGCAAGGCGAAATTTGCAGCCGTAGCCGGGTGCCTACGGCGAAAATT
>JBEBHD010000182.1:0-11218 GCA_040080915.1 Saprospiraceae bacterium
TGAGTTACGCAATAGCAAAGGTGTAATATTTTTTCAATGAACTATTTATTTTGCTGCTTTTTTTATGACCTATTGCGTAAATCTGCGGCGGAGTTAGAGCTTAAAAAAAGCCCACAATGGTTGTAAAAAAAGCAGTTTCAATCGCAGTCTGCGTTTTTCTGTTCCTCGGTTCGCAGCGCTTGTCCGCCCAAACCGCGCACCCAGATATTTTTTCCGAAACTGCCCGGCACCGCACCGAGTACAAGCAGGATTTTTTGACCAACCCCCGCTCGCCACTCCGGGCAGCGGATACTGCCTTGCTCGATTTTTTTCCGCCCGACCCGGCTTGGCGCATAGTGGCTCGCTTCGAGCACACTCCCGACGCGCAACCGTTCGATATGCTCACGTACAGCGGGCGCACCAAACCGTTCCGACGCTACGGGTTTGCCCATTTTGAAATAGCCGGAACGCCATACCGACTGGCGCTGTACACCAACCTGACCCTGGCCCAACAGGAGGCCTATCGCGACCACCTGTTCCTGCCCTTCAAGGACCACACCAACGGAGAGGCCACGTACGGCGGCGGGCGCTACCTCGACCTGACAATCGGCGACATAGCAGCCGATGGCTCCGTTGTGCTGGACTTGAACAAAGTCTACAACCCGTGGTGCGCTTACAGCGACGGTTTTAACTGCCCCATTCCGCCAGCAGAAAACCACCTGGAGCTGCCCGTGCCTGCGGGAGAACGGAATTTTAAGGGCGATCGAAAGCATTGAGTCGAGTCATTCGACCTTTTCCGCGTTTTCGCTGTTTATTCGCCCAATGAAAATAGGCATCGTTTGTTATCCGACGTATGGCGGTTCCGGGGTGGTGGCCACCGAACTGGGCCTTGGCCTGGCACGAAAGGGCCATCAGATTCATTTCATCACCTACCGCCGCCCGGTCCGCCTGGCTCACTTCCACGAAAATGTGTTCTATCACGAAGTGGACAACGAGGACTATCCCCTGTTCGAGTACCCGCCCTACGACACTGCGCTGGCTTCCACCATTGTGGACGTGGTGCGGTACCAAAACCTCGACATCCTGCACGTTCACTACGCCATTCCGCACGCTGCCGTGGCCTATATGGCCAAAAAAATCCTGCTCTCCCAAGGGCGCTATGTGCCCGTGGTGACCACCCTGCATGGCACCGACATCACCTTGGTGGGGGCCAACCGCACTTTTGCGCCCGTCGTTGAGTTCAGTATCAACAAAAGCGACGGCGTTACCGCCGTTTCGCAAAGCCTGAAAAACGACACCTTGCGCTTGTTCAACATCGAGCGGGATATCCGTGTGATCTACAATTTCATTGATTTCGATCGCTTTCGGAAAGTGGACAAGGATCATTTCAAAAAAATCATTGCCCCGGAAGGCGAGCGCATCATCGCGCATACGTCCAATTTCAGGAAAGTGAAACGGGTGGAGGACGTGGTACATATTTTCAAAAAAATCCTTGGCGAGGTGCCGTCCAAATTGCTGATGATCGGCGACGGCCCGGAGCGACAAAACGCCGAGCGCCTCTGCCGCGACCTCGGCATCTGCGACGACGTGCGCTTTCTCGGCAAACAAGCAGCCATTGAGGAGTTGTTGGCTATTTGCGACCTGTTCCTGATCCCCTCCGAAAGCGAAAGTTTTGGCTTGGCCGCCCTCGAGGCAATGGCCTGTGAAGTGCCGGTCATCTCGTCCAACAGCGGCGGCTTGCCCGAAGTGAACACCCACGGCGTGACCGGTTTTTTGAGCGACCCCGGCAACACCGAAGAAATGGCCCGATACGCCATTGAATTGTTGAAAAACGACGCGATGCTTCAGGAGTTTCGTCAAAATGCCCTGGCGCAAGCCAAGCGCTTCGACCTGAACAACATCTTGCCAGATTATGAGGCGTACTACGCTGAGGTGTTGGAGAAAAGCACGGTGAAAGTAGAGTGAATCAACCGAATACGGCACAAAAAGATGACGGTAAAAATTGGAATTCAGTCAGGTTTGGCTGCCGCTTGGCAGGCAGAATTTGCCTGTGGTGAACTGCGACGAATCAGCGTGGAATCCACGGTAGTTCAACTTGACGACCCCGAAGCGGCCATCCTGCGCGGCGAGGTTGATCTGGCCGTGCATCCGCTTGCCGAACTACCCCTGGCGCGGCTCGAAGGAACGGTTATCGCAGCTGTTTCCGAGCGGAAACGTGCCGCCGACCTGTTGGTTTCGCGATTAGAAACACGAGACGACAAGCGGGATTTTGGCCTGAAAAATCAAGCCGCCGTTTTTTCCGACACCGATCTGCAGGCTGCGCAACTGCGCGATTACCGCCCCGATGTTGCGGTATCGGTTCCGGGTGGCGGCGCGGCGGCGCTGCTGGAGCAGGTGCGAAACGGCGTTTGCGATGCCGCCGTATTTGCCGCTGCATTCATTGAACCCCTGGGTCTGAAACTGGCAGGCTTGGAGGTCATCGAACTCAGCCCGCGGGAGTTTGTGCCCGCTCCGGGCCAGGGTGTTTTGGCATGGCTGGCGCACCATGACGACCTGCCGTTGCGCCGGGTGCTTCAGCGGCTGCACCACCCGGAGGTGTCGGCCTGTACCAACGTAGAGCGCCGGGTACTTCAGTTTCTCGGCGGCGAAGGTGCGGTGCCCCTCGGTGTGTTCGTGGAACGCGATGGGGTGGGCAATTTTCATGCTTTTGCCGCCAGCGAGCGGTCGGGGCAGATGCTGCGGGCGCGGGTGTCGCAGAGTACGAATATCGAAATGGCAGTGCGGGTGGCGGAGCGGTTGGGGATTGTTTAGAGTCCTTCATTGATGCCCCCCGTTTGTTGCATTTAAACCTTGAATCTGCGATTGCCTTTGCGACTACAGGCATCAAACAGAATATTACAAGCGTCGAAAATATTTTTTTAGCCTAATCTAAATATTTTTCTAAGGCTCGTTTATCTTTGCGCTATACTTCGCGCTGCGAGGTTTTGTGGATGGCCTTCGGCCTTCTATTTTGATTAGCAGCGCTCAGTATGACAAAAGCGGCTTCGCACCTTGCGGTGCGAGGTATAAAATGCTATTTGCGCAATGAAAAAAATATGTTTCGTATCCATTCTGGCCCTGCTGCTTGGGGTTGCCTGCGAAAAAACCTTGCCGCCCGCTCCTGATGACTCGGAACTGCTGGACGGCCCGGTGGAGGGTTTAAGCCACGACGAACAACGGCGTTTCCTGGCAGGTGATGTAGCATTCAATGACGAAGTTTTCACAGAGGCCAGCGGCTTGGGGCCGTTGTTTGTGTCCACCAGCTGCGGCAGCTGCCACGCAGGCGACGGCAAAGGCCACCCCTTCACCACGCTGACGCGCTTTGGGCAAGTGGATGAGACAGGCAATCAATTTCTGCACCTCGGCGGCCCCCAACTCCAGCACCGCGCCCTGCCCGGCTTCACCCCGGAACAAATTCCCGTAGGCGCTACCTTTTCCAAAATCCTGCCGCCAGCCAACACCGGGTTGGGCTTTTTGGAAACGGTCACCGATGCCGACTTGCTGGCCTTAGCGGACCCCGAAGATGCCGACGGCGACGGTATCAGCGGACGACCCAACTGGGTGGAATTGCCAGCGTACAGCACACCTCGACCGGGTGCTTTGTCGCAAAACGGCCGCTACATCGGGCGTTTCGGCAAAAAAGCGGCTGTGTACGATTTGCTCCAACAAACCGCCCGCGCCTACAATCAGGACATGGGCATCACATCTTTTTACGAACCATTCGACACCTATTCCGGTCACGAACTCGACCCGGAGGTAAGCAATCAAACAGTTCAGGACGTGGTGTTTTACCTGCGAACACTCAAAGCACCGATCCCACGCCAAGCGAACGCGCCAAGCACCGGTGCAGGAAAAATCCTGTTCGAGCAACTTGGCTGCGCCAAATGCCATACACCTGTTTTGCGGACCGGGCCGTCGCCCATCGCAGCGCTGGCCTTTCGAGAAATCCAGCCGTACACCGACCTGCTGCTGCACGATATGGGCACCGACCTCGACGACGGCTACACCGAAGGCTTGGCAAAAACTGCCGAGTGGCGCACCCCGGCCTTGTGGGGACTGGGGCTTTCCAAAAATTCGCAAGGCGGTCAATATTTCCTGCTGCACGACGGCCGGGCTTCAAGCATCGAAGCCGCCATCGGGTTGCACGGTGGCGAGAGCAGCCAAAGCCGCGCGGCATTTCAGGCTTTGGATGCTGCGCAAAAAAACCAACTCATCACCTTTTTAGAATCCCTTTGAAGTCATGAAACGCCGAGATTTTATCGTCACCGGCAGCCAGGTCGGGTTGGGTTTTTGCTTTGCAGCCATCTGCGGAGTAGGCTGCGGCAGCGCCGCTTATTTTGCGCAAGCCGCTGTGGATGCAAACAAAGTCAGTGTCCCAAAATCGGAATTCCAATACCTAAAAAAATCGGAGACTCAGGAACGGCCATACGTTTTCGTGAAACCGCCTGGAGCAGAATTTCCGGTCTGCCTGTACAAATCGGGCGACACGTACTTGGCTTGCCTGATGCGCTGCACCCACCAGGGTTGCGAGGTGGAAGTGCAGGGCAGCCGCTACGTCTGCCCCTGTCACGGCAGCGAATTCACCACAGCCGGCGACGTGCTCGAAGGCCCCGCCGACCAACCGCTCAAAACATTTAAAACCTCTCAGGATGAAACATTTATCCATATCTGGCTTGCTTGAAAAAACAGGATCAGCCACCCTTCTGCTGCTCTTTTTTGTACAAAATATCGGCGCACAGGCTGACACATCCTGGTTGCGGCGCGTCGCCCCGTCTGCTACGGACTCCGTTCCGGGAAAAATGAATATGGATGCCGTGTACGACCGGCCTTTTTTGCAAATGGGCAAAATGCCGGTAGCGCTCGGCGGGTACGTGGAGGCTAACACCGCCTATTTCTCGGAAGACGGCATCACAGAAGGGTTGTCGTTCCAGCTGCCGCGCCTCACCCTGTTTATGTCGTCCACCATTGCCCGGCGTATCAAATTTTTGACTGAAATCGAATTCGAGGAAGGCGGCCGGGAAATCAATATCGAGTTTGCCTCGCTGGACATTCAATTTCACCCGGTGCTCAACTTGCGCGGCGGGGTGGTAATGAACCCGATCGGAGCGTTCAACCAAAACCATGACGGCCCCAAGTGGGATTTTGTCAGCCGCCCGGTTTCGGCGACCCGGTTGCTACCCGCCACCTGGTCGAACGCGGGTTTCGGGCTGTACGGCAAGTGGCACACCAACGACTGGACGATCGGCTACGAAGCCTACCTGACCAACGGTTTTGACGCGAGCATCATCAGCAATACGGAAAACCGCACGTTCCTGCCTGCGACAAAAGACAACCCGGAGCGTTTCGAAGAGAGCTTCAACGGCCAACCGCTGTACACCGGCAAACTATCTGTGCGCCACCGGAGTATCGGCGAAATCGGGCTGTCGTACATGGGCGGCGTGTACAACAAATTCGAGGAGGATGGCCTGACGCTCGACCGCAAACGCAGCCTGCACACCTTCGCTATTGACATCAACGCGACCGTCCCGCGCCTTGGAACCAAACTGCTCGGCGAATGGGCCTGGGTGACGCTGGACGTGCCGGATACCTACAGCCAACAGTTCGGCAACCGGCAGCAGGGCGGGTTTTTGGACATTGTGCAGCCGATGCTTCGGCGTAGCATACTGGGCTGGGACCGGGCGGTGCTCAGCGTCGTTTGCCGGCTGGAATATGTGGACTGGAACGTGGGTACATTCCGGGAAACCGGCGGTGAAATTGCTGACGATTTCCGGGCTATAGTGCCGGGCATCAGTTTCCGGCCCACCGCCCAAACGATTTTGCGCCTCAACTACCGCTACGAATGGCAACGCGACATACTCGGCAACCCGCCGAAACGGACAGCGGGCTGGCAGTTTGGCGTTTCTGCTTATTTTTAGGTTGCGGGACAAGTGGCCATTGCCGCTTTCGACATTTTTTCTACTTTTGCCCGCTCAATTTTCATGAAACACCGCACTGGCACACTTCTTTTTTTGCTCAGCGTGTTCGTCGCAGCAGCGGCGTTCCCGGCGCGGGCGTGCGGAGACGGCGATGCCGAACACGTGGCCCAGTTTCATAAAAAAAAATCATCCCAATCGTGTTGCAAGAAGGATGATGCCCCTGCGCATTGCTCCGAAAACGCGGGCGCTTGCAACGAGACCCACCCCGGCCAGCCCTGCTCCGACGACGACGGTTGCGGTACCTGCCATTGCCCAGGTTGCGGAGTCGTTACGACGGCTGGCGGCGCACTTTTGATTGAACCTCCTGCAGTTTTGCCATCGCTTTGCGAATCTGACCGTGCCCGGCGGCAAGCGTTTTACTTTGCCGAGCATATCCCGGAAGCCGTTTACTTGCCCATTTGGCAGCCGCCAAAAATCAGAGATTAGCGCCGCGTCAGCCCGACGTGTGCCTGTTCGCGTTCCAGTCTCGAACGTAGTGAACACCCACAACACCCGGACTTGAACGTTCGGGGCACTTTTCATTTCAACACCTTATTTTTTATGAAAAATATGCTCATCGCGGGCTTTGCGCTCGTGTTGTCGGCTTTGTCGTTTTCCGCATGCAACAACGACCACCCCAAACACAATGCCCAACCCGCCGCTCCCGGCACGAAATACATCTGCCCGATGAACTGCGAGAAGGGCAAAACCTACGATCAGCCCGGCTCCTGTCCCGTGTGCCACATGGATTTGGAACCGATGAAAGCCGATGAACAAGCCAACAAAGCCGAGTATTTCACGGCCTTTTCGGCCAACCCAGCCCAACTGGAAGCGGGTAAACCGGCTATGCTGTCGTTCACGCCTAAAATCAAAGGCAACGAAAGTGCGCCCGTGCCGCTTGATCTCGTACACGAGAAAAAAATGCACCTCATCCTCGTGAGCGACGACCTGTCGTGGTTCGACCACATTCACCCGGAATTTGCGGCCACGGGCAGCTACGATATCAAGGTACTGGCCAAAGGCGAGTCATTTGCCAAAGGCCGTGGCCACAACGAAACCCGCTTCGACAACGGTGGCAAATACTGGGCCTTCACCGATTTTAAACCAACCGGCGGCTTGAATCAGGTTAACAAAACCGAGTTCGCCGTGGCTGGCGTACCCGCCAAAACCGTTGCCTACACCCAGCCCAAAATGACCACTTCAGTGGACGGGTATTCGATCACCTTCGATCCGCACGGCTCGGCGATTGCCGCTGGCGCACCTGCGCACTTGCACATTGACATCACGGAAAAAGGCAAGCGCATCACGCCTGACAACATCGAAAACTACCTCGGTGCCAAAGCGCATGTCGTGATGATCGAGACTACAACCAAGGAATTCGTACATGTTCACCCGGAAGCCGTCGGCGACGAATTAGAGATGAACACCACGTTTGCCAAGCCAGGCACCTACCGGGGTTGGTTGCAATTTCAGACCAACGGTGTGGTGCATGCTGCGGGTTTTGTCCTGAAAGTGGAAGCGGGAGCGGCGGAACAGGAGGGGCATGGGCATTGATTTTTGGGATACCGCTCGTGAGATCAATACAGGTTGTCGGCGCGATTGTCAAGAAACGCCACGATGTAAATTGTGGCTCCGCGTACTTCATAAATGACCGAAATATCTTGGGTCAGCACGCATTTTCGATAACGGGGCAAATTGGGCGCAGGCGGGCAAAGATGTTTGAAGGCAGCCAGTCGGTCAGTAAGCGCAATGACAACTGCTTCGAGGCTTTCGGCCGCACTTTGGGAAAATTGTTCGTAGTATTCGAGTGTACCCAGATACATTTCCTGGGCAAGTTCAGACCACAAGACTTTGTGTATCATGACGATTGCCCGGCTTTTTCGACAATCAGTCGCGCTTTGGCACGAACTACGGAATCCGGTACGACCTTGCCCCGGTCAACTTGTTCGGAACCTCGCTGTATCAGTTCTTTTTGAGTTGCGGTAAGATCTTCCCACCAATCTTTGTTGACCGCGAGATGCTTGAAATATTCAACCAAATGCTCCAACAACGCTTGGTCGTTAATTTGAAGGATTTGCAAAATCAGTGTGTTTTTGACTTCCGGTGTGGTCATTTTTTCAAAAATTTTGACACAAAAATAAACTAAAAAAACGAGCCGATGCTCAACCATCTCATAAAATTCTCCCTCCAAAACCGCCTGTTCGTGGTGGCCGCTGCAGCCCTCCTGTTAGCATGGGGCGGCTGGACGGCCATCAACCTACCGGTGGATGTGCTACCCGATCTCAACCGCCCCCGGGTGACGGTGTTCCTTGAAGCCGGAGGCATGTCGCCCGAAGAAATAGAGGTGCAGGCCGTTCTGCCCATCGAGACCGCGCTCAATGGCTCGCCGGGTGTGGAGGTGGTGCGCAGCAGCTCGACCCGCGGCATTGGATTGGTGTTCGTAGAGTTCGACTGGGATGTGGATGTATTTCGCGCCAGGCAGCTCGTGGCCGAGAAACTTGCCACGGTGCCGCTTCCCAACGGCATCGTGCCCGTGATGGGGCCGATTTCGTCGGTCATGGGCCAGATCATGCTCGTGGGCATGACGGCCGAACCGGACAGTGCAACGGGCCAAACCATCAGCACGGCTTCTGACCTGCGCACGCTGGCCGACTTCACCATCCGGCGCAGGCTGTTGGCCATCAAGGGCGTGGCGCAGGTCATCCCCATCGGCGGCGATCGGCTGCAGTATCAGGTGCTGGTGTCGTCGGCCCGGCTCAAGCAGTACAACCTGACGCTCGAAGACCTCGACCGCGCCCTCGAAAACGCCAACCTGAACGCGACGGGCAGTTTTTTCAACCGCTATGGATCGGAGGTGCTGATCTCGGTATTGGGCCGGACCAAAAATCTGGAAGACCTGCAGCACACCGTGGTGGCCAACCGCGAAGGCTTGCCCGTGTTACTCCACCAAGTGGCCGATGTCCGGTTCGGGGCTGCCATCAAACGTGGCGATGCCAGCGTGAACGCCCGCCCCGCCGTCATCCTGACCGTGGAAAAACAACCCGGTGCAAGCACGGTGGCGCTGACTGACGCTGTCGAGCAAGCATTGGCCGAGCTGCAACCCGCACTCCCGCCCGACGTGCGGCTCAACGCGCGGGTTTTTCAACAAAAAAACTTCATCGTACACTCGCTGACCAACGTGGAGCACGCCCTGCGCGATGGGTTCATCCTTGTCGCCATCGTGTTGTTTTTGTTTCTGCTGAATTTCCGAACAACGGTTATCACCCTGACGGCAATTCCGTTGTCGTTGGTGGTCACGGCCCTGGTTTTCAAATGGTTCGGTATTTCCATTAACACCCTCACGCTCGGTGGCCTTGCCATTGCCATTGGCGAATTGGTGGACGATGCCATCGTGGACGTAGAAAACGTGTTCCGCCGCCTGCGGGAAAATCGCGAACATGGCAGCCCCAAAAACACACTCCAGGTCGTTTACGAAGCCTCCAGCGAGGTGCGCAATTCCATCGTCTATTCCACGATCATTGTGGTGCTGGTGTTCCTGCCCTTGTTTCAGTTGCAGGGCATCGAAGGGCGGATTTTTGCACCGCTGGGCATCGCTTACATCACGTCTATCTTGGTATCGTTGGTGGTTTCGCTCACGGTTACGCCCGCCTTGTGCAGTTACTTGCTGGGGGGAACAAACCTTCCAGGTTTTAAAAACCTGGAAGGTTTAAAACCCGAACAGGAATCGGCTCTGGTTCGCTGGCTGAAAAAACAGGACGTACATGTTTTGAATTTCGGCCTAGCGCACCCGCGCACGGTGATCTCCGTGGCAGCGGCGTTAGTGATCGGGGCGGCGGTGCTGGTCACGCGCTTTGGCACGGAGTTTCTGCCGCCGTTCAACGAGGGCAGCTTTACGATCAACCTGTACGCCCCGGCGGGCACCTCGCTGGAAGAAACCAATAAAATCGGCACCGTGGCCGAGCGACTGATCCTGCGCGTGCCCGACGTGCAGTACACCGCCCGCCGCACGGGCCGCGCCGAACTCGACGAGCATGTGGAACCTGTGAGTCATTCAGAAATTGATGTGGCGCTGCAAGAGGGAGCGCGGCCGCGAACGGAGGTGGTGGCCGACATCCGCCAACAGTTAGACAAGCTCGCCGGAGTGTCAGTCAGTATCGGGCAGCCGATTTCGCACCGGCTCGACCACCTGCTTTCAGGCGTGCGGGCGCAGGTGGCCGTCAAGGTTTTTGGAGAAGATATGACTGAGTTGCGCGGGTTGGCAGGACAAATCAAGGAGGCTGCGGAAAAGGTACCCGGTGCCGTGGACGTGCAGGTGGAACGCTTAGTGCTGGTGCCCCAGCTCACGATCCGCCTCAACCGGGCAGCCCTTCAGCGCTACGGGATGCAGACGGGCGAGGTGGCTCGTGACCTTGAGGTGCTGTACGGCGGCAAGGTGGTTTCGCAGGTTCTCGACGGGCAAAAATCGTTCGACCTCGTGCTGCGGGCTGTGCCCGAAGACCGCGAAAACCTGGAAAATATCCGCAAGACGCAAATCCATACCCCCGACGGCACGCTCATCCCGCTCGAAAGCATCGCCCACATCGAATACGAAAAAGGCATCAATTCGGTGAGCCACGAAAACGGCCAGCGGCGTATTGTGGTCTCTGCCAACGTGCAGGGCCGCGACCTTGGCAGCACGGTGGCCGAAATTCAAAAAGCCGTTCAAGAAAAAGTGTCCATGCCGCAGGGTTATTTTCTCCAATACGGCGGGCAGTTCGAGGCACAAAAAGAAGCTTCGCGACTCATCGGCATCCTGAGCATTTTCGCACTGTTGGGTATTTTTCTGGTACTCTTCGCGCACTTCCGCTCGTGGCGAATCGTGGCGCAGGTGATGCTGAACGTCCCGCTCGCACTCGTTGGCAGCGTAGCAGCGGTGTGGCTCACGGGCGGCACGTTTTCGGTGGCCACGTTGGTGGGTTTCATCACGCTCACGGGCATAGCCTCCCGCAACGGGATCATGATGATCTCGCACTACCTCCACCTGATGGAGCACGAGGGGGAGCAGTTCGACAAAAAAATGATCGTGCGCGGCTCGCTGGAGCGACTTGTGCCGGTACTGATGACCGCCTTAGTGGCGGCGCTGGCACTGATCCCGCTCACACTTGATCCGCAAGCGGCGGGAAAGGAAATTTTATACCCGGTAGCCACGGTCATTTTGGGCGGCCTGTTGTCGTCGACGCTGCTGGACATGATCGTGACACCGACCG
>JBEBHD010000183.1:0-11215 GCA_040080915.1 Saprospiraceae bacterium
GCAGCCGTAGCCGGTTGCCTACGGCGAAAATTTCAACGCAGCATGAAGCAAAATTTGCCGCTTGCAGCCCGGCGACTGAAATTTAAACACGCTCTAAAATCACCCACATACATCATGAACACAGCGATTTTATCTCGCACTATCCTCCTGTTCGCACTCGCTCTTTTCGCCTCCTGCGAAGAGGTCATTGAACTGAAATTGGACAATACCGAGCCGCGCACGGTCATCGAAGCCAACCTTGACGCGACCTTGGGCACTTGCACGGTGCTGCTCAGCCGCACCAGCGATTTTTATTCCGACAACAATTTCGAGCACCTCGTCGGGGCTTCCGTCGTACTAACTGGCCCCGACGGACAGCCGATAACTTTGAATGAAACATCCACTGGCCGCTACCAGGCTGTTGGTGTTTCGGCTAAACCGGGAGACCTGTTCGCCCTGAGCATTCGTACACCCGAAGGGGAGGAATACGCCGCCACGGCGGAGGCACCGCGGTTGGTGCCACTGGACAGCCTGTTTGTTGAAAAAAACGAATCGGGGGGCATACGACCCGGCGGCGCAAGCGGGCCGGTGGAAAACTACGAACTGAGCCTGCAATGGACAGACCCAGCCGGTGAAGCCAACTTCTATCGGGCCAGAATTTACCGCAACGGCGGCTTTTTGTCGGAACTGTACGTCATGTCGAACGACGTGCTGGGCGACGGAACCCTGACCACACGGCCTATCATCCGCCAAAATTTTGCCGAAGGCGACCAACTGCGTGTACAGCACCTCTCGGTGAGCAAAGGCTATTTCGACTACTTCAGCGAGCTGGCCAACACCGACGGGCGCGGTCTTAGTTCGCCCGCTCCCTACAACCCCAAGGGCAATTTTTCGCCGCCAGTGTTGGGCTATTTCGGTATTTGGCACGTGTCGGAAAAATCCGTGACGGTGCAGTAGTTCGTGGCAACATCTTTCATTCAAACTATAATACTTCGCACCGCAAGGTATATAAAGGCCTTTTCGTGCCACATCTGGGCAGCAAGCAGCTGGCTGGGTAACAGATTGCAAAAATGCCTCCCTTACCGCACGTCCAGCATTTTCCGCACCAGTTCACTTTTGCTGTTGATGTTCAGTGCCCTGTAAATGTGCATGATATGGCTGCGCACCGTATCAAGGGAAATACCAAGGCGCTCGGCGATGAGTTTGTAGCTCAGCCCGTCCACGATAGCCTGCACGATGTCGCGCTGGCGTGGTGTAAGGGCGGCATCGGGCGCATTGGGCTTGGGCTGAAAATGTGCAATCACTTTTCGGGCCACTACCGGCGACATGTAGGCCCCGCCCCGTCGAACGGTGCGCAGTGCCTCGCGGATTTCCGTCAACGGGGTTTGTTTGGTGATGTACGAGCAGGCTCCTGCGCACAGGGCCGAAAAAACCTGGTCGCCATCTTCAAAGGTGGTCAGTATCACGATATCCGCCTCGGGCAGACGCTCGCGGATGAGCGGTATGCCGGCAATGCCCGACAAGCCGGGCAATTGAATATCAAGTAGCAGCATATCGGGGGCGGGCATGGAGCGGCTGTCCAGCGTTTTCAAAAAAGCCTCCACCGACCCGGATATTCCGCTGATGGCAAATTCCAGGTCATCCGTAAAAAATGCCAACAGGCTTTCTGAAACCAAGGGGTTATCTTCGATGATAGCCAAAACAGTTCTATTCATCTGTCAAAGGTATTGGGTTTAGAGGTTTCTGGTTTATTGTCACCCCACAAGGGGGAAGGTTAGAGGGTTTCTGGTTTACCCGCCTTCACCAAGGCTTCGGCGGGTTGTTTGGTTGAAATACCTGAGCCTAATTACCTTCGTGCCTGAATTTGCCCTTCCCTCTTTTTTAATACCTGGTATGCGAAGCCGATTTGCAGGTGTCCTTTTCTTTTTTCTGCCATTTTTCCTGACCGCTCAACACCTTCCGAAACCGGGCATCCTCACTATAGAGGACGGATTGGGATTTCGCAAGGTGGTCAGTATTGCGCAGGATGCCGAAGGACTGATGTGGTTTGGAACCTCACAGGGCCTGGAACGCTACGACGGTCACGAGTTTATCTCGTTTGGAAGCGGCAATAAGGCCGATTTCAACTTTCCGGGCGAAGAGATGCAAACCCAAAATTTGGTTCGGCGCGGCGACTCCTCACTTTGGCTGATCGCCAACGGTCGTTTGTACGTTTTTTACCCAAAAAGTTTTGAGTGGGCTGATATTTCGGCATTGGGCAAGATAAACGGCCGATACCGAAAACTCTGTCTTGCACCCAACAACACGGTTTGGGCGGTACTGGAAGGCGAGCGCAAACAACACTTGTTGCGCTTTGATTCCTTCGGGCGAGTCGAAGCGGTTGCACAAGCGGTAAAACACCGCAAGTCGTTCACGGCGCTTCACCCGGATACGGCAGGCAACATCTGGTGGAGCACCATTACCGAAGGCCTGCGCTGTTTTACCCCTGACGGCAAGCAGATGCACGAAGCCAAACTGGACAGTTACGTCTGGTTCGAAATCCAGACGTACCTCACCCCGGTGTTCGTTGACAAGCGCGGGCGGGTGTTTGTGTTCCCAAAGAGTGTCAACGAAATATGGGAATACCATCCAATGGAAAACCGGTACGATGTGGTGCGAAAAAAACTGCCTTCGCCCGTTAACCTGGCCCTCGAAGACAGCAGAGGCAACCTCTGGTTTGCTTCGAAGAACTGCCTCGTCCGATGGAACGGGGGATTCGGTTCTGTATGGACGGATTTTACGCCTTTGCTGAAAAAAACACTCGAGTTTTCCAGTATCAACTCCCTGTTCGAAGATCGGGCGCACCTGATATGGGTAGCTACTGACAATGGCCTGTTCAAACTCCCCGTCGGTCAGCAGGTGTTCAGAAACTATTTGTCCGAACCCGGCACTAGCTGGGGAAATGCCATGCGCGGCATTTTTAGCGACGAAGCCGGTCGCATATTTTTTTACTGCGAAAACGGCAAAACGGGGCTTTACCGCCTCGATACCGGAACGGGCACTGCCCAGCCTGTGTCGTTGAGTTTAGTTCGGTTTTCCGGCCCGTCTTCCATGGACAACGCGAAGATGTTTTTCCTGGACGAAAAAACCGGTTCCGCTTGGACGATTACCGAGCGGCTGTTATCTGTAAACCTGAAGAATGGCAGCACACAGGTGATCAAACACCTCCGAAATGTGGCGGAAAAAAATAAGTATAACCCGTTTCTTCGCTTGCGTGATGGCACTTTTTTGGTGGGAAGCACCTTGAGTCGTTTATCAGTTTATAAACCCGCCAGCGATAAACTAACCCGCTTGAAACTGCCACTCTCGGCAACCGAACTGGATATAAAAACAACCTGTTTTTTGGAAAACAGCGACGGCCGCGTTTGGGTCGGCACATCGGGCGGGCTTTATCGGGTGAGCCGGAGCGGTGCGATTTTGGAGCGGTATACCGCCAAGACAACACCCGGCCTGAGCAACGACCACGTGCTCGCCCTGCATACCGATGCGAAGGGCCAAATTTGGGTCGGCACTTTTGGCGGCGGCCTGCATCGGATTCAGTTTTCAGGAAATAAAAACCTGCCTGAGGTGCGGTGCTTCACCACCAATGAAGGCCTTTGCGACGACAACGTGGTCGCCATCCTCGAAGACAACGAGGGCAATATTTGGGCCAGCACCTACAACGGTTTGTCCTGCTATTCCCCTCGAACCGGTACGTTTCAGAATTTTTTTGAAGAAGACGGGCTGCCCAACAACGAGTTCAACTACGCCTCGGCTATGAAAGGACGTAACGGGCACCTGTGGTTTGGCGGGCTGAACGGCGTGGTTGCGTTCGATCCGGCCGATATTTTGACCGCACCGCGAAACCCGCCCCTCGTCCTGACCTACTTTGCCAAGCACAACGGCAAAAAAGATCGGTTGGAAAAAACGCAGATCGCTCGCGAACTCGCTCAAAACGAGGCGTATGTGCTGCGACCGAACGACCAATGGTTTGAATTCGGCTGGGCTCTGCCCAATTACATAAAACCGGCCCAAAACCGGTACTATGCCCGCTTGGACGGCCTGGATCGCGGCTGGAATTTCATCGGGAACGAGCCTATCTTGCGCTACAACCGCCTACCAGCAGGCACATACGTTTTGCACATCAAAGGCACCGACAGCAAAGGCAACCCAAGTTCTGGCGGACTGGCTCTGCACATCGTGGTCCAGCCCTATTTTTACCAAACCTGGTGGTTTTACCTGTTGGTGTTGCTGGGTGTAGCCTGCGCGGTTTTTTTCGCGGCCCGGTATCGGTTTCAGCGCCGCCTCGAACTGGAGCTTATGCGCACCCGCATTGCCAGTGACCTGCACGACGAGGTCGGTTCCATGCTGGCTGGCCTGGCCATGCAAGCCGAGTTGCTCGAATCGGGCGCTCAAGCCAAAGACGCTTCCCGGCTGGCTCGAATCGGCGCGATCAGCCGGGAAGCAGTCTCGAAAATGCGCGACCTTGTCTGGGGCCTCGACAGCCGCCGCGACCGCGTCCATAACCTGCTGGAACGGATGCAGGAAGTCGCCGCTGAACAACTGGGGCCAATGGGAATTACCTGCCAGTTTGAACTGGGCACCTTGCCACTGGAAAAAAAAGTACCGGTGGACATGCGCCAGCACCTGTTCCTTATTTACAAAGAGGCACTGACCAACGTCGTGCGACACAGCCATGCCACTGCGGTGTTCGTGCGTTTCGGCAACTTTGGGGGCCGATTCGAATTGGTTGTACGAAACAATGGCGCAAACAATGAACCGAACTCCATTCCACATACGGGCCTCGGGCTGTCCAACATGGAGGTGCGCGCAAAAAAATTAGGCGGAACATTCACAGCAGGAATAGAAGAGGGTGGTTTTAGGGTGCGGTTGGTCATGCGAGCGATTTGAGACACACCCGCTTGCGCAGGAGCCAGTCCGGTTGTGGATCGTCGCCGACCCAGAACGTTTCCACGCCAAAAATTTCGTAACCGTTTTTTTCGTAAAACCGGATCGTGCGGGGGGATTTTTGCCATGCGCTCAGCCAGACCCATACAGCACCTGTTTCGCGGGCGCGATTTTCTGTAAACCCAAGCAGGCGCTCGCCAATGCGTTGGCCCTGAGCATCCTGCCGCACGTATATGCGCTCGATTTGGAGCGGTGTTCCCGTCCAGTCTTTGGGCGCATCGGGGTGGGGATTCCGCTTGAGGTTCAGTTTCAAGTAGGCCACGGGCTGCTCGTCCAGCACGGCAAAGTAAAACTCGGAATCGGGCGCAGCGAGTTCAGCGGCGAGTTTTTTTATGGTAAAATGCTCGCGGCAGTATGCCTCGAACGGCTCCGGCTCGTTCATCTGCTGCCAGGCATCGCGGAACGTTTGCTCGGCGAGGTCGCGCAATGCGGGAAGGTCGGCTGAAGTAATTTGCTTGATATTCACGGAAGACAAATCTCAGGAAAAAGCTACACCTGAATCACACCCACATTAAATTTCTCCACCGGCGCATTGTTCGCCGCCTCAATGCCCATACTAATCCAGCGCCGTGTGTCGCGGGGGTCAATGATCGCGTCCACCCACAGGCGGGCGGCAGCGTAGTAGGGGCTGGTCTGGCTGTCGTATCGGGTTTTTATTTTTTCAAAAAGTTCGCGTTCGCCGTCCGGGTCGGGTGCCTGGCCCTTGTCTTTGAGCGACTGCACTTGTATCTGGGTCAGCACCTTGGCTGCCTGTTCGCCGCCCATGACGGCGATTTTGGCCGTGGGCCAAGCGGCAATGAGGCGCGGGTCGTAGGCCTTGCCGCACATGGCGTAGTTGCCTGCGCCGTAGGAGTTGCCGATGATGATCGTAAACTTCGGCACGGTAGAGTTGGACACGGCGTTCACCATTTTCGCCCCGTCCTTGATGATGCCGCCGTGCTCGGAGCGGGTGCCGACCATAAAACCCGTCACGTCGTGCAGAAACACGAGCGGGATTTTTTTCTGGTTACAGTTCAGGATGAAGCGCGTAGCCTTGTCCGCCGAGTCGGAGTAGATAACCCCGCCGAACTGGATTTCGCCCTTGGCATTTTTCACCACCTGACGATTATTGGCCACGATACCCACCGCCCAGCCGTCCACGCGGGCGTAGGCGGTGATGATGGTTTTTCCGTAATGTTCTTTGTACTGGGTGATCTTACCCTCATCCACGAGACGGCGCAGCAGTTCGAGCGTGTCGTAGGGTTTGGCACCGCTTTGCGGGTAAATTTCAAAAATATCTTCCGGCTTGCCGGCTGCGGGCAGGGGTGCGATGCGGTCGAAACCGGCGTTGTCGAACCGGCCAAATTTGTCCACGAGGTCTTTGATCGTGTCGAGGCAGGTTTTGTCGTCGGGCATTTTGTAGTCGGTCACGCCGGAAATCTCCGAGTGGGTGGCCGCGCCGCCGAGCACCTCCTTGTCGGCATTTTCGCCGATGGCGGCCTTCACAAGGTACGGCCCGGCGAGGAAAACCGATCCGGTGCCCTCCACGATAAGCGCCTCGTCGGACATGATGGGCAGGTATGCCCCCCCGGCCACGCAGGCACCCATGATGGCTGCGATCTGGGGGATGCCCGCTGACGACAGTTTGGCGTTGTTGCGAAAAATGCGCCCGAAGTGCTCCTTGTCGGGAAAAATCTCGTCCTGCATGGGCAGGTACACTCCCGCCGAGTCTACCAGGTAAATGATCGGCAGGCGGTTTTCCATAGCAATTTCCTGAGCACGCAGGTTCTTCTTGCCAGTGATGGGAAACCACGCTCCGGCTTTTACCGTGGCATCATTGGCCACCACGATCACCTGTCGCCCACGCACGTACCCGATGACCACAACCACACCCCCGGCGGGGCAGCCGCCGTGCTCCTGGTACAACTCAAAGCCGGCGAACGCACCGACCTCAATGCGGGCTGTGCCCGCATCGAGGAGGTAATCAATGCGCTCGCGGGCCGTCATCTTGCCCTCGCCGTGCAGTTTTTCAATGCGTTTTTTGCCGCCGCCCTCGTGGATTTGGTCGAGCAGGCGGTTCATCTTCCCGACGGCGAGCTGCATGGCATCGGTATTTTTGGCGGTTTCGAGGTTGGTGGTATCTATCATAAAATGCTACAGGTTGTCGTACTCATAAATCTCGTGGTGCAACTTGGAGTTGGCAGGTATCTCGACCAGCGGGTTGATGATGCCATTGTGCAGGTCGTACACCCAGCCGTGCAAGTGCGGGCCGTTTCGTTGTTTCCAGGCACGCTGAATGATGGATGTTTCGGCCACGTTGTTTATCTGTTCGATCACGTTGAGCTCGACCAAGCGGTTGACCCGATCATCTTCCGACTGGATGGAAGTCAGTTCGTCCACGTGCAGGCGGTAGGTATCCTTGATGTGGCGGAGCCATTTGTTGATGAGGCCAAAAGATTTCCGGCCCATGGCTGCTCGCACGCCGCCGCAGCCGTAGTGCCCGCAAACGATGACGTGGTTTACCTCCAAAACCTCCACCGCGTACTGAAGCACGCTGAGCATGTTCGTATCGGTGTGGACGACGAGGTTGGCCACGTTACGGTGGATGAAAATATCGCCGGGTCGGGTGCCGGTGATTTCGTTGGGCGGTACGCGGCTGTCGGCGCAACCGATCCACAAAAACGCGGGAGTTTGGATGTCTACTAAACGGTTGAAAAAATCCGGGTCCTGTTGGACCATCCGTTCGGCCCAGGCTTTGTTGGCCTGAAGCAATTGTTCGTACTGTTGCATGTGTGAGGTTGATTGTGAATGAATTATTAAAGGTTCAATAAATCAACAGCACAGAAGGAATCGAAGGAGGCGCAAAAGTAGGCGTTTTCTTTCCGCACTACCAAATCAGCGCAACGTCCGGGGCCAAACATTTTCTGGAAAAAGTGGCAATCATTCGTTGGCCGGGTGTGGCCGTTCCGTGACGGAGCACGTACTTTTGCCGCCGTTATGGAAAAAGTAAAATGTCTCATCATCGGCTCCGGCCCCGCCGGATACACAGCCGCCATCTATGCCGCTCGCGCCGGCCTCAAACCCGTGCTGTACACTGGCAAAGTACCAGGCGGTCAGCTCATGATCACCAACGATGTCGAAAACTACCCCGGTTACCCAGACGGACGCATGGGGCCGGAAATGATGGACGATTTCCGCCGCCAGGCAGAGCGCTTCGAAACGGACATCCGCAACGAGATGATCGTCAAGGTGGATTTTACCGGGCCTGTCCACAAGGTTTGGTCGGAAAGCGGCCAGGAGATACACGCCCCGGCAGTCATCATCGCCACCGGTGCCAGTGCCAAATGGCTCGGCATACCCGGTGAAGACCGGCTGCAAAACGCCGGCGTGTCGGCCTGCGCCGTGTGTGACGGTTTTTTCTACCGCAAGCAAGAGGTGGCCATCGTTGGCGGTGGCGACACCGCCGCCGAGGAGAGCACTTATTTGGCCAAAATATGCTCCAAAGTACACCTGCTCGTACGCCGCGATGAGATGCGTGCCTCCAAGATCATGCAAGAGCGCGTGCTGAACACGCCCAACCTCGTCGTCCATTGGAATACCAGCCCCGAAGAAGTGCTGGGTGAAAATGTGGTGGACGGGGTGCGCATCGCAAACAACAAGACCGGTGAAAAAACAGTGCTGCCCGTCACCGGCTTCTTTGTGGCCATCGGCCACCAACCCAATACCGATATTTTCCAAGATTGGATCACGCTCGACGATAGCGGGTACATCGTGGCCAAGCCCGGCCGCTCGCTCACCAATATACCCGGTGTATTCGCTTGTGGCGACGCTCAGGACAAAATTTACCGCCAGGCCGTGACTGCGGCCGGTACGGGGTGTATGGCCGCGTTGGACGCAGAGCGGTATTTGGTGGAAACAGGGTATTGAAGGCGGCACGTAGTGCTGCGTCCGGCCAATGGCCGGACGCAGCACTACGTCACAAATTCCAGAAAAAACCGCATAGCCTCCGGGTTCTTCATTGAATCGGCGTTGTAGGCCTTGTCCAACGACCTTTTTTGCAGGATTTTCTTGACCGGTGTCTCCATCTTCTTCCCGGAAATGGTGTACGGGATGTCGGGCACTTCGATGATCTCGTCAGGCACGTGGCGGGGGCTGTACTCGGAGCGAAGTATTTGGCGAATGCGGTTTTTCACCTCGTCGTTCAGCACGGAACCGGGCGTGAGGGCCACGAACAGCGGCATCCAGTCGGAGCCATCGGGCCGTTCGATGTTGACGATGAGCGAGTCGCGTATTTCGGGAATTTTGTCCACGGCCCGGTAGATTTCGGCGGTACCGATGCGCACGCCTTGCCGGTTGAGCGTAGCATCGGAGCGGCCGAGGATAACCAACGACTCGCGGGACGTGATGCTCAGCCAGTCGCCGTGCCTCCATACACCCGGGTAGTTTTCGAAATAGCTGGATCGGTACTTGGCCCCGTCGGGGTCGTTCCAAAAAAACACGGGCATGCAGGGCATGGGTTTGGTCACCACCATTTCGCCCACCTCGCCGGGTGGTACGGGATGGCCCTCTTCGTCCCAACTTTCCATGGCGCAGCCGAGGCAACGGCACTGGATTTCTCCCTGATACACGGGCAACAACGGATTGCCGCCCACCCAGGCCGTACACACGTCGGTGCCGCCAGCCATGGACGACAGCCACACGTCGCTTTTCAGGTTATCGTACACCCAGCCGAACGCTTCGGGCGGCAGTGGCGAACCGGTGGAGCCTACGCTGCGCAAGGCCGACAAATCGTACCTGTTTTTGGGCGACAGCCCGGCCTTCAGGCAGCCCACGAGAAAGGGCGCACTGGTGCCAAAGTGCGCAATTCGGGCTTTTTCGGCCATTTCCCACAGCACATCCAGCGAGGGGTAACCGGGACTGCCGTCGTACAGCACCGCCGTAGCACCGGTGAGCAGGGAGGCCACGGTGAAGTTCCACATCATCCAGCCAGTGGTGGAAAACCAAAAAAAACGCTCGCCGGGGTGTACGTCGTTGTGAAAATGCAGGTACTTGAGGTGCTCCAGCAGGTTGCCGCCGTGGGAATGGGTGATGGCCTTAGGCACGCCCGTGGTGCCGGACGAGTACAGAACCCATATCGGGTGATCGAACGGGAGCGGCTCGAACGAGAGGTCGTGACCGGCATTTGTGCGCAGCACATCTTCCCAAACCACTGCGTTGGGCAGGCCGTCGGGGCGGGCTTTTTCGTCGAGATATGGGATAAAAACCACCCGTTCGAGCGAGGGCAGGAGGTTGCAAATTTCGCGCACGGTGTCGGTTTTGTCAAAAGCCTTGCCACCATACGTGTAGCCGTCCACGGCGATGAACACCTTGGGTTTGATCTGCACAAACCGGTCGGCCACGCTGTTGGCCCCGAAATCGGGCGAACAACTCGACCATACGGCACCGATGCTCATGGCCGCCAGCACGGCTACCACCGCGTGTGGGGAATTGGGCAAAAAAGCCGCCACACGGTCGCCGGCACCAACGCCGTTCTGGCGCAGGAACCGGGCCATGGCCGCCGTTTGGCGCTCTAATTCAGCCCACGACATTTCACTCAAGCCATAGCGCTCGTTTTGGAAAAGCAGTGCCGGGCGGGTTTCGTTTTTCATTCGGAAAATGTGCTCGGCGTAGTTCAGCGAAGCCCCCTCGAACCAGCGCGCGCCGGGCATTTGCAGCCCCGACAGCACCTGCCGATAAGGCGCATGGCCTATCACGCGGAAATACTGCCACACCGTTTCCCAAAACAGATCGGGCCGCTTGACGGACCAGCGCCACAAGGCCGGGTAGTCGGCGAACGTCAAATTTTTTTCCTCAGCCAGCCAGCGCAGGTAGTGTTGCAGGTGGGCGTGCTCGCGGGTGTGGGTATCGGGTTGCCAAAGCAGGGCGGGTTGTTGATCAGGCATGATCGAGTACCGGGTTTTAAGGCGGCCAAAGTACGGCGAATTGCTGCGTGTGCGGCAGCAACGGCGTAGCCCGGCTGGGATATTTTTGTGTCCGTTCGGTTTTGTCATTTCTACAAAATGACAAAACCGAGCGAACGCACACCCCGTCAGTCCAAGCGCCGTACAGCCAAGTCGCCTTGAAACAGCCCGTTGCGCTCCATTTCCTTGCCGAAGGCCGCAGCCTGCCTGGCCGCTTCCGACTCCCTGGCATACAAATCCCCCACGCGCACGATGTAGCCGGCCCCGTCGCCGATACAGTTTTTTGGCAACACAGCGCTCTCGATGCCCAT
>JBEBHD010000184.1:0-11170 GCA_040080915.1 Saprospiraceae bacterium
CCTCCCACCCATGAACATTCCCAAAATCATCCTCAAGCACGGCAAGGACGTGCCCGTTCGCCGTTTCCACCCCTGGGTGTTCTCCGGGGCCATCCACGGCGTTCAAGGCAGCCCCGCCGACGGCGACGTGGTGGAGGTCTGCGACCGATCCGGCAACCTGCTCGGCACCGGGCATTTTCATCACGGCAGCATTGCCGTTCGCCTGCTCACCTTTGAGCAAGCCGACCTCTTCGATATCGTTTTTTGGGAAGAAAAACTGCACGGTGCCCTCAGCGTCCGGCAAGTGGCTGGCTTGGCCGATGCTCCCGACACCGATTGCTTTCGCCTCGTGCATGGTGAGGGCGACGGCCTTTCCGGCCTCGTCGTGGATGTGTACGGCCCGGCTGCGGTGGTGCAGTGCCACAGCATCGGTATGCACCGCCAGCGAGCGCTGATCGCACAGGCACTGCAGCAGGTTTTTGGGAAAAAACTTGATCTGGTTTTTGACAAAAGCCGGGAAGCACTGCCGCCCAAATACGCCGAGCCCGTGCAAAACGGGTACCTGCTCGGCTCCGGCAGCGGCGGGCAGGTCGTTTCCGAAAACGGCGTTCAATTTCGCGTGGACTGGGAAACGGGCCAAAAAACCGGGTTTTTCCTTGATCAGCGCGACAACCGTCGGTTGATTGCCCAGTTTGCGCGCGACAAGAGCGTGCTCAACACATTTGGCTACACCGGCGGTTTTTCCTGCTATGCACTGCGAGCAGGCGCACGAACGGTACACTCGGTGGACATTTCGGGCAGAGCCATGGAGTTGTTGGAGGAAAACATCAGCCTGAACGCGCCCTTTCCCGGCAGCCACGAGGGCATCACCGAGGATGTGCTGCGGTTTTTGAACAATGGCGGTCAGGCGTACGAGGTGGTCGTGGTGGATCCGCCCGCCTACGCCAAAAGCATGGACAAGCGCCACAATGCCGTGCAGGGCTACAAACGCCTTAACGAAGCCGCCCTGCGTCGAGTAGCGCCCGGCGGCATCCTGTTCACGTTTTCCTGCTCGCAGGTGGTGGACCGCGATTTGTTTTACCACACCATCGCGGCGGCGGCCATGGAGGTCGGGCGCCCCGTGCGCGTGCTGCACCACCTCACCCAAGGGGCCGATCACCCCGTCAGTATGTTCCATCCCGAGGGCGCCTACCTGAAAGGCCTGGTGCTGCATGTGGAATGAATGATGAATGATGAATGAGGAATGACTGGTGCTTATCGTTGTATGGGGCGATGATTTTTTTGCCAAAATGTACGCGGGCAAAAGGGCGGTTGTCGGCAAAAAGCCTGTAAGTTTGCCGATAAAACAAGCGCTTTCATTATGAAAAAATTGCTCTTTTTCGCTTTCCTTGCCGCATTTGGCTGCCAAAGCGCCCCCGAATCCGTCCCCATGTGCCACGACGCGAGTGCCGAATTCGCCGCCTTGGGCAGTGAAAAAAACTTTCAAAACGCCCACCCGGCCCCCAAACCGGTTGCACTCCTGCACGGTGGCACCATCGTGGAGTTCCCGGTGGAAGGCGGGGCCAACGGGCGCGGTTTCCTGATGACCTCGCACGGGCGTTCGAACAAATACCTGCTGCTGTTCCACGAGTGGTGGGGCTTGAACAATTATGTCCGCAACGAGGCGAACCGCCTGGCCCACGAACTGGGCATCAACGTACTGGCTCTCGACCTGTACGACGGCAAACTGACCGAAAACGCCGAGGAGGCGGGCAAACTGATGCAGGCCTGCAGCCCGGAGCGCGCGGCCGCCATCATCCAGGGTGCTGCCAAGTACGCCGGCGAAAACGCCGATTTCCGCACGCTGGGCTGGTGCTTCGGCGGCGGCTGGTCGCTGAAGGCATCCTTGCTGCTCGGCGAACAGGCCAAGGCCTGCGTGATCTACTACGGCATGCCCGAAAAAGACGTGGAAAAACTCAAAACCCTGCACACGGACGTGCTGATGATCCACGCCAAGCAGGACAAATGGATCAACGACGAGACGGTGGCCGCATTCCAAAAAAACATGGCAAGTGCCGGCAAATCGCTGACCGTGCGCGAGTACGCCGCCGACCACGCCTTCGCCAACCCCAGCAGCCCGCGCTTCAACGACGAAGCAGCCCAAGCCGCACGCGCCGCCGTGCTCGAGTACCTACGCGGCAAATAAAGCATGTCGAAGAAAAAAACACCGCCTGCGACTGCTCGGCAACAGCCGGTCGTACAGGCTCCAATCGCAACCAAAGCATCGCCCGTGCAGGACGATGCCTCGCCCTTTTTCAATAATACCTGGCTATTGGCAGGTGTTCTCGTGGCTGCGGCGGTCGCCGTGTATCTGCAGTCGCTGTCCAACGGCTTTTTGATCTTCGACGACGACAAGGCGATCAAGTACAATGCCGTCATCAAAGACCCGACGTTTCAGGGCATTTTCGGCACCAAAAACCTCGGTATGTACGCGCCCGTGACCTGGCTCGGCTACGCCTTGGTGTACGCGCTGGCGGGCGAAAGCGCCTCGGCGTTCCACACGTTCAGCCTGCTGCTGCACATCGGCTGCGTAGTGTCGGGGTTCGGGCTGCTGAGCCTGCTCCAGCCCCGGCGGGAGGTCTCGTTTTTTGCTGCCCTGTTGTTCGCCGTACACCCGATCCAAGCAGAAGCCGTATGTTGGATAGCCGGACAGAGCGCCCTTACGTTTTCGTTTTTTTACCTGCTGGGGCTTGTGGCATACGCCAAATGGCAGCAGAACGAACGGCCCGTTTTTTATGGCCTGACACTGCTCTTGTTCGTTTGTTCCGTGCTGGCCAAATCGGCGGCGGTGACGTTTCCGCTTTTGCTGCTGGCGTTCGACTGGTACCGTCACGGCTCCCTGACTTGGAAAAACCTGCTCGGCAAGGTTCCCTTTTTTGCCGTCAGCGCGGCGCTCGGCCTGTACACACTCGCCACACGAGCAGCAGAAGGGCATAACCTCGTGGTCACGACCAAGGCGCTCGGCCTGTTCGACCGCTTCCTCATGGTGTGCCATTCGTTGTTGTTTTATCCGGTCAAACTGCTTGCACCGCTTGGGCTGAGCATTTATTACCCCATGGAAAAAACGGACGGGACGTGGTCGTTCGACTACTACCTCGCGCCTTTGGTGGTGGGCGCCCTGTTTTTTTTGGTGTGGAAATACAGAAAAAACGTGCGAGAAGCCGGCCTTTCAGCGCTCTGGTACCTGCTGCCATTGTCGGTGATGTTGCCGTACGTCACGGTGGGCACGCTGGAAATGCGTTCCGGCCGGTACGTTTACCTGTCGTCCATCGGTCTATTCCTGCTCGTGGTTTGGTTTGCTCAAAAACTACAGCCGGCGGTACGGCGGGGCATCCTGGCGGCGGCGGCGGTTCTTTACGGGCTTTTGACAATCCAGCACAGCCAGGTTTGGGATAATGAGGTCACGGTATTTCAAAACTGCGTGGACAAATACCCGGATGCTGTGCTGTGCAACTGCAACCTTGCCTACGGCCAATTACTCAAATTTGACTACCCAAATTCCGTAGAACACTACACCAAAACCCTCGCGCTCGACCCCACCTACGTGGAAGCTTACAACGGGCGCGGGCAGGCATTTTTCATGTTGAAACGCTACGATGAGGCGTATTCCGACTTCGACAATGCCATCCGCGCGGGCATAGTCACGCCCCGCCTGTTTCTCAACCGGGGCAAGTGCCACGTGATCCGCAACCGCCCGGCGGATGCCCTGCCCGACTTGGTTCGTAGCCTCGAACTAGAGCCGCGCAACCCGGAAACGTATTATTTCAAGGGCATAGCCGAAAGCCAGACGGGCAGACCCGATCAGGCCCTGACCGACTACAACAAAGCCCTCGAACTACAGCCCAACTACACCGACGTACTGGCCAACCGCGCCCTGCTGCTGGCCAACCAAAAACGCTACGACGAGGCCATCGCCGACTACACGACAGTGCTGAACGGAAACCCCAATATCGCCATGGCCTGGAACAACCGCGCTGCCGCCCACCTGTCGCTAAGCCGCTACGAACAGGCCCTTGCAGACGTGAACCGCGCCTTGGAATTGCAACCGAACTACGCCATCGCCTACCGGACACGGGCCAGCGTTTACCGGGGTATGGGCCAAATGGACAAGGCTATGGCCGACATGAACCGGTCCTTGGAACTTCAGGGGGGCCAACGATGACCTACGACGGCCTACTGCATGGCATCAAGATAAACCTGTGTAATCTGTGGTGAAGCAATGACCTACGACGACATACTGCGCGACATCAAGGCGGGCAAATTCAGTCCCATCTACTTCCTGCACGGGGAGGAGCCGTACTTCATTGACCAGATCGAGGCTGCCGTGGATCAACACGCCCTGACGGAAGGCGAAAAAAGCTTCAACCAGGCGGTTCTGTACGGCAAGGACGTGGAGCATTTGGCCCTGCTCGATTACCTGCGCCGCTACCCCATGATGAGCGAGCGGCAGGTGGTTATTTTGCGCGAAGCGCAGGAAATGAAAAGCCTCGGCGAGTTGGTTGGCTACTTCGAAAATCCCATGCTGAGCACGGTATTCGTGGTGTGCTACAAGCACAAAAAGTACGACATGCGCACCAAACTCGGCAAGGCATTGGGGGCTAAATCCCTACTTTTCGAGAGCAAAAAACTGTACGACAACCAAGTGCCCGACTGGATCACGGGCTATTGCCGGGCGAAAAAACAAAGCATCGAGGTCGCCGCCGCCGTGCTCGTGGCCGAGTACCTTGGCAACGACCTGGCCAAGGTGGCCAACGAATTGGACAAACTGGCCCTGAACCTGCCCGCCAACAGCACCGTCACGACTGCCCATGTGCAGGAATTCATCGGCATCAGCAAGGACTACAACGTGTTCGAACTGCAAAGGGCCTTTGCGCTGCGCGACCTGCCCAGAATCGCCCGCATCCAGCAGCACTTCGCCGCCAACATCCGAAAGAACCCGCTCATCGTGACCGTTTCGAGCCTGCACGCTTACTTTTCCAAGGTGTACATGCTGCATTTTTTGCACGGCAACAGCGATGCCGACATGTCCAAGGCGCTCGACTTGCGCTCCGATTTTTTTCTGAAAGAATACAAACTGGCCGCCAAAAACTACCCGCTCGCGCAAACCGAGCATATCCTGCACCTGCTGCGCGAGTACGACTTGCGCAGTAAGGGTGTGAATACCGACACGACCAACACGGGGGACGAAGAGCTGATGAAAGAACTGTTTTTCAAAATGCTGCACACCCACCGGCAATGAAATACAAAGCCTCCGACTACTGTCCGAACTGCCACTACCCTTTGCCCTACAAGGCGAATTTCTGCGCCCGTTGTGGCCAAAAGGACGAGCAGGAAGTGATGAGCCTCGGAGCGTTGCTCAAGCAGGTGTGGTTCCGTATTTTGCACCTGGAAAGTCGCTCGCTGCTATTTTTGGGGCAAATGTTCATTCCCGGGTTTGTGTCGCAGGAATTTTTCGCCGGCAGGCGCAAGCGCTACCCCCACCCTATCCGCTTTTTTTTTATCGTGGCTTTTTTGTTTTTGTTCACGCTGAACCACTTGACCGATGCGAGCGAGTCCAGCGGGGTGCGGGCTTCAAGCGACAACGGGGGCATCAAATTCACCCAACCTCAAGACAGGGGCGAAAAAATTAATTTTTATGAAACGGGCCGCCGAGCCGCCGAATTCGAAAAAATGCGGCGGGAATTCGATTCCCTTCCCCCCGAACTGAAAACGCCCGCGACGCGCAAAGCCGTGGACAGCCTGTTGCAGCGCACGTATGGCCAGAGCGCCGAAAAATTCAGCAGGTTATTGTCAACCACCGAGGATTCGACACAGGCAAATTCTCCAGACTCCATGTCCCTGAATCTCGGGTTTAAAAACATACGCATGGCCACGAGCGATGTTTTTTTGATGGAAGCCGATGCCATTGCCGATAAATACAAGCTGGATCACTGGCTCGACCGGGTGCTGCTCAAGCAGGGCATCAAGGCCATCCAAACTCCCGATGCTCTGATGAAAGCCTACCTCGGCAGTCTCGCATGGACGGTATTGGCGCTCATCGCCCTCCTGTCGGCGGTGCTCACCTTGCTGTACCGGCGCCAAAAGCGCTTTTATGTGGAGCATTTCATTTTTTTGATCAACGAACACACCGGGGCGTTTTTGGTGCTGATACTGGCGTTTTGCCTCAACGCCGTTTGGCCCTTGGGCGGCTACTGGGCCTTGCCGGTGATTTGGCTCACGGCCAGCCCGTTTGTGGCCATGCGGCGGTTTTACGGCCAAGGTTGGGGCTTGACGATTCTTAAGGCGACCGTTTTTTCTTTTGCCTATTTGATCGGGTTTGCCCTGCTGTTTACCCTCGGCATGCTGGCCGTGTTCGTGGTTTTTTAGCAATTTATTCGTCATGCAAAACCCAATCAACAAGTTCACAAGTGTTCAAACCGGGCTGGCCGTCCTCATCTTGTGGTCGCTCCTCGCCTGTGCTCCCACGTTTCGCTCCGGTTTCAAAAAATTTGCCGCAGGCGATCAGGCTGCTGCCCGCCCCATTTTTGAACGCTACCGCGAACACCCCAAGCACGGCCCGGCTGCACGCTTTTTTCTGGAAAAAATGCGGCTCGCCTACACCCGTGACCTGCCCGGGCTACTGGAAATTGAGCGCTCACTCACCGGGGCCGACAGCCTGTACCGCCGCCTGCCCGCCAAACAGGCGGCCCGTTTGGCCGTTCGGTACGGCGTGGACACCGCTGCCATCCTCGATCTGCGCGAGCAGGCGCAACGCTGGGCCGTAGCCTACACCCGCACTGGCGGCACCTTGCCCACCCTCGATTCCCTGCTGAAATTACTTCGCCGTCCCTTGCCCGCCGTGCAACCGGACATCAACTCTGCCCGTACCGACATCGTGAACGCGCACCTGCACACGACCGACTACGACACCATGACGTACATCCTCCTGCGGCACCTGTCGTACGTTTTGCCGGAAAACTACGAGCACACGCGCCGCATGAGCGACAACCTCTGGACAGCCTTTCTCGCCAAGTACACGCCCTGCCAACTCGACCGGTTCACCAACGACCACTGGAATTCCTTCGTAGGCCGCGACTGCTGGAAAAGGCCCGTGCGCGAACTCCTGTGCGCGGGTAAACTGCCCGACATGCTCGATTTTCACGCAGATAACCGCTGGTCGGCCCTCGAAATCGTGCTGATCAACGCCATAGCCGACCTCGCTGGCGACGGCGCTGCCGTGGAGGGCCTAAACCCGGAGCAAAGCCGGCGGCTCCAGGATTTGCGGGAACGGGCGCTCCTGCGCAGCCAACTCAGCAACGGAACGGCCGCCCGGGACACAGTGGGCACCCTGGCAAAGGCATCGGCGTATATCAGCAAACACGCTCCCCGCTACTCGGCCTACCGACTGCTGGAGGAAAGTTTCCAGTTTTTTACCGACCGGGAACTGTACCACAGCGCCATTGCCCTACTTGAGCAGGCGCGACCGTTTTTCCCTGACACTTTGCCCAAGGGGTGCAATACCAATTTTGATTATCAGCATCGCGTTCGCCCGTGGATTGACGGCAAACTTCCCATCCTCCGCCGCCCGGCCCGAACCGTGACAAAGCAAGTCTTGGCCAAGTTGAACACCCCGGAAGGTGAGGAATTCAGCCCCGTCGTGCGGGCTGACGGACGGGAAGTGTTTTTTGCGGGGAAAAACCGACCGGACAACACGATCGGTGTGGACGTGTTTGCCTCGCGCTGGGACGACGAAAAGCAAGACTGGGGCACGCCAAAACTGGTACCCGCACTCACAGGCCCCGGCAATTGCCTGCCCCTTTCGATCACCGCCGACGGGCGGCTCCTGCTAGTATCGCTGAACAAACGGTTGCACACCTGCCGGCGCTCCGATCTGGAGGCGGAATGGAGTGTACCCGAGCCATTGCCCGTATCGGGCATCGCCATTGTTGGAAACGGCTGCTTCAGCGCCGACGGCAACACGCTCGTACTGGAGGGCGCTTACTCCGCCGGTTCTGCCACGCAGGCCCCCGACCTTGATTTGTTCGTGAGCCTCCGCGACCCGACTACCGGTGCATGGAGTAGCCCAACAGCCATGGGGGCTGACATCAATACCGACGGCCAGGAAACAGCACCGTACCTGATGCCCGATGGCAAGACACTATTTTATGTCAGCACCGGCTACCCCGGCTTGGGGCGCGGCGACGTGTTTTCCGCCACCCGCACCCGCGACAGCTGGACACAATGGACATATCCCGACAATCTGGGCAAGGAATTGAATGACACTGAGCCGCACCTCGGGTTCAGCACCGTCTCGCCCGACGGGAAACGCGCTTGGGGCAGCGTGCGGGGTGATATTTGTGTTTGGGGATTTTGACGCGGCACTTATGTTTCGCTATTGCGGAGATAAACGCAGCGCGGGTTTACCCCATCAGAACTAAAAGCCCATGGCCCGACCAAAGAGCGGGTGTAGGCGTTTTGGTGCAGCATTTCGAGGAACAGTTGCCGGGAGATGTTGCGAGCACCGAGGCTGCCGAGGTGGGCGGTTTCCTGTTGACAATCAATGAGCGAGAACCCGCTGCGCTCCAATGCCCGAACGAAGAAGATAAACCCGGCCTTGGAGGCGTTGGGCACCAACGAGAACATGCTTTCGCCGAAAAAAACCTTGCCGAGCGCCAGGCCGTACAGGCCGCCGACCAAATTGCCCTGCTGCCATACTTCTACCGAATGCGCCAGTCCTTGGCGGTGCAGTTCGGTGTAACCATCCACGAAAGAGGGTGCGATCCAGGAACCGTCCTGCCCGGCACGCGGCGTTTGGGCACAGGCCTCAATGACGCGCTCGAAGCAGGTGTCGATCGTGTACTCGAACTTGTTTTGGTTGAAAACCGATCGCATACTCTTGTGTACCCGGAGCGCATGCGGAAACAGGACAAATCGCGGATCGGGGGAATACCAAAAAAATCCGCCCTCATCCTCGAACCACGGAAAGATGCCATTGCGGTAGGCCAGCAGCAGGCGTTCCGGGCTGAGATCGCCGCCCACAGCCAGCAGCCCGCCCGGTTCGGCGAGCGCAGGATGGGGAAAAACCAGTTCGTGTTCGTTGATCCAGAAAACGGGCATGGCAGCCGTGGCCTTTTGAAAATGCGCCCAAAGGTGTGGATTTTTCACGAAAGGGTAAATCCCAACTGTACCCGGACTTTCCAGGTTTAAAAAACCTGGAAAGTCCATAGCCCGAAAAAAAGGCCCATTTTTGCCCCATTGTTTTCAAACCATCACCTGCCTGTCTCATGCGCTATTTCGCCGCTATTTTCCTCGCCCTGCACACCATTTGCCTTGTTGCCCAAGACACGACCGACGCGGTTTTCATTCGGGAAAACTACACCAAGCGCGAAGTCATGATCCCGATGCGCGACGGCATCCGCTTGTTCACCAGCATTTATACGCCCAAAAACCTGTCGAAAACCTACCCCATCCTGCTGCGCCGCACACCGTACTCCTGCGCCCCGTACGGCACGGAAGCGTTTGCCGAGCGTTTTCAAAATATGAATTTAGTGCGAGCAGGTTATATTTTTGTCCTGCAGGACGTGCGCGGACGCTACATGAGCGAAGATGATTTTGTAGACGTGCGCCCACACAATCCGAACAAAAAAACCAATAAAGACACCGACGAGGCCAGCGACACGTATGATACCGTAGACTGGCTCGTACGCAACTGTACCGGAAACAACGGTCGCGTGGGCGTGTACGGAATCTCGTACCCGGGGTTTTACGCCACCATGGCCATACTGGCCGAGCACCCGGCCCTCAAGGCGGTGTCGCCGCAGGCACCGGTTACGGATTGGTTTATTGGCGACGATTTCCACCACAATGGCGCGTTCATGCTTATGGATGCCTTCTCGTTTTACTCCGGCTTTGGCAAGCCAAGGCCAGTGCCCACTACGCAGGGAAGCCCGGGATTTTCGGATTGGAAAACCCCGGATAACTATGATTTTTATCTCCGAGCCGGTGCGCTGCGCAATTACAACGAGCGGTTCCTGAAAGGCGGCATTCCGTTTTGGAACGACCTCATGGCCCACCCCGACATGGACACTTGGTGGCAGGCCCGCAACCCGCGGCCCCACATGAAAAACATCCGGCCGGCTGTGATGACCGTGGGCGGGCTGTTCGATGCCGAAGACTGCTTCGGGGCTTGGGCACTGTACAAGGCCATAGAAGCACAAAACCCGCAAACAGCCAGCAACCGCCTCGTCATGGGGCCGTGGAGCCACGGTGGTTGGGCACGAGGCACAGGCGAAAAACTCGGCAACGTGTCGTTCGGCCAAGCCACGAGCACCTTTTACGAAAAAGAAATCGAACTGCCGTTTTTTGAGTACCACCTGAAAGGAATCGGGCGACTGGCTTTGCCGGAGGCGTATATATTCGAGACCGGCAGCAACCGCTGGATCACGCACGCATCCTGGCCGCCGCTCCAGTCCGAACCTACGAAGTATTTTTTCCAAAACAACGGCAAACTCGGCAAAGAAGCCCCAAGCGGAGGGGGCAGCGATAGCTACACCAGCGACCCTGCCAAGCCCGTGCCGTACACCGAGGACGTACACCTGCGCCGTACCCGCGAATACATGACCGACGATCAGCGATTCGCCGCCCGCCGCCCGGATGTATTAGTGTACGAAATGCCGATCGCCGATAAACCGCTCGCCCTGCACGGCCCTGTGGTGGCTGACCTCTGGGTAAGCCTCGCCGAGAACGGGGCCGCCGCGACCGGTCGCCTGCTTGATGCAGATTTTGTGGTGAAATTGATTGACGTGTTTCCCGACACCCTTCCCGGGACCGAAAATGGCGTTCCGCTCGGTGGCTACCAAATGCTGGTACGGGGCGAAATTTTCCGTGGGCGCTACCGTCAGAGTTTTGAAAAGCCCGAAGGCTTTGAGCCTGGAATGATCAATCACCTGCGCTTCGAACTGCCCGATGTGGCCCACGCCTTTTTGCCCGGCCATCGGCTTATGATCCAAGTGCAAAGCAGCTGGTTTCCATTGGCCGACCGCAACCCACAGCAATTTGTGAACATCTACGAGGCCAGCGACGGCGATTTTATTCCGCTCGAAATTACGCTGCACCGGGGCCGGGACCTCGCTTCGGGGGTGTTACTGCCAGTGTTGCGGCAGTAGGGCTGTTG
>JBEBHD010000185.1:0-11155 GCA_040080915.1 Saprospiraceae bacterium
TCCCCCCAGAAACCCTCTAACCCTCTACTCAGTAACCTCAAATTCGGGCAGGCGATGCCCTATGTTGGCTTTCCGCCCACTACGACCACGATTTCCCCCTTCACATCCTTGGCGGAGAAATGCGCCAAGAGTTCGGCCAACGATGCCGTTTTTACTTCTTCAAACATCTTGCTCAGTTCGCGGGCCACGCAGGCCGGGCGTTCGGGGCCGCACACGCCGATGAGTTCGTCGAGGCACTTGACCAACCGGAACGGCGATTCGTACAGTACGAACGTATGCGGCAGTTCGGCAAGGAACCGCAGCCGCGTTTGGCGGCCTTTTTTGTGGGGCAAAAAACCATCGAAAAGGAAGGTGTCGGAGGGCAGGCCGCTGGCCACGAGGGCAGGCACAAAAGCCGTTGGCCCGGGCAGGCACTCCACCCGGATGCCTGCACGTACGCAGGCTCGAACGAGCAAAAAACCCGGATCGCTGATGCCCGGCGTGCCCGCGTCCGACACGAGCGCCAAGGTGGTGCCAGCCGCCAGTTCGGCCACTATTTTTTCCACCACGGTATGCTCATTGTGCGCGTGAAACGCCCGCAGCGGCGTCCCGATCCCGTGGTGGTTGAGCAGCCTGCGGGTCGTGCGCGTGTCCTCGGCGAGGATCATGGGCACCTCGCGCAACACCCGAATGGCACGCAGGGTGATGTCTTCGAGGTTGCCGATGGGAGTGGGAACGATGTAGAGCACGCGAGGAGGGTTTGCGCTTGGCCGCAAGCGGGTTTATGCAGTCTTGAGGTCGTAGGCAAACGATTCCATGATCAGGTTGGCCAGCAGTTTTTCGCAGGCGGTTTCCACCGTCTGGCGGGCCTCCTGCTCGGAAGCCGCGTCGAGGCTCATGGTGACGTGGCGCCCGATACGCACGTCGGACACGCCCGACAGGTCGAGGTGACCCAAGTTGTTCACGACGGCCTTCCCCTGTGGGTCGAGCAGTTCTTTGTGGGGCATGATGTCAATTTCGGCAACGAATTTCATAGCAGTGCTTGAGTGGTATACGGTCACGAACTGGGCGTGCCGCGCAAGATGTTGTTTTTGGAAAAAAAGGAAAAAACGATGTAGAACAGCACGGCCAAAGAAAGCCCGAGGCCTTTCAACAACAATAACGCGGCTGCGGTCAATGCAAGAAACGCGAGTGTCAGCTTGTTGTCCTGCCACCGCAGCGACTGTATTTTCAAGCCAAACATCGGAACGGTGCTCATCATCAGGTACGAAAAAACGGCTACTGTGGCGTAAATCAGCCACGGCTGCTCGCGCAGGAGCGTGCCGATGCCAAACTGATTGTTGTGCGCGGCCAAGGTCAGCCCCAGCACAAAAACCGTGCAGCCTGGGGTACTCAGGCCCACAAAGTAGCTGCGGTGTGCGGTGTCCAAATTGAACCGGGCGAGGCGGAACGCAGCAAAAGCAGCCAGCCCGAACGCGGGCAAAGCGGGCAGGCAAACCGAGGAAAAACCGCAATCAAAAGCGTCGGCCAACAATCCGTACAGCATGGCGCTTGGCACCACACCGAAGCTCAACACGTCCGCAAGGGAATCCAGCTCGCGGCCCAGCGGCCCGGCCACGCCCAATGCTCGGGCGACCAAGCCGTCGGCATAATCGAACAGGAAAGAGCCTAAGACAAACCAAGCGGCCGTGGTCGGTTCCCCGTACAACAGGAACACGACCGCACAGCACCCGCAGAACAGGTTGGACAAGGTGAGCAAGTTGGGAATGTGTTGGCGCATGAGCTAGGGATGGTTCGAGCGGCAAAAGTAGTGCTTTGCGGCACGGCCCCTAAGGAACGTGGGCGAAATAATGCACCAAAAAATCTCACCCCGTTTCCGTCAAATCGCGCACTTTTGGGGCGCACAAAATAGCACCCGCCCGCGCTTGAAATCCATCGAAATCACCACAACACAAAATGTCACCATCGAATACGAACTGGCGCGTATGCGCGAGCGGGCGCTGGCGTGGTTTCTGGACTTGGTGATCGTCGTACTGGGGTACCTGCTTTTTTTGCAGTTGTGTTACATGGTTTTCGGGAATATACTTTCCGGGAGTATGAGCGACGTGGCCCTGTTTCTGCTCTCGTTCCTCGGTTTTTTTCTGTACCACATTTTTTTCGAAATCTGGAACATCGGCCAGTCTCCCGGCAAAATGGCCCTGAGCATCAAGGTGGTGCGCCTCGACGGCAAAGATCCCGAGTGGAGCGATGTCGTGTTGCGAGCGGTGCTCCATCTCGTAGATTCCCTGTTCTCCTTCGGCGTGATCGGTACCGTGCTCATCAAAACTACCGGCAAAAGCCAGCGCCTCGGCGACTTGGCCGCCAACACGACCATCATCCGCATAAAAGGCGGCGTGAACCAGTTCCGGTTGGCCGATATCCTCGGCATCTCCACGCTCGAAAACTACCAGCCCACCTACCCGCAGGTGCGCAGCCTCAGCGAGCGCGATATGATTTTCATCAAAAATGTGCTGACACGCTGGCAGCGCTACCCCAACCGCGCCCACCGGGAGGTGTTGGACGACTTGGCAAACCACCTCATTCCCCTGCTCAACCTCGAACAGAAGCCCGTCAACAACATTGAATTCTTGCGAACACTATTGCGGGATTACATCGTGCTGACACGGTAAGGGTGCCCCGGCCTCAAATTTTTATCCACTTCACCACCTGCCGCACACCGTCAACTTGAACGGAGATGCCGTAAAACCCCGTGGGCAAGTTTTCAAAAATGCTCATCGGCACACGGTTTTCGCCGGCTTGCAATCTAACGCTCACCCAAGCGGGCCGCCCATCTATGCCATTGGCGCAAACGATGGCTTCCGCTGTTTTTTGGGCCTGTATGGTCAAATACGCAGATGAGGACCCGGGGTTGGGCATGATGCTCAGGTTGGACAAAACACCCTGCGTCGGTTCGCCCGTGGCTACTGTTTGGTCAATCACCTCGATGCGCACGCGCCGGATGTTTTCCCGAAAAACGGCGATTTGAGGCAACACGACCAAGCCGTCGGCTTGCACCACGGTGGTTCCGTTTTGCAAGACGGCTCCGTTAGCGGTATCCTTCACTGACCAGTGGAGTATTTTCCCGGCTGCCGGTTTGAATTTTTGCGGTTTGCGGATAGCCACGGAGGCTGTCAGGAAATTGTTCGGGCAGTTGTCGTTGTCAAAAACAGCATTTGCTTCCAGCCACGTAGTGACGGCCCATCCGTTGGGCTGGTCAGCGGTGGTGTTTTCGTCCCAGCGGTGGTAACCGCCCCAGGTACCCCAGTCGTCGCCGTCGCCGTTCGGTCCGGTACCGGAGGTGCCATCGCCCGGATCGTTGTTTTTCTGGTCAAGCCGGTGGTTGAAGAAAGCGGGGAACGACACATCGGAGCGAAACTGTTCCTCCTCATAGGCGATATCGTCCACGACAGTTTGCTGGGTGGCGGCATTGCCGTTTATCCAGTGGTCGTCGTAGTCGGGGCCTGTATCGGGGCCGTGCGAGCGCTCGCTCCAGTAGAGTTGGGCACCCCAGCCCAGCGAATCGGCAGCGCGGTATTGCTCCACCACGTACGCATCCCAGGATGCCCCGCTTTGCGTATCATTTTTTCCTGAAAACACGCGCAAAAGTGGTAAATCCCGCATGGTGGAAAGCCGGTTGTCGAGGTTCATTGCCCGCGAATAACCGACTGTTTTGCCACTGTAATCCGTCAGGTTGGTAGGGAAACTTGATGCGCTTGGCCCAAAAATAACATCAATCAGGGCCGGCGGGTCGGCTTCTTCAAAACCGTTGTTCAAAATTGTGGCGGAGGCGTAGTGCTCGGGAAAGGCTTTGGCCAGCATGGTCGTACCCTTCGATCCCATACTGTGTCCGTTGATGTTGATGCGGTGGCGGTCAATGTGCCAGTTTTTTATGAGCCATTCATCAATCCAGATATAGCGGCGCTGGGTATAGTTCACAATCGTATCCGGGGCGGTTGGCGGGTCGCCGGAAAACGGGTCGTAGTTTTTCCGCCAGCCAAAATGCCTGCTCACGCCATCCAGCCCGCTGAAAAAGGTGAGGAGTTTGCCGATCAGGTCATCGTTGTGCGCCAGCAAAATGCCTTTTTTAGGGTTGAGATGAATATCCGTACGGCTGCCTGCGAGTGATTGCCGAGCAGTGCCGCCACCGCCGTGCAGCCAAATGCTGAGCGGAATGCCGCCAGCCGTATCCAGGGCGATCGGGGCGCTGATCATGAACAGACTGGGCATTCCGTTTTTAGCGGCATTGGCCATGACCGGGAAATCCGGGCGGTTTTCCCATTGGTTTTGCCGACCATCAGCCCAGATGTAAAAGGCAAAACAGTAGTGCCCGGCGCTAAACGGCGAGGGGAAAACTTGTTGCAGGTGGCACTCCACCGGGTCGTTGGCGGGGCTGTACAAAAATGACACGGGGCCTTGTGTCAGGTTCACGCCGGGTGTCACCGTGGTTTCGCCCCACGCTACCACGGCAATCCACAACGCCCCCGCCTGATGCGGCGTGGCGACAAAAAGGCCTTCGTTGTTTTTCAACTGATAGGTACCGCCTTGTCCGTTCGGGATTTTGTAGGTAGCCGCCGAGTCAACCTGCTCGCGCAAGGCTCCGGGAAAATATTCCTGCGGGAAAAGCCGTCCGAGGAGCGTAGCGCTGGCGGTATTGTTGAACTGGGTAGGTTTGGCGTAAATCGCGTAGGTTTCCGGCAATGGCTGGGTTGTTTCCCAGACCACCCAGACCTGCCCGTCGGCGTACCAGGCACGAACGTTTTGCTGGGCTTGTAAAGTTGTTGCCAAGACAATGGCGAGCAGGGATATCAGGCTTTTGTTTCGGAAGGTTGTTGCCATAATTTTGATGTGTGTTTGGTTATCTCGAACAAAACTATGGGTGCTGCGCAAGGGCGGTATAGTCCTTAGGGGTGATTTGGGCTTGTTTAAAAAATAAGCCCTCCCGGTTGTCCGGGAGGGCTTATGCCTACAGGGTATTTTTTTCAAAAAACACCTTTGATCAAGCCCCGGGCATCAGCACGATCTGTTTGGTGCGCACTTTATCGCCCTGCTGAACGCTGAGTATGTAGTTCCCCGGGCGGTTGTTGAACAGGTTGATCTGCTCGCTGAACGATCCGCCGAACTGCGGGAGTTCCTTGGTATATACTGCACGGCCCGTCACATCGAGAATGCGGACAATCGTAGGTACGGCCTCGGCCTCAAAGTTGATATTCAACGGACCGAAAGTCGGGTTCGGGTAGGCATCAAGCGCCTCCATTTGAAGCAGGTTGTCCGTGGGCTGGTCGCGCGGTGCGGCCTTGTCGCCTTCGGTCAGCACTTCCACTTTTTCTTCCACGGGCTTGGTGCCCGGTGTGTCGCAAGACTTGAACTTGGCATCAATTTCCATCGTCTCGCCGTCACGCAGTACGGTCAGAGTGAAGTTATCGCCAGGCTTGTTTTTGTTGCGCTCGCGCAGCAAGTCGGTATGGTTGCTGACGGGCTGCCCGTTGAGGGCGAGGATCACGTCGCCGGGCTGGATGCCGCTTTGTTTAGCGGGGGTGTCGTCAATTACGCCGGTGACACGGGCACCGGTGCGGCCTTCGAGGGCGTTGGCAGTGGTGTAAACGCCGATGAACACCTTGCAGGGGTCGCGCTCGATCTTGTGGGAGAAAACGCCGCGGTCGGCGCTCAGTTTGATGGTGGTGCGGATGTCTTTTCCGTCGCGCAGGTACACTACGGTGACTTGTTCGCCCGGTTTGCGCTCGGTCAGGGCGTTGCGCAGGGTTCCGCTGCCGGTCACCGTTTTGCCGTCCACGCGGATCACCACGTCGCCTTCTTGCAGGCCGGCAGCCTCGGCACCCTTGCCGGGGATGACGCTTTTGATGACCATGCCGTCGGTATTCGCGCCGTCGTTTTCATAAACACCCAAGATCGGGCGTTCGGTCAGTTCGATTTGCGGAAACCGGTCCAGAATCTGCAGGCGCATTTCTGCTATGCGCTCATCAATTTCTGCCAGATGGGCTACCAGCATTTCCCGGCGTTCGGTTTCGGCAGCCTTCATTTCTTCCGGGTTGCATTCCTTGAAGCGGGCGTTGATGGTCATTTCGCGGCCGTCGCGCTGGATTTTCAGTGTGAACGCGTCGCCTTGCTGGTGCTTGTCGCGCTCGCGAATTAGTTCGGACTGTGTGCCGACCGGCACGCCGTCAAGTTCGAGGATCACGTCGCCAGCCAAAATACCGGAGGCCTCGGCGGGCGTGTCGTCCACAGTATAGTCCACTTTCAGGCCGTTCGAGACGGAGCTGGTACCAACACCGATGAAAACTTTACAGGGGTTGCGCTCGGAGAAGTCAATGGCTTTGAAACGAAAACTGCAGTGTTCTTGGGCGGTGAGTGCCGTGCCGAGGAAAAGCAGGAGGGCGGACGCAATTGTCAGCCGCTGGAAGGAAAGACGAGTCATGTGCGAAATTTTTTTTGTGAAGAACTGGGAGCAAAGACCAAGCGCCTGCCCGTGTGTTGCATGGGCAGGCCTTAGGCGGATGAGAAAAAGTTGAGCGCCCAAAAATATGGTATTTCCCCCAAAGAGAATTTCCGCATTTTTGGCCCTGCAGCGCCATTTGTGTTGCCACAGATTTTCACCAACCAAACACCCTGCGCGACATGCCCGCACCTACCGACTATTACCGCCTCGTGCTCGACACGTTCCAAGCCCATGGAGTCCCCGACACTGCCCAAGGGCAAATGGCGTACATGCGCCACCAATTCGAGTATTTCGGCCTGAAGATGCCCGCATGGATGGCGCTGACCAAGGAAATCCACCGCACATACGGCCTGCCCGATGGCCCCGACCTGCAAACCCTTGTCCGCCTCTGTTTCGACGATGAGCACCGCGAAATGCAGTACTTTGCCATCGAAACCACGCAAAAAATGGTGAAAAAACAGCCGCCGGAATTCATTGAATTTTTGGAAGAAATCATTTTGGAAAAATCGTGGTGGGATACCGTGGACTGGATGGCTTCGAAATTGGTGGGCGTTCATTTCTCTCGCTACCCCGACCTGATCCTGCCCGTCACCGAGCGCTGGATGGCTTCGGGGCAGCTCTGGCTTAAACGGGTGTGCCTCATTTTCCAGCTGACGTACAAGGAAAAAACCGATGCCGGGCTGCTGTTCCGCTACATCCGGGATGTGGCCGATTCCAAGGAGTTTTTCCTGCAAAAAGGCTCTGGTTGGGCGCTGCGCCAGTACTCAAAAACCAACCCCGCAGCCGTGCGGCATTTTTTGGACACCACCCGCTTGTCGCCCCTGACCCGCCGTGAAGGCGGGAAGTATTGCTGAGACCTACTCTTTGCTCGAACTTCACTACTTTTGGGGCGTTTTAGCAAACGCACATGAAACGACCCGAAGCATTCCTTGTTCCGTTGCTGTTCCTGACAGCCTGTTGGAACGACAACCCACCCGCTGACATAGCGGACAAACCCGCCATGACACGCGAAAAACCGACTACCGAGACCAACAACTCCGAGCAGCCGGTGCCCAAGTCGGGTGCGGGTAATTTTGAGGCCCTCGTAGCCGACTACGAAAGCCAGGACCGGGTCATCTGGCAAAAACCCGGGATGGCCATCGCCATGCTCGGCGACCTGAAGGGCAAGACTGTGGCTGACATCGGGGCGGGCACGGGCTATTTCACCTTTCGTTTGGTGCCCTTGGCCCACAAAGTAATCGGCGTGGACATTGACCCCCGGTTCATCACCTTTATGGACAGCATCAAGGTGCGGCTCCCGGCCCAGTACCGCGACCGCTTCGAAAGCCGCCTTGCCAAACCGAACGACCCGATGCTGACCGCCGGAGAAACCGATGCCGTCATCATTGTGAACACCTACGGTTACATCGAAAACCGCGTACAATACCTCCAGACGCTGGCCAAGGGTATCAAACCCGGCGGCAACCTGCTGATCATTGATTTCAAAAAGAACAACCTGCCGATAGGCCCGCCCGACGAGTACAAAGTGGCCCTTGGTCAAGTTGAAAACGAACTGGTCGGTGGCGGCTTTGAGGTAGTAAAAGTGGACAAGGCAAGTTTGGACTACCAGTACATCGTTTTGGCAAAGAAAAAATAACCGGCACCAACCTTTGGTGCGTAAATCATCTCCATGCGCGGATCGCTCAAATTGTTTACCTGGCTTGGTATTCCTGTTCACTTGCACTGGAGCTTTGGCCTGATTTTTTTGTACGCGTTGTGGGTTGGCTACAGCGACGGTTTGGACTTTCAGAACACCCTTTGGCTGATGATTGCATACGTCGCGTTGTTCGGTTGCGTGCTGCTGCATGAGTACGGTCATGCGCTCACTGCGCGGCGATATGGCGTTCGCACACAGGATATTGTCATCACGTTCATTGGCGGCATCGCCCGGTTAGAGCGTATGCCCGAAAAACCCAAGCAGGAGTTTTTGGTAGCTGTGGCCGGGCCTTTGGTCAACGTGGTGCTCGCTGTGCTGTTTTTCTTTCTCGGGTATCTGATTTTTCAAGGCGATGCGTGGCTACTCCGCTGGATCGGCGAAAATGGCAAGGGCATCCCCGAACCGGGATTGTTGGCTTACCTGCTCCCGAGGTTGGTGCTCGTCAATATCGCGCTGGTGATTTTCAACATGATCCCAGCCTTCCCGATGGACGGGGGCCGTATCCTGCGTTCCTTGTTGGCCATGCGCATAGGCCGGGTTCGCGCCACCAAGATCGCCTCGTGGTTAGGACAGGGCATTGCCGTACTCTTCGTGGGGTTTGGCCTTTTGAACAACGCTTTTTCGCTGGCCCTCATCGGGATTTTTGTTTTTACCACGGCTCGCGCCGAAAATAACATGGTCCAATTGGATGATTTGGTGCGCCGGTTCAAGGCACGCGACCTGATGCGCCCGCAGTTTACCCGTCTGTCCATCAGCGATTGGATGCAAACGCCCATTGGCTTGTTGCAACAAGGTTTGGAGCGGCATTTTTTGGTTTTTGACCATCAAGACCGCCTCGTGGGCGTGCTGGAGGAGCCGCAAATCGTGGGAGCCATGAAGCGGCGCGACCTGTCGGCAGAAATTGAACGGTACGCCCGCCCGGATGTCGGGATCGTCAGCCCGGAGGACACCTTGGATTCCGTCCTCCAGTTGTTGCAACAGCGGAGCATGGGCCTGCTGGCCGTGTCGGAGCAGGGGCAAGTGCTTGGTGTGATTGACCAGGCAGGGATACAAAATTTTTTGCGGCTCAACAAAGGATGACGTACAGCCGTGGGCGCTGAAAAATGTACAATGCCCTCGCTCACTTCTTGCACCCACAATACCGATCCGCCAAATAATACGCCCCAAAATCCAGCATGCCCCCGCCCGGCGGCAGCGGCCCCAGATCGGCTGGGCAAATGGTCAGCAGCAATTGACTCCCCGCCACCGTCTCGGTTCGGTCCAGCAGCACCTGCCCGCCCATTGAGGCCCGCCACGAAAAATCGAATGGCGGGTGTCCTTTCAGTTCGATCAGCACGTCCACGCAGCCGTCGCGGCACACCGCCTCGGGCGGCGAGAGAGCCAGCGCCGTGGGTCGTGCCACCCAGCGTACCTTGGGGCCTCGAATCAGCGAAAAACACGCCGCCCCCGCATCAACGCTGTCCGGCGCGGCCAGGGGGCCGGCCACCACCGCCACGAAGTATGTGCTGTCGGGTTGCGTCACACCCGGCAGGAAAGGGATGGGCAAACTGTCCGACACCCACAGCACGCTGCCGAGCGGGTCGAGCGAGTCCGAGTACAGGATAAAAACCAGGGTGTCGCCCGGCCCTAAGCCCTGGTTGCCGAAATGGCTTACGAACGCCGAGTCAGGCGCACACACCGTGCGGTTCATCGTGTCCAGCGCCCCCGCAAAAGTCTGGCAGCAGCGCACCACCATGATGACGAAGGTTTGCGACAGGCCTGTACACTGCGTCCCGTGCGGCGTGACCGTGATCAAGCCCGTCAGCAGGCTGTCCACCTGCGCGGCGGTGAACGTAATGACCGGCCCGCCGCCCGCCGCGGGCAACCCGATGGCCGGGGCGCTGTTCGTCCACACCAACGACGCGCCCGGCGTGGCGGTCAACTGCACGGTGAGTTGTTTGCCGGAGCACACGGTCAGGTCGGCGGGCACCTGCACCACCGGCGCGGGCAGCACCGTGACCGAGAAGGAGACGGGCGGCCCGTCGCAGCCCTCCAGCCTCGGCGTGACGGTCACCGTGGCGGTCTGCTGCTGGGGGCCGTTGGCGGCGGTGAAGGCGATGTCGCCTGCGCCGGTTGCCGCCAGGCCGATGGCGGGGTTGGAGTTCGTCCAGACGTAGGTCGCGCCCGGCGGGCCGGCGAAGGCGACCTGCAGGTCGCTCTCGGCGCACACGGTCGCGTCCGCCGGGGGGAGCATCAGCGGCAGGGGCTTGACGCGGATATCGAAGGTTCTGGGGATACCGGCGCAGGTTCCGTTGTCGGGCGTGACGGTGACGGTGGCCGTCTCGGTCTGCCCCACGTCTGCGGCGACAAAGGCGATGTTTCCTGTGCCAGAGGGGCCGAGGCCGCTGGCGGGGTTGGAATTTGTCCAGGCAAATGTGCTGCCGGGGCTTCCCGTGAAGTTGGCCGTCACACTCGCCCCGGCGCAGACTGCGAGGTTGGGCGGCTGGTTGACGGACGGGGCGGGGCGCACGGTGACGGTGAAGGTCTGCGGCACTGGGGCGCAGGGGCCGAGGCTGGGCGTGACGGTGATCGTGGCCGTCTGCTGCTGTGCGCCGCCCGCGGCGGTGAAGGCCAGGTCGCCCGAGCCGGAGCCGGGCAGTCCGATGGCGGGGTTGGAGTTCGTCCAGTTGAAGTTTACGCCCGTGCCGGTGAAGCCCACGGCCACCGGGTCGCCGGGACACACGGTGATGTCGGGCGGGTCGTTGAGGCTGGGGGTGACGGTGATGTCGAAGGTGACCGGGTCACCAGCGCAGTCCTCGCCCGCCACGGGGGTGACGGTGACGGTGCCGGTCTGGGCGGTGGACACCTGTGCGGCGGTGAAGTAGAGGTTGGTGGTGGTGCTGCCCGTTGCCGCCAGTCCGATGGCGGGGTTGGTGTTTTCCCAGTGGTACACCGTGCCCTGCGGCCCGCCGCTGAAGGGCACGTCCACCACCGCGCCAGGGCAGACC
>JBEBHD010000186.1:0-11141 GCA_040080915.1 Saprospiraceae bacterium
GTTCAGCAAACACCCTTGGTTGAGGGTCGTGATTTTTACATGGAAAACGGCTATTTGGTGTTCACGGAGCAGTTCCTGCTTTCCCGCCAGAAATGCTGCGCAAGTGGATGCCGACACTGCCCGTACCGGAAAAAAACACGCTCTTAGCGTTCCCACTTTTCAAACCGAACGATGGGCTTTGGGTAGCCAGTTACACCGTGGCAGTGGCGTTGTGCCGCACACAGCAAGTCGGGGCGGTGGATTTTTTCAGCGGGAATGTTCTGGAGTTCCGGGCACCAAATGCGCACGTAATCCCCCTGCGGGTCGTAGGTCAGTGCCTGGGTCAGGATGTTGAAATAGCGTTCTTCGCGCTGGTCGCTGGCCACGCCAGCCACATAGTTCCAGTTTCCCCAGTTAGAGCAAGGGTCGTAGTCCAACAGCAGCGATTCGAAATATTCGGCCCCCATCTGCCAATTCACTTTCAGGTCTTTCACCAAAAAAGAAGCCGTGTTTTGCCGCCCCCGGTTGCTCATCCACCCGGTAGCGTTCAGTTCACGCATGTTGGCATCAATGAACGGCACGCCGGTGCGGCCCTCGGCCCAAGCCAAAAAAGTATCCCGGTCGCCTTTGAGGTGGCGCTGGCTTTTGCGCTGCGGGCCTTGTTTGAAAAAAATGCGGTTGCCGTGTTTTTTGCCCATGAGGCGAAAGAAATCGCGCCAGAGCAGTTCGAAAAACAACCAGTATGTGCTTTCGTTGCCGACGCGTTCGCGCTCGTAGCGTTTGATTTCGTGGTAGACCAATTTGGGCGATAAGCAACCGGAGGAGAGCCAGGGCGAAAACTTGGACGAGTAGTCGCTTCCAATCAGGCCGTTTCGGGTTTCTTTATACGTGGCCACGGCATCGGTGTCCCACAGATAATGTCGAAGCCGGGCCAGACCCGCCGTTTCGCCGCCCGGAAACGCTACTACACTGCGCTGGTCAGCCTCGAAAACAACATGGCCAAAATCGCCGAGGGTAGGCATATCGCCGGGTTCTAATTCCTTTGGAAGCCCGGGCAAGGCTGAGGGGGCAAGAAGTGGCTCCCGAACCGGTGTAATGTGCTCGTTGTCTTTTCGAAACTGTGCGAACGAATCCGGCGTATGCTGCACGGGCACCGGCAGGTCTTGTGTGTGGTACAGCATTTTGCCCCGATGGTACATGAGTTCCACGCCGATGCCCCATAGTTTTTGCTCCAGCACATCTTGCACCAGCACTTCCTCGTGGGTGCGTTCGCGGTTGCACAAGACCCATGAGGCCTTGACTTGTCGGGCGATATCGGGAAGAATGTATTCGGGCTTGCCCACCCGCACCACGAGGTCCGAGCCGATAGCGGCCAAGTTGTTTCGCAGGTTTTCGACACTTTCCAGCATGAATTTGGCCCGAAACTTTCCGGTTTTCGGAAAACCAAAACGGGTCTCTCCCTTAAAAACCCGTTCATCGAACACAAACACGGGCACCACCTCGTCTGCGATGCGGAGGGCTGTTGCGAGGGCCTCGTTGTCGTGTAAGCGCAAATCCTGTCTAAACCAAATGAGAGCACGGCGTTTCATAACAGACCCTATAACCCGACAGACATGCTTTTGTTTGCCTCCAACCAGAAACCTCCAAACCAGAAACCCTCAAAAACCCCTTATATTTGCCCCGTCGGTTTTAAAAGATAGTCTCTCCACTATACACTAAGTTCGGCAACTCGGATGTTTATCCCCCGCAGTTGCCTGACACTTAGGCCGTTCCGCTGTACGCCTCTTGCGGAACATTCGCACGAAACTGATTTAACCGAAATTGAACATTACTATGTACACGTACTTTTCTTCTGCAAGCCGCACGGCGGCTGTGTGGCTTTTTGCCGTTGCAAGCGTTTTTGCGCAAGCCAATTTACAAGAAAATTTGGCCCGGGCCGACAAACAGTTTGACCTGTATGCCTACAACCTCGCTCTGAGCTCCTACGACCAAATCCTCAAAGAGCAGCCCAACAATGCCCGCGCTCTGGCACGTATAGGCGATTGCCACTTTCAACTGAACCGCCCCCAGGATGCGCTGACTTGGTACGACAGGGCAGTTGTTCTGGGTAATGCCGAGCCTGAAATCCTACTCCGGTACGGCAAGGCGCTGATGTACACCGGCGACTATTACGGCGCGAAGAAATGGTTTTTGCAGTATGCCGACACCAACCCAACCGTAGGCCGCCATTATGCCCAAATGTGCGACTTCGCCCTGCAGGCTGCTCGAAAAGAAGCCCTTTTTCAGGCGCTCAATGAACCCCTGAGCACGGCAGCCTCCGATTACGCGCCCGTATTTTTTGGCGAAAAAATCGTGTACGCCTCGGCCCGAACAGACATGAAGCGCAAGACCTCGGCCAAATCGAGCACGGACTGGACCGGCAGCGCGTACAACCAGCTGTTTGCCGCCCCGCGCCCCACGGGCGAGGGCTATTTGCAGAATCCTTCTTTTTTGCATGACGACCTGCAGAGCGATTTTAACGAAAGCCCGGTCAGTTTTTCTTCCGACGGCCGCCGCGTCGCTTACTGCAAAAACAATTTTATTGACGGCACCCGGCAAATGGCCGAAAAAGGCATTAGCCTGAGCCTGTATCTGGCCGACGTGGTGGACGGCAAATGGCTGAACGAACGCTCATTCCCGTACAACGGCTCGGATTTCTCTACGGCCTATCCCTGCTTTTCGCCCGACGGTAACACGTTGTACTTCGCCTCTACACAAGAAGGCGGCTTTGGCGGGTGGGACATTTACGCCACCACCTGGAACGCAGGAACCTGGAGCGTGCCCCGCAACCTCGGTGCCCCGCTCAACACGCCGGGCAACGAGGTGACACCGTACTTTGATGGAAACAGTCTTTATTTTTCTTCCGACTGGCACAACGGCCTCGGCGGCATGGACGTGTTTCGCGCCGAACTGACGGACTTTTCCGCCCGCGACATCGTACACCTCGGCACGGGCATCAACTCCCCACGCGATGACTACGGCTTCATTTTCGACCCCAAAACCAATACCGGCTACCTGACGAGCAACCGCCCGGAAGGCCGCGGAAACGAGGATATCTGGCAAATCCGCAAAAAAGTGGATGAGTTCGTCATTACGGTGACCGACCCACAAAAAAACCCACTCGGCGGGGTGGACATTGACTTCTCGGCCTGCAACGGCGGGATCAAACAAACGGATGCCAATGGGCGCTACTCCTTCGCCATTTCGGCGGGAAAAGTGGACTGCCGGGCCACCGTGCGCAAGGAAGGCTACCGGTCTACTGTGCTGCCGATCCAGTCCTCCGGTGAAAAAAACCTGAGTGCCGTGCTGCTGCCGGAATACAACACGCCTGCCTCGCAGCCGCCCGTTTCACAACCCGTTTCGCAGCCTGCCCCCCAAACGTACAGCACCCCTACCAACACGGGCACATACCCTGTGCAGGCCGGAAACATCGAAAAATACTCGGTGTACGTCAGCGATGACCAAGGTAGGGCGCTCGTGGCTGCCGCGCTCAACCTGAGCGCCTGTGGCCTCGGCACGATCTACACCGATGTCGCTGGCAAGGCCTCGTTCTATTTCCCGCAGGGCGCTATGTGCAATATGATTGTGCAAAAAGATGGTTTGGAAGACGCGGTGGTACCGATCCACACGCAGCGGTCGCGCGATATTTCCGTGGCCATGAGTGCCGACAAGCGCACCAAGTTTTCCGGCATCGTGTACGACGCGAACACCCGCCAAACGGCCCACGCCGTGATCATCACCGCCAAAAGCCGCCAAAGCAGCCACGAAGCGCTGGCATCCTCCAACACGGCGGGCAACTACACCCTCTGGCTCCGCCCGTACCAGACCTATGACATCAGTTATGCCAAGGACGGCTACCTGAACTACGTCAACCCGATTCAAACCGGCAGCCACTCGCTTGCCGAATTAGAGATGGCTCCCGTTGGTATCCAGCCTGCGATGTCCGCTCCCGCCACCTACAACACCTCACCTTCGCCGGGCGGCATGATTTCGCTGGCCGATTTGGACCGCACAGGCACCGCCAAAACCGTGGCCCCGGCCAAAGTAGAAGCGTATGCGATTCAACTTTCCGCCGATAAGGATCCGTACTCGGATGCCGAACTGCGCAAATATGACTCGTACGCCGAACGCGGCAACCTGTACACCGTCAAAGAAGGCCAGATGCACAAACTGCGGCTCGGCGTGTACCCCACCAAGGAACAGGCAAACACCGTGCTGGGCAAACTGATACCCGCGCCCAAGGACGCATTTGTGGTGCGCGAAAACCAGGCTACACAAGAAATGCTGGTGGACGAAACCGCTTCCAAGGGCCTGACTGCTTCGCCCGCGATGTACTCCACGCCGGGCATATCGCCGGTTCGATTTGCGGTGCAAGTCGCTTCTTTCCCGACGGGCAGACCGATTCCCTTGGCCGATTACGCCAACCTGAACGCGCTGGGCACCACCTATGTGCAGCAGGAAAACGACCGCGCCCGCGTGCGCGTGGGCACCTGGGAATCGCACGATAAAGCCGAGGCTGTCCGCAACGACGCGGCCCGCATGGGCTACCCGGACGCTATTGTCGTAGCCGAAAAAGCCGAAAGCGCACCCGTAGCGACACCGTATTCGACACCTGCCCCTTCGCCTACTCCTGCGCCAAAAAAAATGTTTTCCCCCATGCCCGTGTCCTCATCGCCTACTGCTCCGGCCCAGTACTCGACCAGCACATCTGCCGTGCCAACGCCCGTGACCACCGGCCCGGCCAAGTTTTACATCCGTGTTTGCGCCTTGGACGATCCCTACGGATTTGATACGAGAAGATTGGACGGCACCGGCGGAACGCTGGAACGCTGGCCCATCGGCGACACGAAAAAAACGGCGATCATGCTGTCAGGCTTTTCCTCAGCAGATCAGGCCAAGGTGGCGACAAACAAGCTCCGGGCAAAAGGCTTCGATGATGCCTACATCATTCAGGACGAGAATGGCCGTATGAGCAAGTATCCGTACTGACCGTCTAATTTTTTTCAAAACAAGCAGCGTTCGAACCTGCCTGCCCGTTTTGCATTTGTTTCTGGCCAAAAATAGTACCGTTGGCCATCCAATTCAAGAAGCAGAAAGTAGAAAGTAGGTTTTTTTAGTTGGTTTGTTTGTTGCAATAGGCGCGCTGTCAAGTGCGCCTTTTGTTTTTTTTCCTGATGCTGGCGAGCCAATTTGTCGCGGGGCATACGATCCGGGTTTCCTTACCTTACCTCCTCTCAAACACTGCTCTATATTTGCCCCGAAATGCGGGTATTCACAGATTTGCAGCAATTGCCGCCGTTCACCAACGCGGTACTGACCATAGGCTCCTTCGACGGCGTTCACAGCGGCCACCGCCGCATATTGGAGCGGGTACAGGCCCTTGCCCGGCAGCACGGGGGCGAGAGCGTCGTCGTCACGTTTGAGCCGCACCCACGTGTGGCCCTTCACCCCGACGACACGGCGTTCAAACTAATCACCACCTCTTCGGAAAAAATCAGGCTACTGGAACAGTGTGGTGCCGACAACGTCGTGCTGGTACCGTTCACCGAGGCTTTTTCCCGCCAAACCGCCCACGAGTACGTTGAGCAATTTCTGATCCGGCTTTTTCGCCCCCAGTGCCTCGTGATCGGGTACGACCATCGGTTCGGAGCCAACCGCACGGGCGACATCGGGTTGCTCCGCCAGTACGAGGCGCAAGGTTTTTTTTCCATCGTCGAGATACCAGCGCAAGAGGTAGACGAGATCGCCGTGAGCTCCACCAAAATACGTCAAGCGGTGGAAGCGACGGACATTTCCCGCGCAAACCGCCTCCTCGGACACCCGTTTTTTCTCACGGGCACGGTCGTGGAGGGAGACCGGATCGGCAGGACTATCGGCTTCCCGACCGCCAACCTGCGCATCCAAGACCCGCACAAACTCGTGCCGCCCAGCGGGATTTACGCCGCCCGCGCCTGGGTTGACCCCCCAACTGGCCCTGCAAGAGAGGGTGGGGGAGAGGCCATGCTCTACATTGGCCGCCGCCCCACCATAGCCGGGGCTGAAGACACGGTCGTGGAGGTCAACCTGCTCGATTTCGAGGGCGATTTGTACGAAAAAACACTTTGCGTGGAGGTGGTGGATTTTGTTCGTCCCGACAAAAAATTGGACGGTTTGGATGCCTTGCGTGCACAAATCGAGGCGGACAAAGTCGAGATCGAACGCCGCCTTGAGACACGGGTAGCGGTGGTCGTCTTGAACTACAACACTCGCAGGCACTTGGAAACGTACCTGCCTTCTGTCGTGGCCTTTAGCCCGGGTGCCCGCATCATCGTGGCGGACAACGGCTCACCCGACGATTCGGTGGCTTTCCTGCGGGAAAACTACCCCGACTTGGAGGTGCTGGATTTGAAGGAAAACTACGGGTTCGCGCAGGGCTACAACGAGGCACTCGCGCAGGTGGATGCCGATATCTATGTGATCCTCAACTCCGACGTGGAGGTCACACCCGACTGGATGGAACCCGTGCTGGCTGCCATGCGGGCCGACCCGACCATAGCCGTGGCCCAGCCCAAAATCCTGTCGTGGGGTGACAAGCGGCGTTTTGAATACGCCGGGGGCAGCGGCGGGTGGATTGACTACCTCGGCTACCCGTTTTGCCGGGGCCGTATTTTCAGCCAAAACGAAACCGACGATGGCCAGTACGACACCCCGCAGGAGTGCTTTTGGGCATCCGGTGCTGCTTTTTTTGTGCGGGCCGAGCTGTACCACACCTTTGGCGGCTTTGATGGCGACTACTTTGCCCATAACGAAGAGATTGACCTGTGTTGGCGGTTCAAGCGGGCGGGATACTCGGTTTGGTGCTTCCCCCAATCGGTCGTGTACCACCTCGGCGGCGGCACGCTGGAGTACGAAAACCCGCGCAAGGTGTTCGTCAATTTTCGAAACAGCCTATACTCGCTGCTGAAAAACGAGCCTGCCGCCAAACTGCTCTGGCTCCTTCCGGCGCGGTTCCTGCTCGACGGGCTGGCGGGCCTGCGGTTTTTCCTGAAGGGCCAGTTTCGGGCCATTTGGGCCATCGTGCAGGCGCATATTTCGTTTTACCAAAATTGGGGAAACACCCTGCGCAAACGCCGCGACATCAAAAAAATACTCGAAACGCAGCGCATCGCGCCCACCAACCGGAACGGGATTTACTTCGCCAGCATCGTTTTTGCGCACTACGCCCGCCGTATCAAACGGTTCGCCGATCTCTGACCATGCTGCGGCTCACCACATCGCCGGTGTTTCAGGCCGAAAAAACGTACGCCTGTTCCGTCCTGTTGGGCGAACTGCTGGGCGTGCCCTGGGAAATCCGGTTCGATGCCCGCGAACAGCACTACCACCTGAACCTGCCGAACGGCGCGGCGCTTGTCGTGGAAGATCATTTTTTTGGAAAACAACTACACGACACCTACCTCGCTGCCGCCAACGTGCCCAATGCCGCCGTTCGGATGCCGCATCCGTTCGAGCCGGGGGCTGACGTGGCTGGTGTGTTTGGGCGGCCATTTTTTATGCTAAACGACCGCGAGGCTACCTGTGGAATTGACCTCTTCGCTTCAACTTTTTTCATGCTCACCCGCTGGGAAGAGCACGTTTGCCCGGAACGGGATGCCTACGGGCGGTTTCCGGCGGTGGCGGCGCTGGCCGTTCGAGCGGGATTTCTCGAACGACCCGTGGTACACGAGTACGCCGACCTGCTGGCGCAAATGCTCGCCCGGCTCGGGTACGCGGTACCGCCGAGGGCGGAAAAGGGCGGCTGCCTCCACCTCTCGTGCGACGTGGACCACCCGCGCCTGTGGTGGTCGGCAGCCGACCGGTTACGCACGCTCGGCGGGAGTATTTTTCGGCGAAAAAACCTGTGCGAAACCACGTGGTGGCTCCGAAACCACATTTTTAGCCCGCGAGACCCCTACGATGTTTTCGAGGCGTGGATGGATGCAGCAGAGGAAAAAGGCACGGTTTTTCATTTCAATTTTCTCGGTGACCGGCCCGGAACTGCCGACTGCCCGTACCCGCTCCGCCACCCGTTTGTGCTGGCGCTGATCCGCCGCATCGCCGAACGCGGGCACGTGGTGGGGTTCCACCCGTCGCGGGAGGCGCATGCCGATGTAGCGGTTTTTGAACGGGAATTGGCTTCGGTGCGGGAAGTTTGCCCCATGCCGGTGACAACGGGGCGGCAGCATTACCTCTGTTTTTCGGCTCCCGACACCTGGCAGCGTTGGGCCGACGCGGGCATGCAGTGGGACAGCACGCTCGGCTACCCCGAGGCGGAGGGCTTTCGCTGCGGCATGTGCCGGGATTTCCCGGTGTTCAATTTTTTGACTCGAAAAATGCTGCCGCTGCGCGAAAAACCGCTGATCGCGATGGACACGACACTGGCCCTGTACCGGGGCTACACGCCGGAAGAGGCCGTTGGCCGGTTGTTGCGGCTGCGCCAAACGGTGGACAGGTACGGCGGGGAGTTTGTTCTGCTGTGGCACAACTCGTCGGCCAACACGTTTTTTTGGAGGGATTGGGATGGTGTTTTTTACAAATTTTTGTAACCGATTAGTCTATGCCCGTTACGGTTGTCCGAGCAGGCAGGAGTCGCTAATGCGGCCATTTCCAAAATCAAGTTTGCACGAATGGCTGTATTGCGTTATCTTGCTGCGCAAAAACCGCGCTTATGGCCAAAGAAGCAGAATTCGGAACCAGAGCGAGGGTGGTACACATCCTCCGGTCCATCATCGAACGCCCGAACTTTTACACCAAACGCGACCTTGCGAGCCGCCACACCGTGAACAGGGATACGATCAGCGGGGACTTTAGAGCCATCACCGCTGCAGGCTTTGCGCTTTTGCCAGACGAAAAGGGCCGTTATGCGTTCGTGCTGGACAAGCCCCACAAACAGCTCAAAGACCTGCTGCACTTCTCCGAGGAGGACCAGACGCTCCTGCACCAGGCTATTGACAACCTGCCCGCCAGCACAGAGCGGCATCAAAAACTGAAACAAAAGCTCAGTGCGCTGTACGATTTTCGGCGATTGGGTCATGCTTACCTGCGCAAACCATACCTGACCAAGGTTGACCTGCTGGAACAAGCCAAAAATGAAAAGCGTCAGGTACTCCTCATTGATTACCGTTCCTCCAGCAGCAACACGATCAGCACGCGCCTCGTCGAACCGTTTCATGTCAGCCCTGCCGAAGATATGCTTCATGTGTTCGAGGTGCGCAAGCAGGAGTTACGTCATTTTCGCATTTCACGCTTCACACGTGTGCAACTCACCGACACACCCTGGCAGTTTGAGGGTCACCACAATATACTTCCTACCGACCCATTTCGCATTGTAAGCGCTAATCAGGTGAACGTACACCTTCGCCTCGGTGTGGGTGCGTACAATGAACTGCTGGAACGTTTTCCGCTTGCCAAAGGGCATATCGAAGAATCCGAAGACCCGAACGTGTTCGACTTCCAGTGCAAGGTAAACCGTGGATTTCTCGGCCTGAGCAATTTCATCCTCGGGTATCACCACCAAAATATTGAAGTAGTGGAGCCGGAGGAATTGAGGGAGCACTTGCGGGAGCAGGTGCAGCGGATGGGGTTTTAGCACTGGCTATCATGCAATATAGATTTGGAAACCAGGCAGTTGGAGTTGCATTAAATTTAAAAGAATGTGTGACGGAGGGCTGTGATTAGGCCTGTGCAGGAGTATTCTTGTTGCGTGTGAGAAGACCTTCCAGGTTTTAAAAACCTGGAAGGTCTAAAAAACCTCGCACGGTATCATGGACTATTACCAACCCTTGCTGCCCGATTCGTTTTACCATGTTTACAACCGGGGAAACAACCGGGAGAACATTTTTTACCGGGCAGGCAACGCCGCTTATTTTCTCGAGAAATACACCAAATACATGATCCCTGTGCTGGACACGTATACATATTGCCTCTTGCCGAACCATTTTCACTTGCTGGTGCGTACCCGCTCGGTGGCGGAGCTGTTAGACCTTCCAGGTTTTCAAAACCTGGAAGGTCTCGTGGCACGCAGGAACGAAAAAGCCATAAACGAGTACATTGGCAATCTGATCAGCGACCAGTTTCGGCTCTTGTTTATGAGTTATGCCAAAGCCATAAACAAACAGGAGGGCCGCGTAGGCAGCCTGTTTCAGAAGAACTTCAAACGCCTGCGGGTCGAATCCGTGCCGCATTTGGTTACTATAGTGCAGTACATCCACGCCAATCCGCAGTTGCACGGTCTGTGCGGCGACTTTCGGGATTGGGCCGACAGTTCGTATTCTGCTATGGTGTCGGAAAGCCCAACCAAACTGAAACGGCCGGAAGTGTTGGAGTGGTTTGGTAATCGAGACGAATTGATACACCGCCATCGGGAATACATGGATTGGAAAACATCAAAACAGTGGCTGATCGAAGATGAAGAGTAGGGTTCAGACCTTCCAGGTTTTCAAAACCTGGAAGGCCTCGCGCGGGGGGTAGGGAAATCAATTCCATCGCCGCCTGTCACCTTTGCCGCAACATTGAAAAAAACACGATACCCAAATGCAATTCAACATCACCCTTCGCTGCCTTGACGAGCACCCTGTGCTGCCGGTCAACTACCAGTACGAACTATCGGCCTGGATATACGGCGTGCTGCAAAATGCCGATGCCGCGTATGCCGCGTTCCTGCACCAGCAGGGCCACACCAGTGGGCGCAAGTCGTTCAAGTTGTTTAGTTTCTCGCAGTTGCGTGTGCCAAAATCCCGCGTCGAGGGCGACCGGCTGCACGTGCTGTCTCGGGAGATTTCCTTTGTTATCGGGTTTTACGTGGATCGCACGGCAGAGGAATTTGTGCGCGGCCTGTTCGCGGAGCGGCAGTTCCGGCTGGGCGACCGCGTCAGTCAGGTGCGGCTGGCCGTGCAATCCGTGGACATACGGCCGCCCCTTCGCCTGCCCGACGGCACAGCGCCCGTGCGTGTGCGGGCGCTGTCGCCCGTGGTAGTGACCCGCAAGCGCCCCGACGACCTGCCCGACGAATACCTCGCCCCCGACGACCCGGACTTTGGGCGATTGCTGGTGCTCAACCTGCTGGAAAAATACCGCGCCGCCACCGGCACCGAACCGCCCGCGTGGTG
>JBEBHD010000187.1:0-11129 GCA_040080915.1 Saprospiraceae bacterium
CCGCAGCCCCGGCCCCTCCGACACGCCCACCGTGGGCGTACACGGCTGACCGGGGTTGCCAAGCGGCCCCAGCCGATAGTTGGGGAAGTACGGGATGGAGGCCCCGCTGGGCGTGGGCAGCACCAAGCCGCGCTGCTCAAAGTTGCATGCCAAGCCGGGGGAGTCGGGGTTGTGGATCACATGATAATAGCGGGTGTCGCCACCGCCCATGACGTAAATTTTGCAGTCAGGGCCGAGTTGGGCAAGGTAAAAAGAAATAGCGATAGGACCGACAAAGCCATCCCATTCTGCGATGGTAGTTTGGGTGGCGGATATCTCGTCGGCCCAAAGATCAAACTGGTATGCCTTGAGAACCGCCATGACGTACAGGTACCTTCCGCTGGGCGAAATGGCACAACCGCCGTCGAATGCGAATACCGGATCCAATATGATGGGAGCCGTTCGGTAGTTGGAAAACTGCCCAGTGTTACGGTCAAACGAGTAGATCATAATGTCGTGGTAGGGGAAGTAACGCACCAGCGTGCTGCCGTCGGGCGAGAGAGTGGTTTGCCCAGAGCCTTCCTCCTGCGGCGGCGGCAGTCCACCGATGGTTTGAGTAAGCGTGTCCACAATACCGCCGGCGGTGAAGCGAAACACGTAAAACTGGTTGCTGTTGCGCCGGGGCGTGATGAGCCACCAGTCGGTGCCGTTGGCGTGTTTCACGGCCAGCATTTCACCCGTGGCGAGGTTATCTTCCATCACGGGTACATTTTTTTGCGTGACAATTTTTTGGTTGGCGGTGACTTTGACCACGGAGTACAGGAGTTTGTCTACAAAAGCATCTTCCGGTGGCCCCGGTACATATTTTACACTTTTGTGGAAAAGGTAGTAGAGGCTGTCGTTGCTGGGAACTGGTAAAATTACCATGCTTGGATGGCCAGCAGAATACCCATCCTGATTTACGTTGCAAAGTGACTCATGCCATTCTCCGGGGTTGATTTCCTCTCCATTTTCAAGTATTTCATCATTTTTATCGGCGATCACACAGCCATTGGAATAGAATAAAAGATTGCCAGATGTGTCACAAATACTTGAATTGCAGACAAACATATTTACCTCGCGATAACGGTAGGTCGCTTTTGGAGGCGATTGGTTAAAGTTAATAATGATCCCTCCGTGCGAGGTCGTATTTGGAGTATTGCTGTCTCCAATAACCCAGATATAATCTTCTTTTTGTGCATGCAGGAGCAACGGTAGCAGGAGCAATACTGGACCAATCCATTTCATAAATATAAGTATTAGCACCATCCGGCGCAGTGCCGGATGGTGCATGTTGAGAAAGTTTTGAAGGAATTAATGGCGGATAACGACTTTCCCAGAATGGTAAGCGCCTGCCGAAAAGTAGTACATGCCGTCTGGCAGATTGCCTACCGGGATTTCAGTAACCTTGGATGCGTTTGAAATTATTTGCTGCGCAGCAAGCTGACCCATTGTGTTGTATAGGGAAAAAACCAACAGCGAATCGTCAACCTGATCAAGGCGAACATGAAGCACCTGTTGAGCCGGGTTCGGATACACCAAAACCTTTCCATAAGTCAGGTTCCCGGGCACGGATAGAGTCGTTCCCGGGCGCAAAGAATTACATGCCGTGGAATCATCGTAGGCAGCCGGATCGTAGCCTTCGTACAAGGCGAGTAAGGCGCGGGCGTGCAGCACGGCCTCGCCGTCGGCCATTGGGCACTGGGCGGCCACTGCCTCCAGATTAGTGCGCTGCTCATTGGTCAGTGTAGTCAGGCCAAGGGCTAGGGTTTGCAGCACCACGGCGTTCACGGTTTTTTCGTTCGTTTCAAAACTTTCCGTGGCGGGCAGAGCGGCATTTTGCGCGAGCAGCGCAGCGGTGGCGGCGGTGCGACCGCTCTGGATGGTCGCGCGACGGGTTTCCAGAGCGGAGCTGTACTGTTCGATCAGGGCCTGAGTGCCCGCCCGGACTGCCTCCAGATCGGTGCTGTCTTGCGGATCGAGGCCGTCGGCGGTCAGCAGGGCCTCCACGTTGGCCAGTTCCTCCAGTTGTTCGCCGATGGCCGTTTCGGTGGTGTCCAAGGCCGTCCAGTCTGTCTCGGTCAGGGCAAACAGGTTGTGCAACCCCTGCTGCATGGCGGCGTATTGGCCCACGGAAACATTTACCTGGCCACTCAGGAAATTGTCGAAAGTCGCCGTTCCGGCGTAGGGGTTGTGCTCGTAGGCTAAGCGGGCGTACAAGCGTTTTTGGGCCAGCCACAGGGAGTGATCCTGGTACTCAAAACCCGTGAGCGCGCCCACTGCGGTCAGGCTGTCTAATTCCCTTCCATCGCCTTCCAGCAGACCTACGGGGATGCGGCAGTTAGGGTTGCAGATGAAGGATATTTCCGGGGCGTTGAAATCTTCAAACCAAGCACTGGGATCGATGATCAAGGGCAAATACTCTGCATTTTCATTTGCATCAACGGTAAACTTTGATTGTCCAGCCAAAAGGTTGCCCCCCAAATGCCTTGCCAGCGTCATTCCCCCGCTATTGCTCCAGCGGTTTCCCCGGTGGGCCTGTGGGCCGATGAGGGCGTTGGAGCCGAGCAGCAGCCCGGCGGTCGGGTTGTTTTTCATCTTGTTGTCGCCCACAAAAATGGCGGGCGTGGCGCCGGTGAATACGCCGTCGAGATGAAGGCCGTAGTCGGGGCCGTCGGCGGTGTTGCACGAGAAGTCCGTGCGGCTGGCCATCTCGCCGGACATGCCGCGTCGGCCTGTGCCCAGCACATCGTTGCAGTTGATGAGGTTCAGGTCGCCGCTGTTCACTTCCACGCCGTACATCCTCGGTGCAGAGGCGAGGATGTTTACATCGTTGTCGGTGGCCTGACCGCGGTAGGTGGCGTAGAGGCGGATTCCAGCGTAGCCGTTGGTCAGGTTGATCGTGTTTCGGAACACCGAAGAGGTGTGTGCTGCCATGTCTTTGTTGTACATCATCAGCACACCGTGTGAGGCGGGGCCGTTCACGGTTATTTTGTTGTTGCTGATGCTGCTCGCGTTGGGCAGGCCCGATTGGGCGGTCAGGAAAATGCCCTGCCCGAGGGCCTCCATATCATTGTCCATGAGCCGGTACCCGTGGGTGAGGCCGTTGGCCAACCGGATACCTGTGCCCACGTTGCGCATGTAGCACTCGCGGGCAATGACGGTGCTATTCTCTGCCCATATACCGATGGTGGTGTTGTTGAACGCCACGGTCGGGTCGCCTGCCGCAATACCGCTACCGATCACGTCCATGGTGCAGTGCTCGGCGTAGATCGCCCGACCTACCTGCGATGGGCCGGGGTAGCCAGCCGGTTTGGTCGTTTGCAAAATGTTGCTAAAGTGGCTGTTTCGTACTGTGAACGTAGAGTACCGGGCCAAAATGCCAAGGTGCAGGTTGGAAAAATAGTTGGATATACCCGTAGTGGGGTCGGCATCCATGACCACGCCGGAAGGGATGCTTTCTAAGTAAATGCCTGCAAAACTCAGGTTGCTCGGCAACGGATACTGGTTTGAATAGGGCGGTTTTAAGCCCGACAGGCCTGTCTCGAAGGTGTTGCCTCGTATGGTCAGGTGGGGTGCGCCGCCAAAGCCGCCGGCCGGGTTGTTTCGTATGCCGTAGTTGTTGTTGGTAAACGTGCTTCTCGTGGCGGTAAGGTTGCCATTCTGGTTGACCGTTATGGCTGCGTTGGCATCTTTAATGGTTGCGTCTTCCATTTCGAGTCGAGCGTTGGAATTGACGGTTATGCCCTGCCACATGGTTGAGCAGCCTTCAATCACCGGAGAGGCGGTGAGATTTGGGTCACGATTAATTTGTACGACAGAGTTTGTCGGAATCGTGATGGAACCACCCGAAGAAACAAGAATGGACGGGTTGGTTATCCCCAATGTGAAAGTAGGCGCAGAGGTAAATGTTACGTTGCCGTTAATGTACAGAGGGTCACCAAAGGTTGTTCCTTGTATTACACCTGAAATAGTTACATAGGGCTTTTGTTTTGTCTTGTTGTTCCCTATGCTGCCATCAGAAAATACCACCTGGCCCTCGACTTGCGTCTGATTACCGTTGGGCGTAAAGCCCGCGTCCGGGTTGAAGGAGAGTTGAAAATGAAACGTTTGGGTTTCAGATTCTGCCAGGTCAAAGGTTTTTTCTACGCCGTTTTCGAAAATTCGAAGCTCGTTGAAAAAGGGGTCGGTCGTGACCTCGTTATTGAAGTCCATGCCCATGGTGGCCAGGTTAATATCGTATGTTTTTCTGTTGTACCTGGCGCGAACCTTCACGCCGGTAGCCCCTCCAGTGCCGCCAGTGACAGTAAGCGAGTACATCGGAAGGCTACGGTCGGGCACACAGTTGCGTATGAGGTAGGGTTGATCAGCAGCGATGCCTACACCGGTCGGGGTGAACGGCGGGCAGGTGAAATCGTCGGGGCGCTCTTCCGTGACATCCATCCAATTGGTACAATGGGTAGTGGTATAAACTTCAGTCTCCAGTAGATTCATCAAATGGTCGTTGAAGCGGATTGGCCCTTCTGGATCACACATAAACGTCCAGTCTTGAGCGCAATTCGCATTACTGGCGTGGCTCAACCCAACGCCGTGCATAATTTCATGCGCAACACTTCTGGGATCGTTCAAATGCCCATTCGCAATGATGGCTACATGGTTACGCCCGTGTGAATGGCCGCTCCCTTCTCTGGGTATGATGATCACGTCAATTGGCAGGCAAGGCCATTGCTGCTTGAAATCGGTATTTATGCGGATGGTCCAATTGTCCAAGCCTTGGTTGCCTCGGCTTGGTGCCACAGATGTGTTTGGAAAAAAAATGATATTGATCTGGATGAGCTGGTCTCGATCGGCGAATGCGGCATTTAATGCATTAACCCCTACACGGACGAAATCGCGTGCAGCTGCTCGTGCAGCGTTTTGATTCGGGTACTCATTGATAAACTCCTGAGTTGGCCAAATTGCCACATTAATGGCGCTAGGTACAGTCATGTTATTTTGCGTACACTGGGCCATTAATGCAGGTGGCGGAAGGAAGGAAGGAAGGAAGGAAGGAAGCAAGGAAGGCGAACAGGGGAATGAGAAGTACCTTTTTCATAATGAAATAATTTGAGTGAAAAAATTGGGTGAAGAATCGTCAAATGTACAAACTCGAAACAAACGGGCTTTGCCAGATTTTTGGAAAAGTCAGGCTTTCGGTTCGCGTTATTAGACTTTCCAGGTCTGGCAGACCTGGAAAGTCTTAGTCCCCCGTCACCGCACCACCGTCACATCCCCCCGAAAAACCTCCGTCGCCCCATCCACAAACTCGATCTCGGCGACATACACGAATACGGCTGGCGGTGCTTTTTCACCGTTGATGCGGCCATCCCAACCCAGGGACGGGTCACTCGGTGCAAGGTCGTTTTGTTCCACAATGGCCCGACCCCAACGGCTGAACACCCGAAACGACCGCACACGCACCACGTCGGGGCCGCAGTTGATACGAAAAACCGCGTTGTCGTCCGGCGATTCCGGCGCAAAAACATTGGGAAAATAAACTCGCCGGGATCGGTCCACGGTCACGGTTCGCTCGTCGGAGGCCCGGCACCCGTTGGAATCAAGCACCGTTACCTCATACCGGAACGACGACAGCGGCCGGTACATGCAGGTGTCGCAAAGCAACTCGGGCAATAGCGGCGCAGTCACGAGGGTTTGCTTGCGGCGAGCCGGGTCGCTGAGGGCATCGTCGCGCCACAGGCCGAGGGCCTCGCCAAGGTGAACGGTGATGTCGGGCGGAAGGGTCAGCACCAAATCGTCCGGTTCGAGCATGGTGAAAACGGTGTCTTTTTCGCACCCGTCTGATGCCTGCACGGTCAACAAGTGACTACCCGGCGGCAGGTGCCGAAACTCGGTCGGCACCTGAAACACCCCGCCGTTGAGGGCATACACGTATGGCTGTGCCCCGCCGCTGACGGTTCCGATGTTCAGGATGCCGTCTTGATTGCCGAAACAAGTGACGTGGCGCAAATCCAACCCAACTTCGGACGGATACTCCGGCTCGCCCACACGCACCGAGGCGCTGCCGGAGCACCCCGTGACCGTATTGGTGGCCGTGAATGCGTACATGCCGGTTTGGTTGGCGCGGGCCGTCGGGCTGTTTGCCCCGGAAAGCAGGTTGCCCGTGCTGTCGGCGACCCACTGGTACACATAATTTGCCGGAGGCAAAACCTCCACGCGCAGGCGGGCAGTGCCGTCGGTACAGCCTATGCCTACCACGGTGTCGGTAGCCAGCACGGGCCGGTGCGTGTCGTCGAGGATATTGATAAAAATGCTGCCCGAGCAAGGCGGATTGATGCTGCACGAATTGGCGGCCTGCACGCACAGGCTGCCGCTTTGGGAGCCGAGCGTGACTTGGACGACGTTTCCGCCAGCGGCGGCAGGCACGGCGACGGGCACCGAATCACCATTCACGAGTGTGCCCGGCGGCCCGTCCCAAACGTATGCCCCCGCCCCGAAAACAGGAGCCACAGCGTACGAAAATACGGCCCCTGGGCAACCTTCGATCTTGCCCTGAATATCCTGCTGCACGGTGCCAAGTGGTGGTTCGTACACCGCTTCCTTGGGAGAAACGTCTACGGAAAAATCACATTGGTCGCCTGCGTATCCGTCAATAAGGAGGAAGTAGTTGCGTCCCGGTGTGAGCGGTGTGGTGATCGAAACGGGCAAATTTCCGCCACCGTCCTGCCCCTTATTGCAGGCTAAAGGCGGCTGTGTGCAATCGTCGTACAGGGCGATTTGCACCCCGTTGCCGTCGGTGCAGTCGGCGGGGTAAACCGTGAACGTGGCCTGGATCGCACCCGCGATGAACCCGATCCACTGGGCGTTTTCCACCGTGCCACAAAAATCGGTGGCCGGGCCGGAAGGGTAGCCCTGCGAGGAGCCGGTGTAACCGTCGAAATTGCAGGAAATGCAGGCCTGTTCGCAGATAATGGCCGAAGAAGTGCCGTTGCAGGCCGGCGGTAGTTGGGCGAAAGCGGCGGTTGGGGCGAGGGCGATGAAAAGGAAGATTAGTCGGAACATGGATTCAAAAATGATGAATGATAAATGATGAATGATGAGCGGGGGCAGGCTTTTCAGGTTTGAAAACCTGGAAAGTCTATTAGCGCACCACGCTCAGTTTGGTCACCTCGGCCTTGCCGTTGCGGGTGTTTTCCAACCGAATGAAGTATGGCCCGGCAGCCAGGTTCGACACGTCGAAGTGGTAAAAATTGGCCCCTGTGCGCACGCGCACCCGCTGTGCGGCCACCATTGCCCCGCCCAAACTGTGCAGGGAGAGCACGGCCTCGCCGTCCGTTTGACTTTGCAACGAAACCTGCGTGCGGTAGTTGGCCGGGTTCGGAAAAACCCGCATGGCACGGATGCTGTCACCGAGATCAAGCACATCGGTAGCGATGTAGCAGTCGGGCGGCACGATGTAGGTGCCGCTCACGATGGGCATTTTGGCGTATCCTTCGAACATGGTCTGTTCCAAAACGTAGTCGCTGGCACCCAGCCAGTCTTGCAGCAGCGTGGTAAACACCTGCCGGTAATCGAACTGCTGCCCCTGCAATTGGGTGCCATTGGCCAGATTGGACAGGTTGACGTTGGTGCCGTGGATACCGCCCGACAGGGCTTTTCCGATGATAAACATGGGCGCCAACGTGCCGTGGTCGGTGCCGGCTGAGCCGTTTTCGCTGGCACAGCGACCGAATTCTGAAAAGGTGCAGGACACGACCTTGTCGGCCAGTCCAAGACCGTCGAGGTCGTCGTAAAACGTCTTGACCGATTCAGAGAGGTTGCGCAGCAGGTCGGCGTGGCGGCCCAGCACAACGGTGCCTTCCGGTGGAATTTGCGAACCGTGCGTATCGAAACCGCCCATTGAGCAGAGGTACATTTTGGTCTTGCAGCCGCCTTTGATGAGCCGCGCCACGGTTTTCAACTGGTCGGCGAGGCCCGAGTCCGGGTACGTCGTGATGGCATTGCTGCCCGCGTTGAAGGCCTGGGTGATGTACTGCGAGTACTGGTCTACGCTGTCTTCCACGCCCATGATGTACCGCAGTTCGTCGCCGTACTCAGAAGCGGGCACGTTGAGCAGGGGCGCTCCGCCGATGGTTTGCACTAACGAATAGAACCCATCGGGGTCTTGACCGTACAGGTTGATGGAGTTTTGATGCTCGGTTTCCGTGTGAAAACCGAGAGAAGGGTAGGGGTCGCCGATCTGGATACCGAGCGGGTAGAGCATGTCGGGGATGGGCGTTCCTTTCACATCAGGGAACATGGCGTTGAGGGCGCGGCCCATCCATCCGGAGCGGATTTTGGAGCCTTGCAGCGTGCCATCGCCGCCTGATAGCCACAAGTCGGTGCTCTTGAAGTGCGACTGGTTGAGGTTTTCGTAGCCCACGCCCTGCACCACGTTGAGCCAGCCTTTGTCGTACAGCGCCTTGAAGCCCACCATGACCGGGTGCAGGCCCACCTGATCCGGACTGGGCACCGTGTTGTCCAATTTGATGTACTGCTCCGGTCCGGTTTGGGGTATTTTGATGACGGGCCGCAGATTGGCGTACACGTCGTATTGGGCGATGGGAATGATGGTATTGACACCGTCGTTGCCGCCTTTGAGTTGGATGAGCACGAGCACGCGGTCTTCCACATCCTCGCAGTCGGCCATCACGCGAGCGATTTTTGTGTTGGAAAACGGCCGCATGGCGTGGCCATTGACGACGAAAGAGGAAAGGCCTGCTATTTTGAGAAAATTGCGTCTTTTCATTGAAAAAAGGTTGGAAGGTTTCTGGTTAGAAGGTTTCTGGTTGGGGATATGAGATTTATTTAAATAACTAACCAGTTGCCACAGTGGTGAAATAGTGATTTAGATTTGAACACTTTTTTTACAAAAACCTGAAATATGACATTCAAACGCTTTGAAGAAATCGAGGCTTGGAAACTGGCCCGAGAACTCTGTAGATTGGTCAAACAATGCCAGGGATTGATTGATTACCTCAACAAAACGGAAATCAAAGGACAGAGACAATTCATTCCTCCCCAAGCCACCGATACGTATTTCCCATCAGCGCCCCCTCAGCCCTAACCAGAAACCTTCTAACCTTCTAACCAGTAACCTAGTGAACCTGATACTCCGGTGCGTACAGCATCGCGTTGAACAGCCGCCGCAGCGGAATCTTCACCTCCGAGTCGTCGCCGGTGCCGATGTAGTTGACCCACTCGTAATCCCAGTCGGCGGCGGGTAGGCCATCAAGGAAAATGGTGGCGTGGAAATACTCGAACCGGTCGTTGTCTGGTGCTTCGGGAAACAGGTAGCGGAGCAGTTCCTGCACGAGGACGAAGGAATCATGCGGGTCGCTGACGAAACCACTGTCGCGCAGCCAGGCTGCAAAATCGAACTGGGTACCTAATGGTTCGCCAGCCCCTGGCCCCCAGGCGTGCGTGCCGGTGATGAGCATTTCCGGCCATTTGTACCGGGCGACGATCGTAGCGGAGTTGAAAAACTGCCGGTTGAAATCGGGGTCTTGGTAGTAGCCCGGATAACCGGCCACGTCGGGTGGGTAAAACATGAACATGCCCGACCAATCCATCAGGCGGCCCATGATGCCCTTGTCCCAAAATGTGTCGTAGTGGGCCACCGTATCGGTTGTAGGATCGGGAATGGGCACTTCGAAGAAGGACAGTGTTTGCAGCGCCAGGTCAAGGGGCGAGCGGATGAGTGCTCCGGTGTTCTCGTCGGTAGCGTTTGCGTCGTCGGCATCGAAGAAATGCTCGCTTTGGAGCAGCTGTTGCACGACGGGTTTGATTTCAAAATTATTAGTAATGAACGTTTGCGCCAGCGGGCCGATGATATCGGTTTCGATGTCGGTCGGAATGTCGCGTCCAGTGAAAAAACGGTACAGGCGGCGGCAAAAATGGCGGGCAGTTTCTTCTTGGGCAAACACCATATCTACTAATGCATCCAGTTCGGCATTCATGCCATCAAGGTCGTTCGTAGGCGGTTTAATAACGGTGCCATTGAACCGCACGCTGAAGGTTTTTGTGCCAAAGTCATGGCTTTGCGGATAGCCCTTCCCTGCCGGGATGCCCGTTTCGGGGTCTTGGTATTGGTGGCGTTTGGCGTTATTAAAACCCGTGAATACCCGCGCTGCCTCCTCGATGTCTGCCTCGGTGTAGTTGGTGTAGTCGCCCGGCCCGGCAGCTGGACCGGCACCGATGGTGTGGAGTTCAAAGAACTCGCGGGCGTAGTTGAGGTTGGGATTGTTGACGAAGTTTTGGTTGTTGTCAATGTAGTCGAGCATGACGTTGTCCACGATCATCTTCGTCACCAATTTTTTGAAATTGCCGAGGCATCCCCAGCGCAGGAGCATGAGGTAGTCGTGAAAGGCGCTGCTGGTGCCGTAGTCGGGGTTAGCGGCGAGGAACTGGTGGAAAAAAAATTCGAGTTTGTGGCCCGAACCGGGGTCGTGCAGCGCCTCATTGAGCCACCACGACAGGACGAAACGGCGCAGGTCGTTGTCGTCGGCAGGCAGAGTGGCAGAGGGCGGTTGCGGCGGATTGATCCAGGTAACCGGATTGGTGCCGGCAGTAGCGGCATACACGGGCTGGTCGAGCAAGAGCGGGGATGGGACGATCAAGGCGGTCACCGCATCGGTTGCGGTTTGGGCAGCGAGTTCGTCCACCTTGGTGCGGGTGTAGCGGAAACTGGCTCGACGCAATAAATGCGCGGCACGCCGCTGCCCCAGGGCACCCTGGAGGGGATTCAAAGAAGCCATGATGTGAAAAAAATGTTGATGAGAAAATCGGTTTGTTACGCAGATTCAAAAACAGGTAGGCTTGCCGGGCGGGATGGATGTCTGACGAGTGTCAGCGAGAACTGCGTAGTGGATTATTTTGGTTGTTGGCTGAACCGAAGGATTAAACCCGGGGGACTAACGTGCCTTGGGAGAAAAATATGCGCGAGAGGAGAAGTAAATTTACAATTTGGGGGAAAACCCGGAGTAGGCTACGGCGATAGGTATCTGTTGCCAGATTTGACGCAAAAAAAGCGCATGAAAATTGTCGTATGGCCCGTTCGCCACGAAAACCAGAAC
>JBEBHD010000020.1:0-37898 GCA_040080915.1 Saprospiraceae bacterium
CCTGCACACGATACCTTTGTCCCAATTTTTTTTAACCATTGTCACGATGTACATTCGACTTTTTTCCAAACCAGCCTCGCCACTCGCAGTCCTCTTGTTTTACGCCTATATTATTATAGGAACCTGCGGGTGCGAAAGCGACTCAACGACTTCAGCAGTTTCCTTAGAAGAGCCAGCCCTAACCGCCTCCAACCCCGTGCTACGCCTGCTCGACCCCGCGAGTACCGGCATTGACTTCCAAAACCAGATCATCGAAACGTACGAAGACAACATCACCATCAACATAAATATGTACAACGGCGGCGGTGTGGCCGTAGGTGACTTCAACAAAGACGGCTTGCCCGACCTGTATTTTGTGTGCAGCAACGGCAAAAACCGCTTGTACCAAAACGAGGGGAAACTCAAGTTCCGCGACATCGCCCAGACAGCGGGTGTGGACTCCGAGGAGGGCTTCGAAACCGCCGCCACCGCCGCCGACGTGAACGGCGACGGGTGGCTCGATATCTACGTTTGCCGGGCCGGTGTACAAAAAAGCGACTTGCGCCGAAACCGCCTCTACATCAACAACGGCCCCTCGGCATCGGGTACCATCACCTTCACCGAACGCGCCAAAGAATTCGGACTTGATGATATGAGCGCCAGCACGGGGGCCAATTTCTTTGACTTCGACAACGACGGCGACCTCGACCTCTACCTGCTCAACTACCCCACCGAGGCCGTTTACACCAACAAGGTGGAAGCCAAACTCGGCCCCGACGATAAGTACCACCCTCTGCTGCACCCGCGTGCGCCACTCGACACCGACCGCTTTTATCGGAACGACGGCAACAACCACTTCACCGATATCAGCCAGCAAGCCGGAATCTGGAATCTCGGATACGGCCTCAGCGTGAGCGTCACCGATTTCAACCGCGACGGCTGGCTCGATGTGTACGTGGCCAACGACTTCGTGCAGCCCGACAACTTGTACATCAACAACAAAAACGGAACCTTCACCGACCGGCTCGCCGACTATTTCCAGCACATCTCCCAGCACACAATGGGCACGGACCTCTCCGACTTCGACAACGACGGATTCGTGGACCTGTTCACTGTGGACATGCTCGGTGCCAATAACTTCCGGCGCAAGACCCTGCTCGGGACCACCACCCAGAGCATGTACACCACCATGGTGCAAAACGGGTACTTCGAACCGGCGGTGCGGAACACGCTCCAGCGCAACAACGGCAACGGAACCTTCAGTGACGTAGGTTGCTTAGCCCGTGTGTTCCAGACTGATTGGTCATGGAGCGGCCTGGTGTTCGACATGAACAACGACGGCCAGCGCGACATCCACGTGTCCAACGGCTACCGCCGCGAAGTGACCAACCGCGACTTCCGGGATTTCACCCTGCCAGAAATTTCCAAAGCCAGCGGCGGCAAACAACTGCGCGACCAGTACCCCAACCTCGACGATTTCCTCAACCTGCTGCCAACGTACAAAGTCCGCAACTTTTGTTTTCAAAACAACGGCGACTGGACGTTCTCCGATGCTGGCGGCAACTGGATGACCATGCCCGCCTCCTGGTCGTGCGGTGCAGCCTGGAGTGACCTGGATGCCGACGGCGACCTCGACCTCGTGGTGAACAACCTCGAACAGCCAGCCTTCGTGTACGAAAACACGAGCAGCGGCAAACCAGGCGGCAATTATTTGCAAATCAAATTCCAAGGCAACGCATCCAACGCGTTCGGTGTGGGTGCTTCGGCCATCATAACCTACGACAACGGCAAGGTGCAATACGCGGAAAACCTGCCCTCGCGCGGCATTTTTTCCTCCGTGGAGCACTTGCTGCACTTCGGCCTCGGCAGCGTTTCCAACGTGGACAAACTCACCATGCGCTGGCCTGATGGCAAAACGCAGACGCTGACCAACCTGCCCGCCAACCAGCGCCTCGTCGTCAAACAAAGCGATGCCTCCGGGCACGCCGCCCATCTGTCGCCCGAAAAACCGACGGCCAAACTGTTCGCCGACGCTACAGCCCAATCGGGCATCCGATTCGCCCACCAGGAAAACGAATTCAACGATTTTGAAAATTGGCCGCTCAACGCCTGGAAGGTGAGCGAACTCGGTCCGCTCATCGCTACCGGCGATGTGAATGGCGACAAACTCGACGATTTTTTCATTGGCAACGCCTTCGACAAAGCGGCGGCCCTGTACGTGCAAACGGCAGCGGGCGGTTTTCAGCCCGTGGCCGTACCCGTTTGGGAAGCCGACAAATTGTACGAAGACCACGGCGCGGTTTTTTTCGATGCCGACGGCGACGGCGATCTCGACCTGCTCGTGGTGAGCGGCGGTGCCGAGGCCACCACGCCGCAGGCATTCCAAAACCGCCTGTACATCAACCTTGACGGCAAGGGCAATTTCGCCAAAGCCCCCGGTGCCGTGCCGCCCAGTCAGGACGCGGCCATGCGCACCGTCGCCCACGACTACGACGGCGACGGCGACCTGGACTTGTTCATCGGCGGAAGGGCCACGCCCGCGCAATGGCCGCTCACTCCGCGCAGCATCGTGTGGCGCAACGAGCGTACCCATTTCACCGATGTGACCGCCCAGGTGGCCCCCGAACTGGAGCACTGCGGTATGGTGACCGATCTCGCCTGGGCCAACCTCGACAGCGACTCACAGCCCGAATTGGTCGTGGTGGGTGAGTGGATGCCGGTCAGTGTTTTCAAACTGCAAAACGGCAAACTACAAAATGCGACTGCCCAGTTTGGCCTCGGCAAATCCAACGGCCTGTGGTACCGACTCGCTACCGCCGACCTTGACGGCGACGGCGACCTCGACCTCGTGACCGGAAACCTCGGCCTGAATACCCGCCTGCCCGCCTCAGCCAACGGCCCGTTGCGCTGCTTCGCCAAGGACTTCGACAACAACGGCACACTTGATCCGCTCATGGCCTACCACGAGGGCGACAAACTTTTCCCCCTCGTGCAAAAAGAGGTGCTGAACAAACACAGCCCCATACTCAAGAAAAAATTCCTGTACGCCAAGGACTATGCCCACGCCACGGTGGATCAGGTTTGGCCGCAAAAAGACCTCGACGCAGCGCTTAATTTGTACTGCTACATGCTCGAAACCTGCTGGTGGGAAAACCAAAACGGCACCTTCGTGCGGCACCTCCTGCCCACGCAAGCGCAAGTGGCCCCGGTACAGGGCATCCTCGTGGACGACTTCGATGGCGACGGGAAAAAAGACATCCTGCTCGCTGGCAACAAATACGGCTTTGAGGTGGAGACCAACCGCTGCGATGCGGGAATCGGTGCCTTTTTCAGCGGCGACGGCAATGGCGGTTTCGCCTGGCGCAACAACATGGGTACCGGCTTTTTTGCTCCCAACGAGGTGCGCGACCTTGCCCTGCTGCGCGGTCAGGGTGGAAAAAAGTGGATAGTGGTAGCCAATAACAACGGGCCGGTGCAGGTGTTCCGTAGGTTGTAAAAGGTGTCACAGATGCGCATAGTGTTTTTGGAGGCCCACTACCGCCGATCCTTGGCGGTAGTGAGGTGCTGCACAACTTTTTTTTGTGTCCTCTCTTAACTACCTTCGCCGCCCATTTATCGCTATTTTCAAAACACACCACCCATGTACGGCAAAAAACGCGGAGGCAGAAACCCTTACGGCTGGTTTTACGACAAGCCCAAACGGCAAGCCCTCGACCCCGAAAAAGGCATTCGTATCAATGCCCGCGAGGCGGGCAGCACGTGGTGGGGCAAGCAATGGCTGAACGCCTTCAACAGCATCAGCGACGAAAACCGACTGCCCCGCGGCCGCACCTACGCCGGGAACGGCTCCGTACTGGAACTGAACATCCTCGGCAATCGCATCAACGCCCGCGTGCAGGGCAGCCGGCCAGCACCCTATATCATCGAGATCATCATCCCCACTTTCTCCGACGACCAGCAAGAGACCGTCCGAAATCTCGTGGCCGAAAATACCGACCTGCTCGCCCGGCTGCTCAACCGCGAACTGCCGCCCGAACTTGAAAACGCCTGCGCAGACCGGGGCATCCGAATTTTTCCCGCCCGCTGGAACGACTTGCAGGCTTCCTGCTCCTGCCCCGACTGGGCCATGCCTTGCAAGCACCTCGCCGCTGTGCTCTACATCGTGGCCCACGAGATAGACAAAAACCCGTTCCGCGTATTTGAACTCCACCGGTTCGACCTGCCCATGGCCCTCGAACAGGCGGGTTTTTCCGCCCAGCAAACACACACCGTGGAACCCGTTCCGGCGCAAGCCTTCCGCCAGCCCGTGCAAGAAAACAAGCCGCCTTTCAGCCCCGACCCTACCCTGCTTAACGCGCTCGATTTTTCCACGCTGCCCGATTGCCGCGACGCGCTGTTGGCCATTCTGGCCAACAAACCCGCATTTTACTCCCTCGGCGATTTCAAAACAGTGCTGAAAAAAGTGTACGCCAACGTGGCCCGCAGCACTGCCCCACGAAAGGTTACCGCTGGCGAGGAACCGCCTGCCCACAACCCCGAACTGCTGGATCGCATTGACATGGTGGTGCTTACGCTCGACCCGCAGGGGCGTTTCGAGCAGGTGCTCGCGTGCGATGAGGATGGCGGTGTCGTGTTCGAGGCCGAGGAACTTGATTCCTTTTTGGCTTGGTTAGCCGCAGTACCGGCCGGGCGGCTCGCCGACCTGCCCGACGACCTGCGCGGCATCTGGCTCGCTTGGCGCTTTGCCGAAAACCTCGCCCAAAACAGCGCCTGCGTACCGCAACTGATGAGCGCCCCCGACGGGAAACTGATCGTGCGCTGGCTGCCCGCCCTGCTCAACGAAACGGTGCGGACCGTTTTCCAACAGGTAGCCGCTTTGCTGCCGCCGGGACTGGTTTTGTACGCCGAGGCTGACGACATCCTCGAACCCCAGAATACCGACTACGCCCAAGCGGTGCTGTCGGTTTTTCTCAACCATTTTGTACACCACGGCTGCGGCCTCGACGCAAGAGAAGCGCAAGCCCCCGTCAACCGCCTGTTTTTTGAGGGCGCGGCGGTCGTGTTCGACAAGTTCGAGACCCGCGAGTACCCGGCCGTCATGGCCCTTTGGCTCAACCGTTTTTTTATTTCCGAAAAAACCATCACGCCCGTGCTGACGGTAGAAGAACCGGAGGCCGGTCTGTTCAATGTCAGCCTTGCGCTGGAGGACAAGGGCCGTCCGCTCGACGCGCCCGTCCCGCTGGCCGTTTTTTTTCAACAAAAAAAACACGCTGCCGCCCGGTTGGAGGTGCTGCGCGACCTGTCCGTGCTGACCGAGTTTTTTCCCGCTTTGCGCCAGTTGTTGGCCGAACGGGGCCAAAAGCCCTTGCTGTTCGATGGGCGTGCCTTCGCGGACGTGCTGTTCAAAACCCTGCCGATGATCGGGCTTTTCGGCATTCGCATGCTGTTGCCCAAGGCGCTTTCGCGCATTTTGCGGCCCCAACTGAGCCTGCGCCTCGAAAAAGGGCCGGGGGAAGTGCTCAACAACTCGCCCGTCGGGCTGAAAAACCTGCTGGCCTACCAGTGGCAGGTGGCTGTGGGCGACCAGGACATTTCTGCGGCCGAGTTTTTGCGCATGCTGGAGCGCTTTTCGGGCTTGGTGAAAATCCGCAACGAGTACGTCTATTTTGATGAAAAAGAAATGAAAGCCCTGGCCGAGCGGCTGGCCAAACCGCCCGCACTGTCCGGCCCGGAGCTGCTGCAAATCGCCCTTGACGAGGAATACGAGGGCACCCGCGTGACCCTTTCAAAGGAAATCCGCACCCTAATGCAGGAACTGCTCGCCACCGACCTGATGCCCCTGCCCGCCGGGCTGAACGCCACGCTGCGCCCGTACCAGCACCGAGGCTACTCGTGGTTGCGCAAAAACGCCCGGCTCGGCTTTGGCAGCATTTTGGCCGACGACATGGGCCTCGGCAAAACCCTGCAAGTGATCGCAACCCTGTTGGGGATGAAGGAGGACGGCCTGCTCACGCCCCGGCAACGCGCACTCGTGGTGGTGCCCACGACCCTGCTCACCAACTGGCAACACGAGGTGGCCCGCTTCGCGCCGGGCTTGAGCACGGCGGTGTACCACGGCCCGGCGCGTTCCCTGCCCGCCGTCAAGGACGCGGACATCGTGCTCACCACCTACGGGGTGGCCCGTACCGACGTGGCCAAACTCGAACGGCAAGGCTGGCTGGCATTAGTGCTCGATGAGGCGCAGAACATCAAAAACCCGGGTACCGAACAGACCCGGGCCGCCAAGCGAATCGGAGCGCAGGTGCGCATCGCCATGAGCGGAACGCCCGTAGAAAACCGCCTGAGCGAGTACTGGAGCATGTTCGATTTCAGTAACAAGGGCTACCTCGGCTCGGCGGACAAGTTCAAGGAAAAATTCAGCATCCCAATTGAGGCCGAGCGCGACCAACGCGCGGCACTGCGGTTTCGGCGGGTGACCCAACCCTTCGTGCTGCGCCGCCTGAAGACCGACAAAACCATCATCAGCGACCTGCCCGACAAGTTGGAGCAAAACCAGTTTTGCCAGCTCACGCCGGAGCAGGCCGCCCTGTACCAGAACGTGGTGGACACGACCATGAAAAAAATCGAGGACAGCACGGGCATCGAACGGCGGGGATTAGTGCTGACGCTCATCATGGCGCTCAAGCAAATCTGCAACCACCCTGCCCAGTACCTGAAAAAAGGCAGCCCCGACCCGGCGCTCAGCGGCAAGTGCCCGCTCTTGCTCGACTTGGTGCAGCAAGTGCTGGAAAACGGCGAAAAAGCCCTGATTTTTACCCAATTTCGCGAAATGGGCGAGCTGTTGGCCCCCATGCTTGCCGAGCGTTTCGGCCTGCAAGCGCCCTTTTTGCACGGCGGCCTGAGCCGTACACAGCGCGACGATATGGTGGAGGATTTTCAGACCAAAAAGAACCATCGCCTGCTGCTGCTCTCGCTGAAGGCGGGCGGCACGGGTCTCAACCTCACCGCCGCCAGCCAGGTGATCCACTTCGACCTCTGGTGGAACCCCGCTGTGGAAGCACAGGCCACCGACCGGGCCTTCCGAATCGGGCAACAGCGCAACGTGCTCGTACACCGGTTCATCACCACGGCCACCTTCGAGGAGCGCATCAACGCCATGATCCAGAGCAAAAAAGAACTCGCCGACCTGACCGTGGGCACCGGCGAGACTTGGGTCGGAGAACTGTCGGATCGGGAGTTGAGGGAGTTGTTTCGGTTTGGGTAGGTGCCTGTGGCTAACTTTGTTTTGCAACAAGTGGTACACTTTTGGTGCAAAATGGGGGTAAGTATATCCCGCGGTGGAGACACAGGCTACCGACCGGGCCTTCCGAATCGGGCAGCAGCGCAACGTGCTGGTACACCGGTCCATCACCACGGCCACCTTCGATGAGCGCATCAACGCCATGATCCAGAGCATTGATCGCCACCGGTCAACGTTGGGGGCAGTTCTGGAAATTTTATATGCGGTAAATATCCGAGAGGGGCTACATCAAACGGGAATCACACCCCTGGCGAGGTTGGAAAGTCGTGAGGCTTTCCAACCCGCAATGTTCTAACCTTGTAACCAGAAATCTTCCAGCCTTCTAACCCCAAACCCCTTCTTTCAAGCCAACTTTTCGATGTCGCGGATCAGGATGCTGTTGCGGTTGAAGTAGATCAGGTTGGACTTGCGCAGGTCGTTCAGTACCGAGGTCACGGTCTGGCGGCTGGTACCGGTGAGGTTGGCGATGTCCTGTTGGGTGAGGTGGTGCTTCACGAGGGTTTCGTAGCCCACGCGGCGGCCTTCTTTACCGGCTGTTTCGATCAAAAACTCGATGATGCGCTCGCGGGCATCTTTCAAAACCAGTTTGGCGAGGCGTTCCTCCACTCGTTGAAGCCGCAGGCTGAGGTGCTTGAGGCAGGCGAACACGAGGCGTTGGTTTTGCTGCATGAGCTGCTGGAAATCGGTGAGGTTGATCGCCAGGTATAGCGCCTCGTCGTGCAGGGCTTGGGCAAACTCGCTTCGGATGGTTTCTCCCGCGAGAGCAAGGTCGCCAAAAAGGGTTTCGGGCTGGAGGATTTCCTTGATCACTTCGCGCCCTTCGAGGGAAAACGTGCCGGTCTTTACGCGGCCCTGAAGCAGGAAGTAAACCTGTTCTGCCGGTTCGTCGGGCATAAAAATGAACTGAAACTTGGGCGCTCGGCGGTATTGGGCTTTGTCGGCTATTTGTTCGAGTTCTTCCGGGCTTAGGGCCTCGAAAAGCGGTATTCTTTTGAAGAATTGAACTTTGTTTGTCGTATCCATAGCCAAGTGAATTACTTTATTACGGTACAAATGTGCGGCAAAGCACTTGACCAATAAAGTACAATCTTGGCAGTTTGTCGGCTTTTTTGGTTGCCAAAAATTTGGGCAAAGTTTTGGCTTGCAATATGTTGCAGGGCTACAACCCAATTGTGATCAGCTGGTCACGTTGTTTCACAACCAATTTGCTTGCGTTTGGCAGGCGCACAAATAACATGAGCCGCACCAGTATATGGTGCGACTCATACCACTGGCCGCAATAAGAGCCGTGCGCCTTGACGAAAGGCACTGAACTGAAGAGAGACAGAGCCCTCCTCAGTACTCGTCTTCGTTGAAGAAAAAGTCGTCGTGTCGAGGATAGTCTGGCCAGATATCCTCGATGCCTTCGTACAACTCGCCGTCGTCTTCCAGTTCACCGAGGTTTTCGATCACCTCGGCAGGTGCGCCGGATCGGATGGCGTAGTCAATAAGTTCGTCTTTTGTGGCTGGCCAGGGAGCCTCTTCCAAGTGTGAGGCAAGTTCGAGCGTCCAGTACATGGGTGTTCAGGTTTATTTTACTGATTTTTGATGAAACAATTACAGAATGAGCATGGCATCGCCGTAGCTGAAAAAGCGGTAATTTTCTTTAACCGCTTCGTTGTAGGCATCCATGATCAGTTCGGTTCCCCCGAATGCGCTGACCATAATGACCAAACTGGATTTGGGGAGGTGGAAGTTGGTGATCATGCAATTGGCGATATGGAACTCGTAGGGTGGGTAGATGAACTTGTTGGTCCAGCCTTCCACGGGTTTGAGCAGTTCTTCGGCGGACACGGCGGTTTCGATAGAGCGCATGACGGTCGTGCCGACGGCGCACACTTTTTTGCCGGTTGTTTTGCTGGCATTCACGGTTTCGGCGGCGGTAGGCCCGATTCGGAAATACTCGGCCTCCATTTTGTGTTTGGACAGGTCTTCCACGTCAATGGTACGGAAGGTGCCCAGCCCGATGTGGAGGGTTAGTTCGGCAAAACTTACGCCCTTGAGTTCCAGGCGTTTCAGCAGTTCCCGGCTGAAGTGAAGGCCAGCGGTCGGTGCGGCTACGGCCCCGGTTTCTTTGGCATAGATCGTCTGGTATCGTTCCCGGTCCAGTTCCTCCGGCTCCCGTTCGATGTACTTGGGCAGGGGTGTGTTGCCGAGTTTGATGAGTTCTTGGTGAAACTCCTCGTCGGGGCCTTCGAACAAGAAGCGGATCGTGCGCCCGCGGGAGGTGGTATTGTCCACGACTTCGGCGACGAGCGCGTCGTTGCCGTTTTCGTCTTCGAAGTATAGTTTATTGCCCACGCGGATCTTGCGGGCGGGGTCTACCAATACGTCCCAGAGCCGGGCATCGTGGTTGAGCTCGCGCAGCAGGAAAACCTCGATTTTCGCGCCGGTTTTTTCTTTTTGGCCGAACAGCCGCGCGGGAAAGACCTTGGTGTTGTTGAAAATCAACGTATCCCCTTCTTCAAAATAGTTCAGTATGTCTCGGAAAACCCGGTGTTCGATTTTTCCAGTATCGCGGTGTACGACCATGAGGCGGCTCTGGTCGCGCTCCACCGCCGGGTACTGTGCAATGAGTTCTTTGGGCAGGTTGAAATTGAAGCTGCTAAGTTTGGTTCGCATGTGTTGCTGAAGTCAAATAGTAGGAAAGACTCGGCCGGCATCCAAAAAATGCCCGCAAAAATAGAATTTCTCCACAAACGCAAAAGCAGTTAAATAGTTTTTATCTATTTGTTCTGCCGGTTGGTGGCCGTCATGAAGGATCAAAATGATTGTTCGGCTTGTAACTAAGCCATTGTCAGCACTTTCTGAGAGCGCTTGCGATCGTGTTCTTTCAAAAAAACTTTTCGCAGCCGAATGCTCTTGGGCGTGACTTCCACGTACTCGTCCTCTTGGATGTACTCCAGCGCTTCTTCGAGTGAGAAGCGGCGAGGCGGGGTGATGGAGGCTTTGTCGTCGGAGCCGGAGGCACGCATGTTGGTCAACTTCTTGGTTTTGGTCACGTTGATGACGAGGTCACTGGTGCGGTTGTTCTCGCCGATGACTTGGCCCTCGTAAACTTCTTCGCCGGGTTCCACAAAAAACACGCCCCGGTCTTGAAGGTTGTCCAATGAATAGGCGATAGCGGTACCGGTTTCCATGACGATGAGCGAGCCGTTTTGGCGGCCCGTCAGTTCGCCTTTCCAAGGCTGGTACGACAGGAACCGGTGCGTCATGACCGCTTCGCCTTGCGTGGCCGTGAGGATATTGGAGCGCAGGCCGATGATCCCGCGCGAGGGAATTTCGAAGCGCAGGATAAAGCGGTCGTTGCGGGGTTCCATGCTTTTCATCACACCCTTGCGGCGGGTGACCAACTCGATACACTTGCCGCTGGAGACTTCCGGCACGTCAATTGTGAGTTCTTCCACCGGCTCGTGCTTTTGGCCGTGTATCTCACGCACGATGACCGTGGGCTGGCCGATTTGGAGCTCGTAGCCCTCGCGGCGCATGGTCTCGATCAGGATGCTCAGGTGCAACACGCCGCGCCCGAAAACCATGAACGAATCCGCACTATCGGTGTCTTCCATGCGCATGGCGAGGTTTTTTTCCAATTCGCGCAGCAGGCGGTCGCGCACGTGGCGGCTGGTCACGAACTTGCCCTCCTGCCCAAAAAAGGGCGAGTCGTTGATCGTGAACAGCATGCTCATGGTTGGTTCGTCCACGGCGATAGGGTCAAGGCCTTCAGGGTTTTCCAAGTCGGCGATAGTGTCGCCGATCTCAAAACCTTCCAGCCCAACCACCGCGCAGATGTCGCCGGAAACCGCTTCGGGCGTATCTTTTTTGGCAAGGCCATCGAAGGTGAACAGTTGTTTGATGCGGTGCCGCTGTACCGTACCGTCTTTTTTGACCAGGGATACCTGTTGGTTGGCCAGCAAGGTGCCTCGGGAAAGACGCCCAACGGCGATTCGCCCAACGTAGTTGGAAAAGTCCAGCGAGGTGATAAGCATTTGGAGCGTACCTTCTTCGACCTTGGGTTCGGGGATGTATTTCACAATGTCGTCCAGCAGGGCGATAATGTCGGTGGAGGGCTTTTTCCAGTCGTGGCTCATCCAGTTCTGTTTGGCGGAACCGAACAGAACGGGGAAGTCAAGTTGGTCTTCCGTGGCATCGAGGGAGCACATCAGGTCGAACACCTGCTCGTGTGCCCAGTCGGGGTTGCAGTTTGGCTTGTCCACCTTGTTGATGACCACGATGGCTTTCTTGCCCAATTGCAGGGCTTTTTGCAGGACGAAACGGGTTTGGGGCATGGGGCCTTCGAAGGCATCTACCAACAACAGCACGCCGTCAGCCATATTGAGCACGCGCTCGACTTCGCCTCCAAAATCGGCGTGGCCGGGGGTGTCAATGACGTTGATTTTGATATCTTTATACCGGATCGCGACGTTTTTGGCCAAAATAGTGATGCCCCGCTCGCGCTCCAGATCGTTGCTGTCCATGATCAAATCACCTGTTACCTCGTGCTCTTTAAAGAGCTTGGAGGCATGGATCATTTTGTCAACGAGGGTCGTCTTGCCGTGGTCAACGTGGGCAATTATAGCGATATTCCGGATGTTTTTCATAGTGCGTAAAAATGAAGCCGCAAAGGTACTGCTTCTTGGCAGGGAAAAAAGGGTTTTGTAAACTGAAATTTGTTAACGAACGCAAAAATTGCATCATCGGTTTGGGATGCGCCGAGCATTTGCCACAATAACAAAATTAAATTTCAGTTTGATCCGCCCTCAAGATTGGCCAACAATCTTGCCAAAAAAGTTTTTTTGAAAAGATGACGAACGCGCGGGACCTGCGTCAGGAGCGAACTTTTGGCGAAACAGGCGCGGCGGGACTAATCATTCCAAGGGTACTTCCGCGGCTTGTTGCGGGCCGAGATGTTGCCTTTCAGGTACAGAATATGGCGCTGGTTGGGGGTTGAGTTGTCGTACAGGATGACAGCAGGGGTGGCAGTGCCGAGTTTGCCGCTGGTATCAAACTCGACGCGAAGCACGGCTTTTTCTCCGGGCATGATCGGGTACTGGGGCATTTTGAGGACGGTGCAGTCGCAAGTGGTTTTGTGGGCGGCAATGATATACGGTGTGGTGCCATCGTTGGTAATCTCAAACGACGCGGCAACCGGAGTACCCTCAGAAACATCATGGAAAAAGAACGTGTCCCGATCCATACGAACCGCTGCCAATTGGGGCTGTTTTTTTTGCTGCCTGAACCAATCAACCAACAAGGCCGTTTGGGCTTGCGCATTTTTGGGCGACTGCGCGTACACCCGCTGAATTTCATCGTCCATGCCATCGCCAAAACGCCTTAGATATTCCAAAACCTGACTCTTTTGATCAATGGAGAGACTTTTCAGCACCGGGCGGATATCGGCGATGGGCGGTTGGCTGCGCGAAACAAACGGCAAGACGAGCAGAAAAAACGAAGCGAAACAAGTGAGCAGGCGCATGACGAATGGAATGGTAAGTTTGTTGGGCGCAAAGGTAATCGCGCCGCGCAAAAGGTAGAATTACCCGAAAGAGTGTAGGCAATATGCAAATGAGTTTCAAACATGCTGACGACCGTAATTTTTGGCACATTATTGGGCGTTGGTTTGACACAAAAGTTGATACCTTGGCCCCGGCCTTTTTTGTTTTAATTTTATTCCCTCCCTTGCCTCTCGGCTTTCTTTTTGCTTGAAACCAAATTGCGACCCTTTTTCGGGCACGCAGTTTAGAAAAGGCTAACACAATCTTCCAATCCGTATCTTCTGTCCCGGCTACCGTATCTCGTGCGAAGGCAAATGGTCTGCATTTGTGGCTTCCTTGCTTTGCCGTGCAATTGCCGACCCAAAACCTGCGGAATTCGGCCCAAAACCTCCGACCGCACGGATACCAAACACTCTTTTTCAAAACAATCGTAACTCCTACCAAATCCTTTTTTTATGCAAAACGGTAACGTATTACGCGCTAACCAACTCCTTGCAGCCGGTTACAAGTCCCAACGGGGGCTTATCGTCCTGGCGCTTACTTTCCTGTTCTCCTTTTTCCACACCTATCGGTCCGAAGCCCTGACGTGCGAGTTCAACAGCCTTATTCTGGCCTCGACCAAACCGTTCAATAACTGTCACGTCGGCACCGACACGATCATCATCCGAGATTCGTTCGTCATTGATGTCTTCTACGAGCCAATTATCGGAGGGGTGCCGTTCGAAGGGCTGTTGCTCGTTGACGGCGGGGTGTTGCAATGGGCCTCGAACGTTGCCCTAAAATTGGGAGCCAACGCCAGGGTAGTCCTGATAAATGGCGGTCTATTCCGCCCGATTTCCAGCAATGCTCCCGACTGCAACCGGTTTCGGGCCTTGTTCTTTGACAATGTAAAAACGGTGGACTGCGACGGCTCCACGGCTCCACACGCCTTTTCGGATGTCAACGCCGCTGGCTGTGTCACCGTGCTTGGCATTTGCTGCAACGCATCTATCGTGGCTGCCGAAACCTCCGGCGCGCCTAACGACCTCACGCTTTGCCAACCCGGCGACACGGTACGGTTGTCGGTTGTTGCCAGCGGTCTGCTTAACTACTCAATCTTTTGGTCGCCCAATATCGGCCCGGGCGTAGGCCCTTACCCCGCCACTCCGGTCACCAACACGAACTACGCGGTCAGTTTGACCGCTATTTTTGACCCCTACGGCCCCGAGCCACCCTATTTGCTCAGTTGCAACAATTCGGTGACGGTAAAAATAAACCCCCAAATCACCGTCAGCGCAACCACCACTCCGGTGCCCTGCCTCAACGTGCCCACAGGCGGCATTTCCCTGACCGTCAGTGGCGGCACGCCGGGGTACACCTACTTGTGGTCCAATAACGCCACGACCAAAAACTTGGTCAACGTACCCGGCGGCACCTACACCGTCACCGTCAGCGACAAAAAAGGCTGCGGCAAGGTTTTCACCGTCACGATCCCCGTCGTGGACAACGTGCCGCCCACGCTTTCTTGCCCCGGCAACGCCACCGGTGTGGCCAACCCCGGTGTTTGCACTACCCTGATCCCGAACATCAACGCAGTTTTCACCGACAACTGCCCCACCGTGAATGTGACCTACACCCTCAGTGGTGCCACCACAGGCAGCGGTATCGGCCAATTGTCCAACACTGTTCCGTTTTCGAGCGGCGTGACTACCGCCACCTACTCGGTCAACGACGGGGCCAATACGGTCTCGTGCAACTTTACTGTCACCGTCAGCGATACCCAACTGCCGACCGCCTCCAACCCGACACCCCTGAGCGGCATCTCTTGCCTGGCCAATGTGCCCGCACCAAACCCCGCCGTGGTAACTACCGAAGCCGATAACTGCGGCACGACTACCGTCGTACACGCCGGTGATGCAGTAGCCAGCGGCAGCGGATGCCCCGGCGACACGCTCATCGTGCTGCGCTCGTACCGCGTATCCGACCTGGCCGGAAACAGCATCACCGTCACCCAAACCATACGCGTCGTGGACAATGTGGCCCCTGCGTTTATCTTCGTTCCGGCCAATGTCGTGGCCAACTGCCAGAGCATCCCGGTAGTGGGCACGCCCACAGCTGCCGACAACTGCGGCGGCTCAGTCGCGATGGCCTACAACGGCGAAACCCGCACCGACGGAGCCTGCCCGGACAGTTACTCCCTGCGCCGCCGCTGGACGGCCACCGACGGCTGCGGCAACACCGCCACTGCCGAGCAAATCATCACGGTGCAGGACGTGACACCGCCGGTGTTCACCACCGTCCCGCCCCCGGTAACCGTGAGCTGCAACGCCTTGCCCGCCGTGGGCACGCCCGTGGCCACTGACAACTGTGACATGAGCGCGACCATCACCTACACCGGCCAAACGCGCACGGATGGTGCCTGCTCGGATAGCTATACCCTGCGCCGCCGCTGGACAGCCGCCGACAACTGCGGCAATACGGCCTCTGCCGAGCAGATCATCGTCGTGCAGGATTTCACCAAGCCAACCTTCACGTTTGTACCTGCAAACGTGACCGTGACCTGCAACGGCATTCCAGCCGTAGACACGCCAACGGCCACGGACGATTGTGACAACGGTGTGTCCATCGCCTACAACGGCCAAAACCGCACCGACGGCGCTTGCCCCGACTCCTACACCCTCGTGCGCCGCTGGACGGTGACCGACAACTGCGGAAACACCAATTCCGCTGAACAAACCATCGCCGTGCAGGATGTTGTGCCGCCAGTGTTCACCGCCTTCCCCGGCGATGCGACCGTGTCTTGCGATGCCATTCCGGCAACGGGCAGCCCGAGTGCTTCCGACAATTGTGCCCCCACGACGACCATTTTGTACCTCGGCGAAACCCGGAACAACGGCGTTTGCCCCGACAATTACACCCTGCTGCGCCGCTGGCGGGCAACCGATGCCTGCGGCAATTCCGTCGTGGGCACGCAAACCATAACCGTGCGCGACCAAACCGCCCCACTGTTTTCGTTTGTGCCGGCAAATACCACGATAAACTGCGATGCTATTCCGCCGGTGGGAACACCAGTGGCTGCCGACAACTGCGCCAGCATGGCCAATATCAACTACGACGGCCAGACCAAAACGGACGGCCCTTGCCCCGGCAACTATTCCCTGGCCCGCCGTTGGACCGCTGTGGACAACTGCGGCAACACCCGTACCGCCGAACAAATACTGACCGTGCGCGACCTGACGGCTCCTGTGTTTACCAGCATACCGGCCAACGTAACCGTGAGCTGCAACGCCATTCCCGCCGCTGGCACACCCAGCGCCAGCGACAACTGCGATGCTACGGTGACCCTAATTCTCAACGGCGACACCCGCGTAAACGGAGCCTGCACCGATAGCTACACCCTGAAACGTCAGTGGACGGCCAGCGACGATTGCGGCAATACAGCCACGGGCGAACAACTGATTTTTGTGCAGGACGTGACCAAGCCCGCGTTTACCTTCGTACCCGCCGACGCTACCGTCAACTGCGAGGAAATCCCGTCCATGGGCACACCAACTGCTACCGACAACTGCGACAACAGCGTGACGATCACCTTTGCGGGCGTAACGCAAACGAACGGAAACTGCGCTAGCGGAGGCACCGTGACGCGCCGCTGGATTGCCACCGACAACTGCGGTAATACCGCCATAGCCGAACAAATGCTGACCGTGCAAGACACGACCAAACCGGTGTTCACGCTCGTACCTGCCAACACGACCGTTAGCTGCGATGCCATTCCGGTGCCCGGAACGCCTACGGCCACAGACAACTGCTCGGCAGACGTGGAAATGAACTTCAGCGGCGACGTGCGCATTAACGGTTCCTGCCCGGATTCGTACGCACTGAAACGCACCTGGACGGCCACCGACTTGTGCGGGAACACCGCTACGGCGGAACAAACCATCGTCGTGCGCGACCTCGTGGCACCGGTGTTTTCGTTCGTGCCAGCCAATGCTACTGTTAGCTGTAGCAATGTCCCGGCAGTAGGTACCCCCACGGCCACGGACAATTGCGACAACTCGGTGGGCATCGTTTACGATGGCGAAACCCGCACCAACGGCTCTTGCCCGGATGCGTACACATTGGTGCGCCGCTGGCGTGCCGCCGATAACTGCGGAAACACCAAGACTGCCTCGCAAACGATCTTAGTGCAGGATGTAACCAAACCCACCTTTGTTTCTTTCCCGGCAGATGCGACGGTGCAATGCGACAACCTGCCCGCTATCGCTACGCCAACGGCCAGCGACAACTGCGACGCGAGCGTCAATATCGCCTACAACGGCGAGTCCCGCACCGACGGCGCTTGCTCCAACACCTACCTGCTCAAACGAGTCTGGACGATCACCGACAATTGCAGCAACACCGCCACGGCGGTGCAAAATATTACCGTGCTTGACCAAATCAAACCGGCGTTCACCACCGTACCTGCCGACGCGACGGTGAGCTGCTCGGCTGTACCTGCCGTGGGCACGCCGACCGCTACCGACAACTGCACGGCCAGCGTCACCGTTTCGTTCAACGGCCAAACCCAAGTAGACGGCGCTTGCCCCAACACCTATGTATTGAAGCGTCAATGGACTGCCGCCGATGCCTGCGGAAATACCGAAACCGCCGTTCAAACTATCTCGGTTCAGGACGTGCAGCGCCCGGTGTTCACCGTTTCTCCGCCTGATGTGACGGTGGAATGCTCCAACGTGCCCGCCGTGGCCGCGCCCGTGGCAACGGACAACTGCACCGCCAACGTCACGATCGTGTACGACGGCGAGTCCCGTACCAATGGCTCCTGCCCCGACACCTACGTTTTGCTGCGCAAGTGGACGGCTGCTGATGCCTGCGGAAATACCGAAACCGCCGATCAGGTGATAACCGTGCGCGACCTCACCCGGCCGGCATTTACTGCCGTCCCGGCAAATGTCACGGTGGATTGCTCGACCATTCCCGCTGTAGATACGCCCACTGCCTCTGACAATTGCGACAACGCGGTGGCGATCATTTACGACGGTGAAACCCGAACCAATGGCACTTGCCCCGACACCTATACTTTAAAACGCCGCTGGACAGCCACCGACAACTGCGGCAACTCCGAACAAGCCGAGCAAATCATTGCGGTGCGCGATGTGGTTGTTCCGGTGTTCACCTCCGTGCCAGCGAATGCCACGGTGGACTGCGATGCGGTACCTGCTGCTGGCAGCCCGGCCGCTTCCGATAATTGCGACAACTCCGTGGCCATCGTTTACGACGGCGAAACCCGTACCGACGGTGCTTGCCCGAACGCCTATACGCTCCTGCGCAAATGGACGGCCACCGATAACTGCGGCAATACCGCAACGGCAGTACAGGAAATTGCCATCCGGGACGTGACTAAGCCCGCGTTTGTGTTTTTCCCAGCCGATGTCACCGTTGAGTGCAGCGCCGTGCCAGCGGTGCAAACACCGACGGCCACCGACAACTGCACGGCCAGCGTGACCGTATCGTTCAACGGCGAAAACCGCACAGATGGCGCTTGCGCCAACACGTTCGTGCTCACGCGCAAATGGACCATCGCCGACAACTGCGCCAACACCATGGCCGCCGTACAAACGATCACCGTGGGCGACATCACCAAGCCCGTGTTCACGTTTGTGCCCGCCAACGTGACCGTTAGTTGCGAGGCCGTTCCTGCTGTTGGTTCGCCGATAGCCAGTGACAATTGTGCAGCATCGGTGACGATCTCGTTCGATGGCGAGTCCCGCGTGGACGGTTTTTGCACCGACACCTACGTCTTGTTGCGCAAATGGACGGCCTCCGACGCTTGCGGAAACACCGTATCGGCCACGCAGTCCATCACGGTGCAGGATGTGAAACGTCCCGTTTTCACCTTTTCCCCGCCCAACGTAACAGTGGATTGCGCCAACGTACCCGTCGTGGCGGTACCAACAGCCATTGACAACTGCGCGGCAACGGTGCTTATCGAGTATCTGGGCGAGACCCGCACCGATGGTGCCTGCCCCGATACCTACGTTTTGCTGCGCAAATGGAAAGCGTCCGATTTTTGTGGCAACACGGAGCAAATCAGCCAGGCTATCACCGTGCGCGACGTAGTCAAGCCGGCGTTTACCGCCGTGCCGGCAAACCTGACGGTGGATTGTTCCGCCGTTCCCGCTGTTGGTGTGCCCGCGGCTACGGACAACTGCGACGGCACAGTGTCTATCGTTTACGCTGGCGAAACGCGCGCCGATGGCCCGTGCCCCGACACCTATATTTTGCTGCGCAAATGGACAGCCACAGACAACTGCGGCAACACTGAACTGGCTCAACAGAGCATAACTGTTCGCGATTTGGTGGTGCCGGTGTTCACGTTTGTGCCTGCTGATGCCACCGTTTCCTGCGATGCCGTTTCCGCAGTGGGCAGCCCAACGGCCACGGACAACTGCGACGGTACCGTTTCCATCGTTTTCCTGGGAGAAACCCGTACCGACGGCCCTTGCCTGAACACGTACAGCCTGTTGCGTCGCTGGTCGGCCAAGGACAACTGCGGCAACGAAAGCCTTGCCGCCCAGACCATTGTTGTGCAAGACGCGGTGGCACCGGTATTCACTTCCGCACCCGCCGATCTGACCGTTGATTGCCAGGCAGTGCCCGCTGTTGATACGCCCACCGCTACCGACAACTGCACAGCCAACGTGGCTGTGACCTACCTCGGCGAGCAGCGCACAAATGGCGCTTGTCCCGACTCGTACACCTTGGTACGCCGTTGGACGGCTGCCGACCAGTGCGGAAACAGCGTTTCCAAAGAACAAAAAATAACGGTTCAGGATGTGGCCAGACCCGCGTTCACATTCGTGCCGATGAACCTGACCGTGACCTGCCAATCCGTCCCGGCAGTGGGCCAACCGCTTGCCACCGACAACTGTGCAGCCAGCCCGACCGTCGTTTTCAACGGAGAAACCCGCCTCGACGGCGCTTGTCCTGACACCTACACCTTGGAACGCCGCTGGACGGTGACCGACAACTGCGGCAACACGGCTACGGCACTGCAAACCATTGCCGTGCAAGACGTGGCTTCGCCCGTGTTCACTTTCGTGCCTGCCGATGCCACGGTCAACTGCGAAGCCATACCGGCCATCAGCATGCCGACGGCCACGGACAACTGCGACGCGAGCGTGACGATCACGCTGAAATCGGAACTGCAAACGGGTACGGATTGCTCCAGTGGTGGCGTGCTCATTCGCCGCTGGACGGCAGTGGACAACTGCGGCAACAGCGCCGTTGCCGAACAGTACCTGACGGTGCAAGACACGACCAAACCGGTATTCACTTTTGTACCCGCCAACCTGACCGTGAGCTGCGCCGCTGTGCCTGTTGTGGGCGATCCGACCGCTACGGACAATTGCTCGTCAAGCGTTTCGATTGTTTTTGAAGGAGAAGACCGCCAAAATGGCGCTTGCCCGGACACCTATATAATACGCCGCCGCTGGACGGCCACCGACATTTGCGGCAACGAGCGCACGGCCCAGCAGATCGTGACGGTGCGCGACGTGGAGGCACCCGTGTTCTCGTTCGTGCCCGCGCATGTTTCTGTGGCTTGCGAATCGGTACCCAGCGTGGTTGCGCCGGAGGCGAAAGACAACTGTGATACGGACGTTTCGATCGTGTACAATGGCGAAACCCGCACCGACGGTCCCTGCCCCGACACCTACGTTTTGCTGCGCAAATGGACGGCCACAGACAACTGCGGCAACAGCGCAACGGCCACGCAGGTGGTCAGTGTTCGCGACCAGGTGCTGCCCGTGTTCTCGTTTGTGCCGCCATCGTCCACGACCACTTGCGCCAGTGTGCCGCCGGTAGTACACGCCACAGCTACGGACAACTGTGATGCAAGTGTGCTGGTCACGTTCAACGGCGAGTTCCGGGCCAACGGGCCTTGCCCCGATACCTACGTTTTGACCCGCCGCTGGACGGCTGCCGACAACTGCGGCAACACGGTTTCCGCCGAGCAGGTCATCACCGTACAGGACATCGTCAAACCGGTGTTCACCTCTGTGCCCGCAAACGCCACCGTGAGCTGTGATGCGGTGCCCGGAGTGGGCACGCCGACGGCCACGGATAATTGCACAACCGCCGTGACCATCATTTACGAAGGCGAAACACGCACCGACGGGCCTTGCCCCGACACTTATGTACTCGTGCGTCGCTGGCGTGCCACCGACGACTGCGGCAATGCCACGCCTACGGAACAAATACTGGCCGTGCGAGACGTGGCCGCTCCCGTGTTTACGTTTGTCCCGGCAGATGCAGTTGTTGCTTGCAACGCCGTACCGGCTCCTGCCACACCAACGGCATCAGACAATTGCGACAGCGGTGTGCAGGTGGTTTACAACGGCGAGACGATACTCGGAAACAGCGTCAGCGGTACCTATCAAATTCAGCGCCGCTGGACCGCCAACGACAATTGCAACAACACAGCCCTGATTGTACAGACATTGACCGTGAAGGACACGGTGGCACCAACGATCACCTGCCCCGCGAACATCTCGGAGCCAGCCAATGGTGCTACATGCATGGCGGTCGTTACGTTTGCCGCGCCTGTGGTTTCCGACAACTGTACGGCCTCGCCCGCATTGGTAGGCAATGCCACGAGCGGCGCAGCCTTCCCTATTGGCACAACTCCGGTCGTATTCAGCGCCACGGATGCCAGCGGAAACGTCGCTTCCTGCAATTTTACCATTACCGTGGCCGACACGACGCACCCAGTACTGACGAACTGCCCGAACGATTTTACCGTGACAACGCCCAACGGAGCCTGCTCTATGACCGTCATCTGGGATGCACCCAACGTGACAGACGCGTGTGACAGCTACCCGATCGTGCCGCAGCCGAACGTACAGCCGTTCACGGTTTTCCCGACCGGCCTCACGACGGTGGTGTACACGGCGCAAGATTCCTCCGGCAACACGCTGACCTGCAGTTTTGTGGTGACAGTGCAGGAAAACGTGCCGCCGCTGTTGGTGAGCAATTGCCCACCGGACATCACGGTGAACACGGGCAACTGCACGGCTCTGGCTACTTGGACACCGCCTGTTTTTTCGGACAACTGCGGAGCCATCACGGTTTCTTCCAACCACAAGCCGGGCGATGTTTTTCCGGAAACGACCACACAAGTCGTGTACACCGCCTCCGACACTTGGGGCAATACGACCACCTGTTCGTTCAACGTGACGGTGGTGGATACCATAGCGCCTACGTTCAGCGGGTGTCCGGCGGACACAATCGTGAGCTCCGGCACCGATTGTTCTGTGGCGGCAAACTGGCTGATGCCGATGGCTACGGACAACTGCTCGGCCAGCCCAACTGTCACGGCTTACCCTATGCCAGGCGCGCAGTATCCTGTGGGCCATACGTTTGTAAAAGTTTTGGTGACAGACCTGAGCGGCAACAAGGACGAGTGCATTTTCAAAGTGACCGTTTTGGGGCCGCCGCTGGGTTTTGTTGGTGCGCCGTTGGATCAATCGTTTTCGGGCGTTTGTTCGGCTGTGGCCACTTGGACACCGCCAACCCCTACGGGCGTATGCGCTCCGGCAACGGTAGTTTCCAATTACCAACCGGGCGACACCTTCCCGGTAGGCGAAACAGTTGTGATCTACACCGTTTCGGACACGCTGGGTTACACGTCCACGGTGAGTTTTTCGATTACGGTTACCGAAAGTGTGGCTCCGGTATTCGTCTGCCCGCCTTCGCCGGTGGTGGTGGACGTGAGTGGGGGAGTTTTGTCCGACCCGGGCCAATTTGTTGTGGATGCGAAGGCCGTGGCCACCTGCGACGGGGCTACCATCGAGTTTGATTTGCCCACTGCCACGGACAACTGCACCACGCCGGTGGTGGCTCAGGACTCTGGTCCGGCGAGTGGTAAGTTTTTCGCCGTTGGCACGCACGTATTGACATTTTCCACTGCCGACGATGCGGGCAACACGGCGGCCTGCTCGGTGGAGGTGCAGGTGGTTCCGCTCAGTCCGCTGGCTCCGCAAGTCAGCGACAAGATCGGTTGCGCGGGCGACGATATTGTTTTGTCCACGCCGGTCATACCCGGAGCGACGTACTATTGGAACGGGCCAAAGCCGCCTTACGCCAACTCGAACAACCTGTTGATCGAGGGCCTGACACTTGGCTTGACGGGGATTTACACCGTGCAGGCTTCTGTGAACGGCTGCCTGACACCGCTCGATTCAGCGTTGGTGCGCATCGGCAAGCAGCCGGATGCCGTGGACGACCTGGATTTTGAGGTCGAGACGGGCGGTTTGCTTCCGATCATCAACGTGTTGACGAATGACAAATACGAGACCGATGACTATGTGCTGACCCTCCTGACCACCTTGCCCGGTCTTTCTCAAAACAGCGACGGTACGTTCGCCTACCAAGCCGGGCCAGCAAACGGCCACGTCAATTTTATCTACAAACTTTGCTCAGAGGCCTGCCCCGACCTGTGCGACGAGGGCGTAGTGACCATCACCGTGCGAGAGACGTTCTGCACATACATTCCGAACGTGATTACACCCAACGAGGACGGCATCAACGACTATTTGGAAATCCCGTGCCTGAATTCGGAGTTGTACCCGAACAATTCGCTGATCATTTACAACCAGTGGGGCGACAAAGTATACGAGGCGACTCCTTACGAAAACACGCCTGATAAAGCCTGGCGGGGAACCCTTCGGGGCGTGCCCGGCCAAAACCTGCCTGACGGCACCTATTTTTACTTTTTCCGCCCCGACCCAGACAAGCCCGCTCTGAACGGGTTTGTAGAAATCTTCCGTTAAAAACGCAAAAACCACCTTGCTTTATGATAAAATCTTTAGTTGCAACGATAGCCCTCGCGCTGCCTCTTCTGCTGGCCGCTCAGCAAGACCACCGTTATACCCAGTTCATGTACAACAAGTTGTCGTACAACCCGGCATACGCTGGCATACGCGGCGTGCCCACCCTGACCGCCATATACCGCGACCAGTGGTTCAAGTTGGACGGTGCTCCGCGTTCGGCGCAGGTCAGCATGCATGCGCCTGTTTTTTCGCAGCGTGTCGGGGTAGGAGGCGTGTTGTCGCACAACAGTATCGGGCTGCACCGCGACGTTCAGCTGTCGGCGGCCTACTCGTACAATGTTATTTCGGGCGACGAATTTTCCTTGCGCGTGGGCGTTTCCGGCACCTTGCGCGTCTTAAGCCTCGATTTTTCCAAGGCTAATCCGTCTGTGCCCTACGACCCATCGCTGGACGACAAGCGGATCAACGATGCGTTTGCCAATTTTGGAGCGGGTATCTACGGCACGTTTCAGGAGCGGCTGTACATCGGGTTTTCGGTGCCGCGAATCGTGGAGAACAACATCGGCCTGAACACGGACCCCTTGATTGCATCTGCTCGCGAATCACAACATTTCTACGGTACCACGGGCGGTATTATTCCGCTCGGGAAAGGCATCAACCTGCTGCCAGCGGTATTGGTAAAATATGTAAAAAACGCACCTATTGATGTGGACGTGACCCTGAATGTAGAGGTCAAGGAAACCGTTACAACGGGTTTGGCCTACCGGGCTGGCGGAGATGGTATGGGTGAATCGCTGAACTTGCTGGCGTACTGGCAGATCAACCCCCGGCTTGGTGTGGGTGCTGCTTACGACCTGACACTCTCCAACTTGCGCACGGTTGCGGGTGGCTCGTTCGAGCTATTGGTGTACGCTGATTTGGTGAAACGCAAGCGTGGCATGTCGAATCCCAGGTTTTTCATGTGATCGTTGCGCGTATTTCTCGATCAAGAAGTTACAACTTGTTTGGAAATAACAAGATAATCGTACTTTTACGCCCTTGTTAACAAACCTTACTCACACTGTTATGAGCAAAATCTTTGAATCAATCAAGCAAACCATTGCCGAAGCCGAGGCTGACGTTCAAAAATTCAACGCCGGCAACAACGCCGCTGGCGGCCGCGTTCGCAAGGCGATGCAAGACTTGAAAAACTTGGCGCAAGACATGCGCAAAGAAGTGCTGGACGTGAAAAATTCTCGTACGGCGAAGTAAAAAAGCACTGTTGGAGCGGCTTGGACTCGGGCCGCTTCAATAGGTTTTGAAAAACAACATGAGCCATCCCATTCAGTCGGGATGGCTCATGTTATTAAAGCCGGAAATAGTAGTTGCGCTTAGTTACCGGCGCTTGTAGTATTGTAGCGCTTCAGTTCTTTGATGCGGGCTTTTTTGCCGACCAATCCGCGCAGGTAGTACAAACGTGCGCGACGAACGCGGCCGCGCTTGACCACTTGAACGCTGGCGATGTTTGGGTTGGAAAAAGCAAAAATGCGCTCCACTCCTACGCCGTGCGACAATTTTCGCACTGTGAAGGTGCGCGTCAAGCCGTGGCCCTTGATTTGGACAACATCACCGCGAAAATCCTGCTCGCGGGTTTTATCACCTTCCACGATACGGTAAGTGACGATGATCGTGTCGCCGGTCCTGAATGCCGGGAAGCTCGGCGCATTCAGCAGCTGACCGTGCACAAACTGGATGGCTTCCAATTCTTTCATATTATTTTTCTAATTGAGTGCTTCTGTTCAAAAAATGAGGCGCAAAGGTAATTTTACTCACCGCGAAATAAAAGCAAAGTGTGCAAATTTATTTCCGGCGGCAAAAAACCTTAATGCAAGGTTAAATGTTTTGACATTTATTTTTCCGACACTTGACTGCATTACCTTTGTGCCGCGTTTAAACGACAACAACTATTCACTGTTCTAAAACTGTAATTCTAACATGAAAAAATTGCTTTTTCTCCCGCTTTTGGCTGTCTTGGTGATGGCCGCCTCCTCCTCTGTTTCTACCTACAAGGCCGACCTTGTTTCCAGCAATATCATCTGGAAAGGCTACAAGGTAACGGGCGAACACACAGGCACAGTAAAGGTCAAAAGCGGTAACCTGCAGATGACTGATGGCAAATTGACTGGCGGCGCTTTCGAAATTGACATGACCACGATCACTTGTGTTGATCTGGAAGGCCCGGTAGCCGGCAAATTGGTGGGTCACCTGAAGAGTGACGACTTTTTCGGCGTGGAAAAATTCCCAACGGCCAAGTTTGTCATCACGCGTGCTATCCCGACCGACTCCAAAGGCAACTACAAGATCATTGGCAACATGACCCTCAAAGAGACAACCAAGGAAATCAAGTTCCCGGCGGCTGTTTCTGAGGCCAATGGCCAAGTGACGACCACGGCAAAAATCACGATTGACCGTTCGGAGTACAACGTCCGGTTTGGTTCGGGCACGTTTTTCGACAACCTTGGCGACAAAACCATCTACGATGAGTTTGACCTGAACGTCACGCTCGTGACTAAAAAGTAAATCAACCTTTTTTATCACTTGGTAAGAAGGCCGCTCCTTGGATATTTCCGTCGGGCGGCCTTCTTTTCAAATAAGCCCGTACCTTTGGCCCCCACCCTTGTAGCCCTATCCTTGTACAATATAACCTTGTTTGGGCGTTTGTGGAGGAATTGTTACAGTATAGATCAAAACTACTTTTCGTATGCATCGTGTCGCCACTCTTGTCGCCTTGTCTCTCAGCCTGATATGCTTGGCGGCTCGCCAACCCGGCCACCCAGTCTATTGGGATCACGCCTACCCAGTCAACTCCACGTTGGCCAACCTTTTTGGGGATGATTTCGAGTGGGACTGGGCAGCACCATGCTTTGAGCAGGACATCGAAACGCCTGATCCATCGGCTTTCGGTCCTCGGGTGTTGCTACTCAACTACTCGGCCTACGACAGTGCTTATGTGGCAAAAATGAAGGGGTTGATTTCCAAACGCATTCCCGGATCGAGCCTGACGGATTTTTGGAGCGGAAACGCCCGCGAATTATCCGAAGCACTTGTTGGCCAGCACATGGTAGTAGTGACCTATGCCGCCAAGGGCGACCCGAAATTGGTGCGGGCCATGGGGAAAGTACTACGGCAGTATGTCCAACAAGGTGGCGCAGTCGTGTTCAGCGGTACCGATCAGTTTGGTGTTTTGCAGCAGTACGGCCTGTTCGATTTGGAGTCCGGGTATTTTTGTTCAGGTGTTCAGGTTGACGAAGAGGCGGTGGAGCACCCGGCCCTGTTGAGCACGCCCCACGTGTTCACATTGTCCAACTACGTTTACCCGTTGGACGTATCCGATCCCAATTTTGTCGTATTGGCCGAAACACGGGGCTACCCCACCATCGGTTTCAAGCCTTTGGGCGAGGGCAAGGTGGTATACCTCGGCATGGAATACTACTACGACGAGAGCGCTTCCAGCCAAATTTTGGAAAACACCGTGCGCTGGCTCTGCCCAGCAAAAGCAGAAACCCTGACACAAGAACACTTTGCCGAAACCCTCGCAACCCCTGCAGCACGGCCCGGTAGGCGCGTCGAAGAACGCCTGTTCGCTGGGAGCGGTGCCCCTGCCAGCTCGCGCGTTCCGACATTCGACTTGAAATTGTATCCCAACCCTTACACAGTAAAAGCGACAGTGGACATCAACTTGGAAAAGCCTGCTCCGGTCGAAGTCGAAATGACCAACGAAGCCGGGGCGCTTGTTTCAGTACTGCTTCCCTACCGCCTACTGAGCCAAGGCTCTTACCGGTTGGAACTGCCCGATGTTGCTCCAGGCATTTACTTCGTGAAATGCCGAGCAGGCGATCAAACCACTGTGCGTAAGGTGGTGAAAGTCGCCGAAAAGTAGAACCTACGATGCTCACTTTTGCTTCGAGTTCTTCTTCTCTTCTTGGTGCCGCATGAGATCTTCCATGATCTCGTTGAGTTTTTCGGCTCCGATGCGTTTCATCAAAATCTCATGCTTGCGGTCAAGCACGAATATCTGCGGCGTGGTTTGCACATCGAACAGGGTTTTGTACCGACTTTGTACGTAGGGGTCGTAGTTGTTCAGGAACAGAAAGTCGCTGAACTCCTTTTCCTGCAACCCCTTCCAGCAGGTTTCTTTTACCTTTTCGGGCGTGTTGGCATCCTCCTTGGTGGTAGCCACCGCCGTACAAACGGCAAACACTTTCACACCCCGATCTTTGAATTTTTTGGCAAACTCAACCATGTGAGGGGCTGCTTTTTTGCAGTGGCTGCAGTCGGGTGCCCAAAAGAACAACACGGTATAGTCCGCATCCACGTCCCACAGGGATGCAGGGCGGTCCTGGTTGTCCTTGACGATGATATTGGGCGCGATCTTGCCGATCAGGATTGGTTCGAGGCGCTTGGCGTTGTCGCATATTTTCTCCAAATCCTCCGGTTTTACCCACGGCGCTCCACCGTTGCAGTAGTAGTGCAGGGCGAGGTGGACATAGCAGGCATCCATGCCCACGGTGGTGGATTTGGCAAACGAATTCAGGTAGTGGATCAGGTAGAACTTGTACGTTTCCTCAGCGCCCTTCATTTTCCTGATCACCTCGTCCATGGCCGTGTTGATACTGTCGGGGTGCTGGGGTACGATCTTGGAAATGTAGTTGTCCACCTTGGGGTGTAGTACCGGGCTGCGCAGCAGGCAGGGATCGGAGAGGTTGAAGTTGTCAAAATAGTGGGCGCGGTACCAGTAGTATTTTTTCATCTGAATCTCGCGTGCGTCGGCACCTTCAAACTCCGGTATTTCTAATTCGAGCGAGCTCTTGATGATCTTGGCGGTGAGCGTTTCGGCGTTTTTGGTGACCAGGTCGCTCTGGAACTTGCGCACCTGTTTGTCCAATTCGCCGCTCTCCTTGACGAGGCGGAGCGAGTCGGCCTCGTTGCCGCTGGCACGGGTCATTTGGGCCTTGATCGTGTCGGCCTCCGTGCGCATCTTGTTCAAAAAGGAGAGGTACTCATAAAACAGCTTGTTCTCGGGGCTGCCCTTGACCTTCATTTTGCCCACCACGTCCTTGGCATCGGTATGCATGGTGAAACTTTGATCATTTTCGGAGAGCAGGATTTGGATGAACGCGTTGTCGGGCTTGAGCACGAACAGGTACACGCCGCAGGGCAGCAGGGTGTCGGCTTGAAAGGCAAAATAGCCGTCGGCGTCGGCGGTCACGGTGTCCTTCACATACTGCTTGTCGCCGTAGTGGAAGCCAAGGACGAGCTCTTTTTCGGCGTAGTTGTCTAATTTGACCCGGAGGTTGTGCCCTTTTTGGGCATTAAGAGAAATGCTGAAAAACAGGATGATGGAAAAAACACAGAAACGTACGGTCATGGCTGTGATAGGTAGTTTGAATGTTGATGTCAAAGGTTGTACTGTTTGATTTTTCGGTAAAGCGTTCGTTCGGATATTTTCAGTTCTTCGGCGGCTTCTTTTCGCCGGCCGTGGTGTTTTTTCAGCGAACGACGGATGGCATCTTTTTCGATTTCATCCATGGCCAAGGGCGCATCTTCCACGTCGGATCGGTCGAACGCAGCGGGCGGTTTGGACGGTTCGATGATGATCGGGGTCACGCGCATGCCGGAATCGTTTTCCTCTGCAATGGTGCCTCGTTCCGGGTAGTCCGCTCGATTGTTTGGGTACGTTTGTTCAGAAAAGCCAAAAGACGGTTGCAGGCGGCGCAGGTTGCCGATGTCGGAAATTTGCAGGTTGTTGTTTTGGATCAATTCAAAAACGAGGCCCTTGAGGTCGTTCAGGTCGTTCTTCATGTCCAAAAGCAGTTTGTAGAAGATTTCTCGTTCTTGAAAATCACTGCCTTTCCCATTGGCCGCGCCGTTGCGGTCGGCGGGCACGGGCAAGTTTCGATTAAACAGCTGCGGCATTTGGTGCTGGAGCGCCTCGGCGCTGATCTCGCGATTTTCGGACAGGACGGAAATCTGTTCGGCCACGTTTTTCAGTTCGCGGATGTTGCCAGGCCAGCGGTAGGTTTCGAGGGCAAACTGCGCGTGGTCGTCGAGGCGGATGGCCTGCATCCGGTATTTTTCGGCAAAATCGTGGGCAAATTTCCGAAACAGCACCGGGATGTCCTCGCGCCGGTCTTTGAGCGCGGGCACGCGAATGGGCACGGTGCTCAGTCGGTAGAACAAGTCTTCGCGAAATTTGCCCCGGCGCACGCGCTCTTCCAGGTCCACATTGGTGGCGGCAATGACACGCACGTCCGTCCGAAGCACCTTGGACGCGCCGACGCGGATAAACTCGCCGTATTCCAAAATGCGCAGCAGGTAGGCCTGGGTGTCGAGCGGCATTTCGGCCACCTCGTCGAGGAAGATGGTTCCACCGCTCACCGTCTCGAAATAGCCCTTGCGGTCGTTCACGGCACCGGTGAAAGCGCCCTTTTCGTGGCCGAACAACTCGGAATTGATGGTGCCTTCGGGTATGGCACCGCAGTTGACGGCGATAAACTCGTTGTGCTTGCGGGCGCTCAAGGCGTGTATAATCTTGGAAAAAACTTCCTTGCCCACGCCGCTTTCGCCGGTGATAAGTACGGTGAGGTCGGTAGGGGCCACACGCACGGCCGTTTCGAGGGCCGCGTCCAGCAGATTCGAGGTGCCGACAATGCCGAAGCGCTGTTTTATGGATAGGAGGTTGGACATTTATGAAGGTATCCGTATTTGAAACCGCTCGACTTTGCTTTTGTGTATTCTATTTTTCTTTGCAAAAATTGTCGCGTTTGCGTTGGAGCGAAATTGGTTTAGTATACCTAAATTTCTAAGTCCAGTTACTTCCCTATCGTATGTATCTCGATCTCTGGAATTCATAGCCTTGTAAATGTCATCAGGTGCAACATTCGCTCCTTCAATGCCCAGCAGAACAATTTTTTTTTGGTTGTTTGTAAGATTGAACTTTGCAAACATGTTCAAAAACTCTTGCTGCTTATTGGAGTAAATGGCTTGATTAAAGAGTTTTACGGTAAACCAGTTTGTGTTTGAGTATAGTTCGGGAGGCTTACGGTCAATGTCACGCATGATAGTAAAAATACGTTTCATCCCTTCGCCAAGTTCTCTCATGAATTTTGACACGTTGAGCGTATATGCGATTTTGGAATTCCTCGATTCGTGTCGGTTGTCAAGAGCGTACAAGTCATTTATTGTTAGGGTTGACAAGAGGGCTCCGGGGCTTTTTATTTCAAGCCTATCGTCAAAAATGTATACTTCAATCCCGTTGCTGTTGCTGTAATCGCGGTGCGCCAAAGCGTTTAACAATCCTTCTCTACAGGCTTCTTCTGGGTATGAATACCGTTGCTCGAATTTACCACCAGCGCCAAATTCTGTTTTTTGAGCTAAGTAGGGCCGCAGGGCCTCCCATGCTTTTAAGGCCAATTCGTAGATGTTTCCAGAAACAATTTCATCACTAATCACATTGTATTTGTCTCCCGGGAGGAGCTCATTGCCATTAACTTTTAGAATTCTAACCTGACTTCTTGGGTGCCATTTGGAAATATCCCTTGCAAACAACAGAACCGCAGCACGCCTTAGCCGGAGGCCTGTAATGGTGTACTCAGCCAGGCTCAATTGTTGGAGGTACTTTTCAGGAGTCATTCCTTTAAGATAGGAATTCGCGAGGCTCTGAATAAGTGGGATGTCAAGGTCACCAATTATTGCTCCATCAACAAGCTGTCGGTCATATTCTCTTGAAATTATCTCTTGGCGTTCAAACTGTAATCTGCTTATTTTGACTGGGACGCTACTTTTGTCTTTTCTGGCCAATGCACGACCATCGCGCAATTGATAAATTTCGGAAGTGCCTTTTTCAACTTGGAAGAACAAAATGGTATTCTCGTCAATAGTTATTTTCTGAGCATACACCATGGGCAAAGATTGTCCTTCAAAAACATGGGATTTTATTGCATTCAGCATTTGCTCAACTTCTTCGCTGCTATGGGGGATACCAGTAACTGTCATGTCATTTTCCACACCAATGACCAGCTCACCCCCATCAGCATTTGCAAAGGCAACAAGTCCTTCTGCGATATCCGCACAAATATGCTTTACCAAACGTGGTTTTTTGGAATCAGGCTTCCCTTCCCAAGCAGATTTGAATTCTCTGAAATCACTCTCGCCAATTAGGATTGAGTTCCTAATGCGTTCTTGAAGAATTAAAATATCACTCATGGCAGAGATTGGGTTTAGTTGTAGTTATGAGATAATCTCCCCCAGCAACGTCGCGCTCGTCACTTCCCTAACCCGTACCTGTACATAATCCCCCGGCTTCAGCCCTGGTTTTTTCGGAAAAACCACCATCTTATTCTGGCTGTTCCTCCCGCAAAAATCCTGGTCCGACTTGCGGGAATTGCCCTCGATAAGCACCTCGAAGGTTTTGCCGATGTCACTCTGGTTGTGGCGCAGGCTTACGGCGGTTTGCAAGCGGATGATCTCGTTCAAGCGGCGTTTTTTGACTTCCTCGGGAATGTCATCGGGGTACTTCCGGGCGGCCAGGGTACCGGGCCGTTCGGAGTAGAAAAACATGTACGACATGGAAAAATTGGCCCATTCCACGATGCTGAGCGTGTCTTGGTGTTCCTCCTCCGTTTCGGAGCAGAAACCCGTGATGATATCGCTCGACACAGCGGCCTCGGGCAGGATGCTGCGGATGGCGCGGATATGGTCTTCGTACCAGGGGCGGTCGTAGGTGCGGTTCATCAGTTCGAGCACGCGGCTGTTGCCCGACTGCACCGGCAGGTGGATGTACTTGCAGATGTTGTGGTGCCGGGCCATGACATGCAGCACCTCGTCGGTCATGTCCTTTGGATGGCTGGTGCTGAAACGCACGCGCAGGTTGGGGTGTACCCCGGCCGTCATTTCCAGGAGGTTGGCGAAATTGACACGCTCGCCGGTCTCCGGGTTTTCCCACTTGTACGAGTCCACGTTTTGGCCGAGCAGGGTCACTTCGCGGTAGCCGTTTTCAAACAAATGGGCGGCTTCAGACACGATGCTGAACGGGTCGCGGGAGCGCTCACGGCCGCGGGTGAACGGCACCACGCAGAACGAGCACATGTTGTCGCAGCCGCGCATGATGGAAATAAAGGCCGTGATGCCGTTGCTTTCCAACCGCACGGGGCTGATGTCGGCGTAGGTTTCTTCGCGGCTGAGCAGAACGTTTACCATGCGCTGGCCGTCTTCGGCACCGCCGATGAGGTTGGGTAGGTCGCGGTAGGCATCGGGGCCGACCACGATATCCACGAGTTTTTCCTCTTCGAGAAATTTCTTTTTCAGCCGCTCGGCCATGCAGCCCAGCACGCCTACCACGGTGCCTGGTCGCCGGTTTTTTATTGCCTCAAAAAAACGCAGGCGCTTGCGCACGGTCTCTTCGGCTTTTTCGCGGATGGAGCAGGTGTTGATCAGGATCAGGTCGCTCTCCTCCACGTCGCGGGTGGGGGAGTAGCCGACCTCGTGCAGGATGGACGCGACGATCTCCGAGTCGCTGAAATTCATCTGGCAACCGTAGCTCTCGATGTAAAATTTCCGCCCGCCCGGCGTGCTCGTTTCCGCCCAGTGCTCCTTGAACAGCACGTTGCCCTGTTTGGCCTCGTCAATAACTTTGATGCCTTCCAGTGTCGGGTTGTTGTCGTACATATTTTTGCGCTTCGATTTGCGGGGGCAAATGTAGCGGGTTTTGTGGAAGTTAGTGACAAAATGGCAGGAATGAGTTAGAGCGTGTTTAAATTTCAGTGCCGGGCTGAAATTTAAACACGCTCTTAAGGATTCACCGTATCACCTACCCGTACCACATCCCCCGGCGCACCAACCCACACGGTATTTTGCCCAAACAGGATGCGGTGTCCCTCTTTGCGATAGGTGGCCAAGGTTTTCAGTGGCTCGGCGGCGCGTAGGGCGGTGTCCTGATCGGTGGTGGGCACGATGCAGCGGGCGCAAGGCTTGATGCCGCGAAAACGCACGGTGCCGATGGTGAAATCGCGCCACTCGTCCTCTTCGTAGGCTGCGCTGCCGCTGAACACAAAATTGGGCCGGAACCGGTTCATGGGCACGGGCTGCTCCAAACGGGCGTTCAGGTCGTCAATCGTGGCCTCGCCGATGAGCAGATAGGGGTAGCCGTCGGCAAAACTGACAGGTATGCCTTCCGGTACATAAGCCGGATCAGTGGGCCGCCAGGCCGTGTCGGGCATGTACACGAGCCGCAGCGGGCAGCCCAGCAAGCTGGAAAACCAGCCGTTTACCTCCAGCCCATATTCCCGAGCCGGGCAGCGGTCGTTCCAAATCTCGGCCGTGATTTCCGGCATGGCCTCCACCGGTGGCGACAGCGGAACCTGCACCCGCAGCGCCGGATTTTTTTTAGAAAAAACCACCAGGTGCGGCGGCTCTATGGCGGTGCCGAGCAGGGCCAGTTCGGCCACTTCGCGCTGGCTGACAAACCGCCCCTGCTCGTCCACGAGCATCCATCGGCGATCGTACTGAAGGCCGCGCTGCTCCGGCACCGCTTCCTGCAGCGCTATGCCGCCGAGCGATTTTATGGGGTAAACGTACAGGCTGGTGAGGATTCGGGTATGCATGCGGTGGTATTATTTGCGGAATGTCCCGTTCAAAAAAAAGCCGAGTTTTTCCATGCCGATACGAGTGCCGATAAACTCGAAGGTGCCGCTGAGTGCACCCGTTTTCGAGTTCAGGGTTTCCAAAACTGCGGTGCCCTCGATGCAGTCGTAGGTTTCCCAGTCGTTGTCGCCGAGGGTGATTTGGGCCACGGCGGCGAAGCGCAGCGGCGCGTAGGTATCGGTGTCGAAAACGGTGGTCACGGGCAACCTGGTGAAGTGGGCCTTGGTCAGCCCGGCCAACACAAGGAAAAGCCGGTGTGCCGTGCCAGCCGAGTCGCTCCACACTAAGTTGAGGTGCAGCGACAACGGTTCGTTTTCTGGCACCTCGTCCAGAAGTTGAACGCCGGAGGTCCAGAACGGCTCCTCGGCCATGAGTGCGTTTTTGCCGAGGATGTTGTCGTAGTAGCGCCACATCAGCAGGTTCATGGCCACGGGTTTTTGGGTGTTCATGGGCAGGGCGTGCTGCCCTTGGGTGAGCGCTACACCTGCCACGCGCATGGCGCAGGTGGGGCAGGTCAGTTCAAACGTGTCGTTGGGGGCCGTGCGCACGAGCGTCATCTGTGCGCTGGCGGGTACAATAGCCAGAAGAAAAAACAGCAGGGTAGCGGCGGGCGTATTGGTCGGCATTTGTCAATAGGCGTGGAGGCGGTTGAGTTGAAGTGGGCAAAAGTAGGTTATTCTACTTCGCGCTGAGCGATTTTGAAGGAATGACAAACGCAGCATACACAAAATATGCATGGCGAAGGCTTGGCGGAAACAGAACACCGCCCAGTTGTCAGGCACTTGCGCAAAAACATTCCAAAACGGCCTCTCCAATTATGTTACACTTCGTTCTGCGAGGTTTTCTGCATGGCCTTCTGCCTACTATTTTGATTAGCAGCGCTCAGTATGACAAAAGCGGCTTCTTGTCTCGCTGGAGTCGCTCCTGACGCTCAAATATCGTATTGCCGGGCTAAAGGGTTTTCGCAAACCACTTTCCGCCGGGTATATGTTTCAGGGCTTGTCACTTGTAGTTCGCGCCACTTGTAGTTCGCGCCACTAGGAACATGAGCCAAAAGGGCGCTTGCCAGCCAAGCGCTCGGCAATCATGTAACCTTTTCCCCTCCCTTACACCGGGTCCACATCCACCGCCACCCGCACCTGCCCCCAACCTGCCCGGCTCGTCACGACATCAGTGGTTTTCAGGATCAGGTCTTTGGCCGAGCGCAGCACGGGGGCCGATTTTTCCAATTTGAGCAAAATCTCCTGACCGTAGTAGTTGCGTACGCGCGGCACGTGCGGCTGTACGGGACCGAGTACGCGTTTGCCCATGCTGTGGCGCAGGGCCTGGGCAAAATAATCGGCGGCGAGGTAGGCCACCTTGTCGTCCTTGTGCTGGATGGCGATGTGGATGAGGCGGGAAAACGGCGGGTAGAAAAACTCCTGGCGCTCGCGCATTTCCCGCTGGAGGTGACCCTGAAAATCGCCGCGCAGCACCTCCTGCAATACCGGGTGCGTGGGATCCCAGGCCTGCACGAGCACGAGGCCGCGCTTGTGCTTGCGGCCCGCGCGGCCAGCCACCTGTGTGAGCAACTGGTAGGCGCGTTCGCCCGCGCGAAAATCCGGGAAGCGCGTGAGCTGGTCGGCACCGAGTACGCCCACGATGCCCACGTTGTCGAAGTCCAAGCCTTTGGTCACCATTTGGGTGCCCACGAGCACGTCGAGGCGTTTTTCCTCAAAATCGTTGAGGATGGTGGTCAGGCTGCTTTTGGTGCTGGCAGTGTCGAGGTCGAGGCGGCCAATGCGGGCTGTGGGCAGGAAAATCTTGAGTTCGTCCTCTATTTTTTCGGTGCCGAAACCGAGCAGGTTGACCTTTCCGCTGTTGCAGGCGGGGCACACGGCAGGCGGCTGCTCCACATAGCCGCAGTAGTGGCAGCGCAGGCGGTTGGTCAGTTTGTGGAACGTGAGGCTCACGTCGCAATGGCGGCACTGGGCCGTCCAGCCGCAGGTCTGGCATTCGAGCACGGGTGAGTAGCCACGGCGGTTTTGGAACAAAATGGCCTGCTCGCCGTTGTCGAGGGCCGATTGGAGCGCCTCCAGCAGAATAGGAGAGAAGATGCTCTGCATCTGCTTGGTTTTGTGCTGTTCGCGCAGGTCCACGGGCCGGATTTCGGGCAGTTCCAACCCGCCGAAACGCTCCGGCATTTCCACGAGGCCGAACTTGCCGGAGCGAGCGTTGTGGTAGGTTTCCAGCGCGGGCGTGGCCGTGCCGAGCAGCACCTTCGCGCCGTACAGGCCAGCCAAAAAAATGGCGGTATCGCGAGCGTGGTAGCGGGGGGCGGGTTCGTACTGCTTGAACGAGGGATCGTGCTCTTCGTCCACGATGATGAGCTGCAGGTTCTGGAACGGCAGGAACAGCCCCGACCGGGCCGACAGGACGACTGGCTTGCCCGAGAGCGCCGCCCGCCACACTTCCACCCGTTCGTTGTAGTTTATTTTGGAATGGTACACCGCCGCGTCGGCACCGAATACGCGCTGCAACCGGTTGATGATCTGTGTGGTGAGCGCGATTTCGGGCAGGAGGTACAGCACCTGCCCGCCCCTGAGCAGCACCTCCTGCATGAGATCGAGGTAAACACGGGTTTTGCCGCTGCCCGTGGCACCGTGCAGCAGCACCGTGTTTGTTTTTTGAAAACCGGCGTGGATTTCCGACAAGGCCCGCCGCTGTTGGGCCGACAGTTCGCTGGCTTCCTCGATCTCGTCCTCGAAACCGGCGATGCGGCTGACCTCGCGTTCGTACAGTTCGAGCACATTTTTTTTCACCAACGACCGCAGCGTGGACTCGGACGCGCCCGCCTTGTCGAGCACCTCTTGGCGGCGAAGCCAAGGGCGGCTGCGGCTGAGGTGTAGGAATGCCAGCAGGGTTTCGACCTGGCGTTCGTACTTGGCGAGTTCATCAAGCACGGGACGGAGCAGTTCCTGATCGGAGCGGTAGGGTTCCGCAAGGCGAACGGCCAGTACTTTTTTGGGGCGGTATTTTTCCTGCAAATCTTCGCGCAGGGAGAGCACGCCCTTGAGCAGGAGGCGCTGCACAGCGGGGAACACCGTTTTTTTGTTCAAAATCTTGCGTGCGTCATCAATGGTGACCTCGGTTTGGAGCAGCATGGCCTCGGCGAGCAGGTACTCATCGGCATCAAGTTCGGAAAAGTCGTCGCCGAAAGCCGGGTTGAAAACCAGTTTGGTTTCGCTGGTGAGTTTGAGGTGGCCGGGCAGGGCGGCGGCCATCACCTCGCCGAGGGTGCAGCAGTAGTAGTCGGCGATCCAATCCCAGAGTTTCAGTTGGCGGTCGGTGACCACGGCCACCTCGTCCAGTACTGCAAGGATGGGCCTGACTCGGTATTCGGGGGATTCGGTGTGTACGCGATCCACCACACCGCTGTACAATTTGTTTTTGCCGAAAGGCACCTCCACGCGCACGCCGGGACGCACATCGGGGGCCAGATCGTCGGGCACGGCGTAGGTGTACGAGCGTTTGGGCAGGGCCAAGGGGAGGATAATATCGGCGTAGGTCATTTTGTGGGGCAAATATAGGTTTGTGGTTGGAAGGTTTGTGGTTGGAAGG
>JBEBHD010000021.1:0-37439 GCA_040080915.1 Saprospiraceae bacterium
ATATTAACTATAAATACGTTAAAAAGTGGGGGCAAAAAGTTGACCATTATGTTGAGATCAAAATGAAGCTTGTCGTATTAACTGTAGAATTCGAGTGGACATCTGTAGGAGCCTTACAGGGTCAATATTTTGCTTTTAAATATTATTAAATCAACCAGTTATGAAAAAAACAATTGTCATTCACTTGTTTATTATATGCTTAATCGCATGTAAAGCAATTAAGGAAGATACGCCCACGAACCCTGATCTTCCGCCGCCCTTCAACGGCCCTGGCGTTTCCCGCGAGCGCGTACTGGCCATTGCAGCCAAGTACGACCTTCAAGACAGTTTAGCCATCGGTTACAAGCCCACAACCCTCCAACCACCGCCGGAAGCCGCATATCAATACCTGTCAGAGGAATTCTTCGACGTTTATTTTCAGAGATGGAGAAAGGCGCTGGACTGGAAGGTGCGTATCGAAGCAAGACGACAAAAGGTAAACAGCCTCCAGACGGTTCAAGAGTACTTTGCCTTCGTTGAAAACGATCCGGAAGAATATCAGTCGGAATTGGAGCAACACGGCGGGATCAATGGCTACAAAGCCTTCAAAAAAGATGTTCTGGCTGGTAAGTACCACATCTACATCTGCAACCCGGAAATGGGTACGGTCACGACCTTGGAAGCAGATGGCGATTACCCAGGAAGAATCAAAGGCCGTTTGTTGCAGCGGTAGTTGACCATTATTTCGAAAAGTAGCACTGCCCAAGCCGTTGGTTAAAAACGGCTTGGGAGTGTTCAATTCTTCAAACTCATTAAAAATGAAAAAAGTAGCCCTTGTTCATCTGTTGTTCTTCGCCTTTTTTGCCTGACAAACTGGCCAAGAAGACATAGTAGACAACTCAATCCATCCACCGCCTTTCAACGGCCCTGGCGTTTCCCGCGAGCGTGTACTGGCCATCGCCGCCAAATATGGGCTGCAGGACAGTATGGCACGTGGATACCAACTCACCTCATTTAAGCCTTTTCCCGAAGAGTCATACCCGTACCTGTCTGAAGAATATTTCGACAACTTTTTCTCGGATTGGAGGGCATACCTTGAAAGCCGAAAGCAGTTGGATGCACGCCGAGATAAGGTAAACACTCTCCAGACGGTTCAAGAGTATTTTGCCTTCGTTGAAAACGACCCGAACGAGTATAAATGGAAATTGGACCATGACGGCGGGATCAATGGCTACAACGCCTTCAAAAAAGACGCTCTGGCTGGCAAGTACCACATTTACCTTAGCAACCCAGAGGTAGGCACTATCACAACCGTGCCTGCCGAAGGCGACAAGCCGGGAACAATCAAAGGCCGTTTGTTGCGATGGTAACTTGGCCAAATTCCCAATAAGTAGCACCGCCCAAGCCGTTGGTTAAAAACGGCTTGGGCGTGTTCAATTCTTCAAACGCACGGAAAATGAAAAAAATAGTCCTCGTTCAGGTGTTGTTTCTTGCCCTTTTGGCCTGACAGTATAGCGCCCGGCTATATCCGTGGTTTTGGCTTCCTCTAACCCGCTTTTTCATTTCAACCTGCGCTGCATACATTCGGCTGAATTGCGCCCGCAGCAGGTGATCGGCCAAAACCAGCGCCGCCATCGCCTCCACGATAGGCACGGCGCGGGGCACCACGCAGGGGTCGTGCCTGGCTTTTCCTTTCAGCGTGACCGCCTCGCCCGAGGTATTGACGATCTGGACTCCGTTCAAGTGAGCGCATTTCAAACCCGACTCTTTCGCCTAATGCGCGGATGCCAGCTCATATTGAAGCACCAATACGTCCGTGCTTTTCAAGGGCAACAAAGCTATCGTGTGGCCTTTTTTGTCCACAAATTCCACTTCAAAATCATCTTCGCCGAATACCTCCACCACGGTGCCGACCTGCCCGGTTTTTAGGCTGAGTTCAGGGATTGCCCGTAGGAGCGTGACTGTGTCCAACAATTGAATTTTGTGTTCCATGACTATTTATTTGATGTAACAAGTGGTCATTCGTGGTGATATTTCATCGTGTTCCAGTATCCATGCCGTGACAACTCGGGCAACACGGCCATTTCGTTCAAGATCAAACTCTACCTGAAAACGAATCCCAAAATTGTCCTTTCGTGTAAGCACAGCATCATTGCCCAATAAGGCTTCTAAAATAATATCCCGAATGAATTCAGCATCAGCAGCCGTGATCCCCAAAACAGCCTCAAAACCACAGCCTTATGTTTCCCTACAGGGTGCTCTCGGTTGAGCACGTAGTCAGTCAATTTTTTCATTGGCACATACGCCAACTCTGCATTTGGTAGGAGTGGCACGGGTTCTCGCTTTTGTGGCAAAAGTACGGTATTTCTCAACGCAGGTGCTAAACCTCGCCCCTTGAGGGAAAAACCTGCCTACATTCGGCTGATTTGCGCCCGCAGCAGGTGGTCGGCCAAAACCAGCGCCGCCATCGCCTCCACGATGGGCACGGCGCGGGGCACCACACAGGGGTCGTGCCGGCCTTTGCCTTTCAGCGTGACCGCCTCGCCGGAGGTATTGACCGATTCCTGGTCGCGCATGATGGTGGCCACCGGCTTGAACGCTACCCGGAAATAAATGTCCATGCCATTGGAAATGCCGCCCTGAATGCCGCCGGAGTGGTTGGTGGCGGTTTGTAACGATGAGCGATGAGGGACGAGCGATGAGTGGCCGGGCACAAACAAGTCGTTGTGTTCGCTGCCGGTCATTTTTGTGCCAGCAAACCCCGAGCCGTACTCGAACCCTTTGACGGCGTTGATACTCAGCATGGCCTTGCCGAGGTCGGCGTGCAACTTGTCGAAAACCGGCTCGCCGAGACCGGGCGGGCAGCCGCGCACCACACCGGTAACGATGCCGCCGAGGGTGTCGCCGGCTTTGCGAACTTTGCGAACGAGGCGGATCATTTTTTCGGCCATAGCCGTGTCAGGACAGCGTACGTCGTTGGTTTCGGTGTTTGTCAAATCGAGTTCGGAATACGGCGTGGCGAGGGACAGGTGCCCGATCTGGCTGACAAAAGCGCGGATTTCGATGCCGTGCTGGCGCAAAAACAGCTTGGCCACGGCACCGGCGGCTACACGGGCTGCGGTTTCGCGGGCGCTGCTTCGGCCACCACCTCGGTGGTCGCGGTGGCCATATTTCGCCTGCCAGGTGTAGTCGGCGTGGCTGGGCCGGAAAGTGGCGGAAAGGTGGTCGTAATCGGCAGGGCGGTGGTCTTCGTTGGGGATGAGCAGGGCGATGGGCGTGCCGGTGGTGCGGCCCTCGAATACGCCGCTCAGCACTTGCACCGTGTCGCTCTCCTTGCGTTGCGAAACGATGGCGCTTTGGCCCGGGCGGCGGCGGTCAAGTTCGTGCTGGATAAAATCAAGGTCGAAGGGAAGTCCGGCGGGGCAACCGTCGAGCACACAACCGATGGCTGGCCCGTGGGATTCGCCGAACGTGGTGACGCGAAATACGGTGCCGGAGGAGTTGGCTGCCACGGGATTGTTTTTGAAAAAAGGCTACGGTTTGGGGGCGTTTTGGTTGTTCGTGAACTTGCGCTCGTAGGTTTCCCAAGGCGTGGTCTTGTGGCTGTCGGTGCCGAAATAATTGAGGATGGTTTCCAACTTGGGCGCATCCAGGTAGCCGGGAATAGGCTGGATGGTGCCCATGGTCTCATCGAGGAAAACGACAGTGGGGAAGCTCAGGCGGTTGTTCAACCATTCCGCAGCCAGTTCGTGGTAGCCGCGCGAGCCGTTTTTCCGAAACGAATAGGTTTTATTGGCAAAAACTACGTCTTCCACTTGCTCGGCATCGAACTTGACGGGGTAATAGTTGTCGTTCAAGTACTTGGCCACTGCCGGGTCCACGAACGTGGACTGATCCATACGTTTGCACCAGCCGCACCAATCGGTGTACACATCAATGAAAATCTTGCGCTTTTCCGTTTTCGAACGTTCGATGGCTTCTTCGATGGTCAGCCATTGCACTTCCACGCTCTGCACCTCCGGCTTGGGGGGCGTGGGCGCTTCGGGAATATGCGCTGGTACTGTTTTGGTTGCGGCGGGCGACTTGGGGGTGAGGTTGGCCGCAGGGGTCATTAACGAACCTTTGCGTGGTGGGGTTTGGGCCGAAACGGAGCCGGCGAACAGGGTTATGAAACTCAACACAAGAAGATTGCGCATGGCGTGACTTCGTTAGGTTTGAACTGAAGAACAAAAGTAGCATTGCTTTAACCGAAAAATCAAAATAGCGCTTTTGGAAGCAAGGTACTTTAAAGAAAGTTTAACCCTTTTGAGGTGTTAGCAAAGCCTTGCGCATTTTATGCCGTTTATCCGGCATGTTATACCGTTCTTTGTGGCTTAGCGCCGCTTTGTCCGGCCTCGCAGCAGGGTTTCGTTTGTACCAATTTCTGTACTCATTTTACATGCGACATCCAAGCATCACCATCGTCCAGCGAGGTAGGGCCGACCGGTTCGGTTTCCAGAAACTCTACCTGCGCTACTCCTGGAACTACCACACCAATTACATCGCCCTTCCCTGGAAAGTGCTGCCCAAGGACTGGGACGCACGCGCCCAATCCGTGAAGCCGAAAGCCATTCTGGGCGGTGAAAGCGCCGTTGTTGTGAACACCGATTTGCGCAACAAACTGAACAAAGCCTTTCTCATCGCCACTGAACTAATGGCAGCGAACATAGCGCCTTCCTTCGAGGTATTCCGCCAAAAGTTTGACGGCAACCGCAAACAGTTTTCTTCCTTCGCCGCCACGGCGGAAGAAATTTTGAAAAAAGAACTGGCCGCCAGGGAAGTAACCCCTTCCACCTTCAAAGCCTACCGGGCTGCGATCCGGAAGTTTGTGGGTGAGGTAGGCGACCTGTCTGTACAGCAACTCACCCGCGACAAGATTTTGCAGTTTAAAAGCAAAATGGTCGCCATCGGCAAGGAAAATATGTCGGCGCAGTACCTGCGAAACTTCAAGGTAGTGTACAACAAGGTGCTCAAGTTTCACCGGTTGAAAGACTTGCACAGCCCTTTCGAGGATATGGAGTTCAAGGTGGAACGGATTTCAAACAAGAAGAAGTTGACGGTCGAGGAGTACAAGATACTCCGTAAAGCGCTCCCGGCTTTTTCCGAGGGAAGCGATGGACACGAAACCATCCGCCGCTTTCTGATCATGTGCCGCGGCCTGCGGTACTCCGATACGGAACAAATCAACCGGCACGCGCATTTTTTTGAGATGCAGGACGGCGAGACCACCTACCGGTATCTGTTGAAGTCGGCACAAAAAACCGGCACTCAGGAAATTGTTCCTATTTCGGAAACGGACGCGCAAGTGCTGCTGAAATGGCGGGAGGACGGCTCCCTTTTCAAAAAGATAACATACCCTGCCTACGTCAAAAAACTGAAACGAATCAGCCGGGATCTGATCGGACGGGAAATCACTACACACTTTGGCCGACACTTCACCGGCGACCTGATCCTGAACAGCGGCGTCATGGATGCCGAAGATGTAAAAAAGATACTCGGTGTGACGAGCGACCGGATCGCAGAGGTATATGCGCAGCGGGATATAAAGACGTTGTTGAAGAAGTTTTACAAAGCGGTGGAGGTCTTGGAAGGGAAGTGAATTTCTGTTGAAGAGAGGAAGATATGCCCCCCCTACAATCCCTCAGGGAGGTTCAAAACCGCATCCTTTGCACCCTTACCGCGTTCAAAATCGCCAGCAACGCCACGCCCACATCCGCAAACACTGCTTCCCACATCGTGGCCAGACCGCCGGCGCCGAGGTTGAGCACTACTAATTTCACGCCGAAGGCCAAGCCGATGTTTTGCCACATCACGCGCCGCGTGGCGCGACTGACGGCAATCGCCGTGGCCACTTTAGATGGTTCATCGGTTTGTATGACCACATCGGCGGTTTCGATGGCTACGTCGGAGCCGAGAGCGCCCATCGCAATGCCGATGTCGGCGGCAGCCAATACCGGGGCGTCGTTGATGCCGTCGCCCATAAATGCCACCGTTCGAGTGGGGTCTTCGCGCTGTAGCGCTTCCACTTGTTTCACCTTGCCTTCCGGGAGCAGGTCGCCGAAGACGCGTTCGATGCCGAGCACGGCGACTACTTTTTGCACCACGGCGTCCTTATCGCCCGAGAGGATCACCAGTTCGCGCACCCCGGCGCGATGCAGGCCGGCCACTGTTTGTTTGGCGTCGGGTTTAATTTCGTCGGCAATGGTTACATATCCCGCATATTGCCCGCCGACCGCTACCGCCGCGATGGTGTCCACCTCCGCATCGAGTTCGGACGGGTAGGCGATACCCGATTGTTGTAACAGTTTGGTATTGCCCACCAGCACGGCCCGACCGTCCACCGTGCCGTTTAACCCATGCCCGGCGATTTCCTGCACGTCGATTACGACGGCATTTTGCCAACTGATTTGGAGATCGCCGGCATGAGCAATCAGGGCTTTGCCCACCGGGTGGGTGGAATGCTGTTCGAGCGCGGCGGCCAGACGCAGCAATTCTTTTTTTTCGATGCAGGTATTTTCAACTTTTTGCACCTTGAAAACACCCTGTGTCAGCGTTCCGGTTTTGTCTATAACTACCGTATTCACTTTGGCCATCAAATCCAAAAAGTTCGAGCCTTTGAATAAGATGCCGTTGTGCGACGCCGCCCCGATGCCGCCGAAATAACCCAGTGGTATCGAAATCACCAGGGCACAAGGGCAGGAAATGACTAAAAATATCAGCGCGCGATACAGCCAGGTCCGGAAGGTATAATCCTGGACGATAAAATATGGCACGAGCACCAGCAACACGGCCAGCAACACGACAATCGGAGTATATACTTTCGCAAACTTGCAGATGAACAACTCCGTCGGCGCTTTGCGGGCCGTGGCGTTTTGCACCAAATCGAGGATGCGAGCGATGCTGCTCTCGCCGAAAAGTTTGGTTACGCGGATTTCCACCACACTGTCGAGGCTGATCATTCCGGCCAATACGGTTTCGTCAGCCGCGAGCGTGCGTGGCTTGCTTTCACCCGTGAGCGCGGCGGTGTCGAAACTACCCTGCACGCTCAGCAATACGCCGTCGAGCGAGGCCCGCTCGCCCGGACGCACCCGGATGGTTTCGCCCACCTGCACGGTTTCGGGTTTAACGACAGCGGCCCGGCCGTCGCGCAATACGGTGGCTTGATCGGGATGCACGTCAAGCAAGGCTTTGATGTTGCCTTTGGCACGGCGCACTGCCGCCGTCTGGAACAGTTCGCCCACGGCGTAAAACATCATTACGGCCACACCCTCGGGATATTGACCTATGGCAAATGCGCCAATGGTGGCCAGGCTCATTAGGAAAAATTCCGTGAAAAACTCGCCTTTCCCGATGGTCTCCGCCGCTTCTTTCAGCACGGGCCAGCCGACGGGCAGGTATGCTATCCCGTACCAAAGCAGTCGAATCCAGCCCTTCCAAAACGCGGGCTGTACATACTCGTCCAGTGCGATGCCGCCCAGCAGTAACAGGAAACTAATAATAGCGGGTAGGTATTCACCCCAGGGGGAGTGCGCTTCGCCGCCCACGTGGTCATGACGGTGCCCGTCGCCTTCTTCGTGTGGCCGGAGCAGCGGGGGGCGGTTTTTAGATCAATTTTTTCTTCGAGCGTACAGCAAAGTTGGCGGCCTTGCGCGTCGTAAGTGTGAACGTGAGGGACAATTGGGTCAGCCATTCGGTAAAGATTGAAAATGTACGAGACCCGGGGTGGTTTTGAACATAGGCGGTTTATTTTCAATAGTTTTTAACCAGGATTTTTTGAGCAAATACTCCGCCTTCAGTATGAAGGGTGACAAAATAAACGCCCGCAGGCAGCCCGTCTGCCCGGAAAAAATAGTTGGATTCGCCCGGCGAGAGCATTCCCGAAAAAACGGTCTCTACCCGCTGCCCGAGGCAATCGACCAGTTCGAGCACTGCCGCACCGCCGGTTGGCGCGAAAACCGGAACACAGGTAATTCCTTGAGCGGGATTAGGGAAAATACGTTCTAACCTTGGTGAAGCCAATTCGTCTGTTCCGACGCTCTGCCGAATCTCGAAATCGAAATAACCTTCCGGGGCGGGTAACGGGCGCACTTGTTGTTTGCCCGAATTGGCTGTCGCGTGGAGGTAGTAGCGCACGGTAGAGCCGTAAGGTTGTTGTGGAATCCAGCCTGTCCAAAGGTTTGTGGCCGCATCGGTCAGAGTCATCGAAATGGGCTGGTAGCCTGCCGAGGTGTCGGTCGTATAAAACACTTCGGCGCCGGTTATGCCGCCGCGGTGTCGTATCCAAGCCTTGACCTCATAAGCAGGTGGGTTGCTGTCAATAAAATCCTCTACCTGTTTATGCTGAATCAGGAGTGGGTCCGCTACACCTACTTCTTTCACAATACAGTGAATCGCGCCGCCCAGCGAAATGATGTCGTTGCAGGGAATGCCGACGATATTATATCCGGGCATATTCTCGCGCCAAATACGCAGTGCCGTGGTGTCGTATTGTTGCTCATAGGTAGGCAACAACACGGTTTTGTTAACGATGAACGAATTGACATACGTGCGCAGGGGGGCGCCCTGGCTCGGGTACTTGCCCCCTTCCGGTGGCATCGGGATGCGTACCACCTTGTAGGGCGTACCGAACGGCGTGGTAAAATTGGCGAGCAAGTACTGTATGTTCGCCTCGATCTGGTCGCGATCTACCAGACCGTTTGGATACTCGCCGACTAAGAGCGTCTCTTCGTTTAGCTGCTTCATGTGCATGTCGATGTGATGGATGCCGTCGAAAGGCAGTACGTCGAACTTCACATAACGGTTGATGCCGTAGAAACGGCGCATGATGCTGTCGACGCCTTCCTCGGTGTGTTTGCTCATGCCCCATATATTTCCGGGGCCGTTTTCTTCAAGAACCAGTTTGCTGGAAAAATTTGTCCCCATGCCGTCCGAAAAATTGTTGCCACCCGGATGCACCAGATCGTAAGGCGCAACGGTAGTGGAATAAACCGGTAAGCCGAAATAATTGCCCACTACATTCGGGATAGTGTCGTCCTTCGGGCGTGGGCGGTTGTAAATCCAATCGACCAGCGCCAGGCTGTCCACGCCACCGAGGTAAATCGGATTAGCGCCGTAGTCGCGAATCCAGATGCTGTTGAAAGGGGCTACTTTGAACTCGACGTTACCGGCCTGCCAATTCACGCCGTAGCTGCTCAACTCGTTTTGGCAAGAAGCGATATTACTGCAAATAACGATCACCCGGCATTGTTTCCGCCCGGCCTCGACGATCTGGGCAAGAATCGGCTGAAATAAGGTCCAGGTGATGACAATCGCCTGCTGTTCTTCCCATTCGGCCATCGCACGCACCGGTACGGGCGGCGGCGTGGTGATACCGTCCGGGGCGCCAGGTGCTCCCGGTTTTGGGTTGTTCAGGAGCCAGGCTTGTTCCCATGTGGAAAGCCCGCGCGGCAAAGAATCGTTTTGAGAAAAAGCGACCGAAATAAAACCGGTCGAAATGAAGAACAGGGCGTAAAGTATTTTTTTCATACCACAAGCATTTTGAATGATAAAGCTAACGATTATTCGACTTTTAGCAGGCGAATTCAGGAATATCAGCCAGAATAAGCATATTTTCAATTTACGTAAAACAAGGATCAATAAAGGCTCGTGTAACGCGGAAGAACACATTCAGAAGAATTGCATCCTTTGTACGCGCACCGCGTTCAAAATCGCCAGCAACGCTACCCCCACATCCGCGAACACCGCTTCCCACATTGTCGCCAGGCCGCCGGCGCCGAGTATGAGCACGATGACTTTGACCCCGAAGGCGAGGCCAATATTTTGCCACACCACGCGGGTCGTGGCTTTGCCGATGGAAATAGCGGTAGCGATTTTAGAAGGCTGGTCGGTCTGAATCACCACGTCGGCGGTTTCGATGGCCGCGTCGCTGCCCAGTCCGCCCATCGCGATGCCCACGTCGGCCAGCGCCAGCACCGGTGCATCGTTGATGCCGTCGCCCACAAAGGCCAGTTTCGTGGCAGGGTCGCGTTTGAGTGCCTCCACTTTCTCTACTTTCCCTTCGGGCAGTAGATCGCCGAAGGCCTGGTCGATGCCAAGGACGCGGGCAATTTTGGAAGTGATGCTTTGTTTGTCGCCGGAAAGCATTACCACCCGTCGGACGCCCATATCGTGCAGGCGGCGAATGGCCGCGGCGGCATCTTCCTTGATTTCGTCGGCGATGGTGAGGTAGCCCGCGAACTGCCCATCCACCGCCGCCAGCACCACCGTGTCCACCAAATCCGCCGTTTCAGGTGGCACGGCGATTCTGAATTTTGCCATCAGTTTATCGTTCCCGGCCAGCACGGTTTTGCCTGTCACCTGTCCCTTCAATCCGTGCCCACTGATTTCCTCCACCTGTTCGGGCGTGTCGAGCGCCATTTTTTTGCCTTCGGCAAAGGTCACGACCGCTTTGGCCACCGGGTGAGTGGAAGCCGTTTCGAGCGAAGCGAGCAGCCGCAGGAGTTCCGTTTCCGAAAAACCGCCCGACGGCGCTACGCGCTGCACGGCAAACACGCCTTTGGTCAGTGTGCCGGTTTTGTCCGTCACCAGCGTATTGATTTTGGTCATGGCGTCCAAAAAATTGGAGCCTTTGAACAAAATTCCGTTGCGCGATGCCGCCCCGATGCCACCGAAATAACCCAGCGGAATCGAAATCACCAGCGCGCAGGGGCAGGAAATGACTAAGAAAATCAAGGCGCGGTATAGCCAAGTCTCGAAAGAATAATCTGGTACGACGAAATACGGCACGATGACCAGCAGTGCGGCCAGCAAAACCACAATCGGGGTATAGATTTTAGCAAACTTGCGGATGAACAACTCCGTGGGCGCCTTGCGGGCGGTGGCGTTTTGTACCAAATCGAGAATACGGGCGATGCTGCTTTCACCGAAAGGTTTGCTCACGCGAATTTCCACCATTTTGTCCGCCGCGATGCTGCCTGCCAGTACGGTACCGCCAGGTTCCACGTCGGTCGGCTTGCTCTCGCCGGTGAGCGCGGCGGTATTGAACGCGGCGCCGCCACCGCCGAGCAACACCCCGTCGAGCGGGACGCGCCCTCCCGGTTTGACGCGCACGGTGTCGCCTACTTCCACCTGATCGGGCTTGACGACAACCCAGGCGCCGTTTTTAAGCGCTTCCGCCGTGTCGGGTCGTACATCGAGCAGGGCCTTGATATTGCTTTTGGCGCGGCGCACCGCCGCCGTTTGAAACAACTCGCCGACGGCATAGAACAGCATCACGGCCACGCCTTCCGGGTATTCGCCGATGGCGAACGCGCCGACCGTGGCGATGCTCATCAGCAAAAATTCCGTAAAAAATTCGCCTTTGCCCATAGCCTGTAAGGCTTCCTTCAGCACGGGCAAACCGACGGGTAGGTAGGCCGCAAGATACCAAACCGAGCGCAACCAGCCTTTAAAAAATCCCGGCTGGATATACTGATCCAACGCAATGCCGCTGAGTAACAGCACTAAACTGAGGATGGCGGGAAGATATTCGCGCCAGGGGCCGCGCGCCGCGCCGCCTTCGTGGTCATGGTCGTGCCCGTCGTCGCCGGAATGGGGCAGGGGCGGCGGCGGGCCGGTTTTCAGGTCAATTTTTTCTTCGAGGGTGCAGCAAAGTTGACGGCCTTGCGCATCGTAGGAATGGACGTGAGGAGTTTTTTCCATTTTTAACAGCAATTTTTATCGCCTGCCTGAACCGGCGGGCATTTGACGGTACCATAAGAGCAAAACACACAGCAATCGCCCGGCTTAGGTTTCAGTAGTGCGTTGCAGTTTTCACATTCGTAGAAAAATTGACAGGCATTGGTGGGCATGGTTTCAATTTTTTGATGCCCGCACCGGGGGCAAGTGAGTAAGGATTGAAGATTCGACAGGCCGGTTTTTTGCCTTTTTTTGTAAATCAATTTCCAGCCGGCGTACCCGAATGACACGGCTGCCAGTCCGAAAAACAACCAGCGATACCGATTGGTGAACGTCGAAGCCGAAGCGGCGGCACTTGCCCCGAAAACCAGTGCCAGTATTGGGGCGATACAACAGAGGAACGGCGCGAGAAAGGCCAGAAGCCCCGAAGCCAACCAACCGGATGCGCCTTTTAGTTTTGACATATTTTGCTACATACAAAAGCAGCCGCCCGAAAAACAAATCTCGCCTTCCGGGCAGGCTGCGGGATGTTAAAAAACTACTCGTTTACTCCGGGAAACCGGCCTGCTTCCAACACTCAAAGGCATCCAGCTCCTCTTGTGTCAGTTGAGTTGACCCGGCCTGCGGCATTTCTTTCTCGATAACCACAGCCTCGTACATGTGCTCAAAATGCGAGGTCAGGCTATCGTATTCCGCAGAATAGGTCCAGTGTTGCGTACCGTCACCGGCTCCGCCGTGGCAACTGGCATTGCTGCATTTATTTTGCAGGAGCGCCTGCATTTTGCCTCCGTTGCTGGTGAAGGTAGCGCCCGCCACTTTGCTGCAATCCACCTTGTCATCTTTTTTACAGGAGTTAGTGGCGAGCATGAGGAAGGCAATAAAGAAAAGTACCGTTGTCCAAACGGCAGATATTTTTAGGTGCATGATTTGTAATGTTTGAGGGCGAACAGTTCTGAAGAAGCGGGCGCGGGTAACCCCGCGTAGTGTTCATCCAGGTCTGGTGGCAATTCCAAGACGGTCAGATGCCCGTGCAGCGTATGCCCGCCATTGGGAAGATACCGGCTTCCGCTTCCACGCTTGGAGACGTGCAATTCCAAGTGCTGACCGGATGAATCAAACTCCGAAAGTTCCCATTTTTTTAGCCATTTCGAAAGGGGCGTTTCCCGCGTTTCGCGCGGCAAAGTTTCGGCTTTTTGCAGTTGCTTGTGAAGATAGCACTTACCCTCACAATGCATTTGCGGTTTGCCCTTGTTCTCGCAATACTGCTCTACTATGTATGCGCGATTCGCTAAAAAATGCAACAGTACCACTCCTTTCACCCAAAACGGCAGAGTGAGCAGTGCGATTAGGAATATGGTGAAAACTTTGCGCATGTCGGTTTAAAAATAACTCTTTTCACAGTCGTTCCGGCTTGCTCAGCAGTATCCGTTGTCGCGAGTAGCGGATTATGCCTTCTCTGGCCCATTGTTTTAAAATCGTCGTAACCTGTTGTCGCGATACGTTTACCATTTCGCTGATCAATTCATGGGTTAGCGGCAGTCGAATTTCTATTTCGCCGTTGGCGAGCGTATATGCGTGATGGTGGGCCATTTCTTTCAGGAAAAAACCGATCCGTTGCCTCGTCAGGTTGAAACGATAACGCAACAAACGTTCTTCCGCTTTATGTAAACGGTCGAGCAAATAGCGGCACAACGTCCAGCCGAAGGCCGGGCATTGATGCGCCGTGTGTTGCACCCAATCCGCATCTATTTCAAGCAGTACGCATTCTGCAAGCGTTTGTGCACGATAAGCGTAACAGCCCGTTGCGCTCAGAAGTTGTTCCCCTACGATATCTCCGGGCTGTGCCAGGGAGATCACCGTGTCCTTACCTTGTGAGGTCGTTTTGCTTAATTTGAGCAAGCCGCTTATCACGAAATACAAGCCCACACCTTGTTCCGCCTGGTGGAAAACAATCTTGTGCTTTGGAATCGCCATCGGTCGGGCCACCCGGCACAGATCGAGCCATGCCGATTCCGGCAGGGCATTCCACGGTTCGGTGCGCCGGAGTTTTTCGATGACAGTATCAATGGTCATTTATTGAATATTATGCTCGATGAATGACTGGCAACGGAGCAATATCAAACGGCAGCCCCCCGAAAGAAACATGACGAAGAAGAAAGAATTCCCTCGAAAGGGCTGCCAACCCTGGCCTGCTTAATTCCAGGGTTTTTAATTTGCGCTGCACATGCGAAGCCTTTGCCTCCAAAAGAGGGCAGCGATAAAATATTACCGCCACCCTTGCCTTATGAATTGAAACTGTTAACCGTTCATCGCTGTACCGTGAAGCTTTTTGCAACCGCATATCTACCGTCAGGAGTCAGCACATTCAGCAGGTACAGCCCGGCGGGAAGATGCGCAACGGGGATTTGTCCGGCAATCGTTGAAACGCCTGTTGTCGAATACCCCCAAACCTTGCCCGCCATGTCCGTAATACGCCATTGGCCTTGCAGGTTTGCATCGGCGGTTACTACGTTCAGCATATCGTTAGCGGGGTTAGGAAATACCGATACATTCGTTACTTGCTCGATATTGACGGTTCCTGAAAGGCCGGTAGCAACAGCCACATATACGATCGTGTCAGCCCAGGTAATGCCAGGAGTTTCAGATTGTAAATAGAGTCGCAACACTCCTGTTCCCGGCACCTCGTTGGGATAAAAAATCGGTTTCAGCATACCGCTTTCTCCATTATTCAACTCAAATGTTCTAGTTGAAACAACCTCCAGATAGCACAGGTTTTTATCACAAAAGTTGACACTCCACTCTTGTGGTTTTTGTTCGATGACACGTGTCCAACGAATCAGTACCGTGCCGCTGGTTAAATTGGCAATTTGCGCGAGCAGGTCTATTTCGAACTCGTTTGAGGGCATCGAAGCATACAGACTGTCCGGGCTGACGACGATGTTTGGCTGAGCCGGCAGATTTCCTGTGCTCGCGAGAAATAAAACCAGTAACTGTAGAATACCTTTTTTCATGATAAAAAAATTTAAAAGTGAACGATTGACTGTCTGTAGCATCTGACTTTTTGAAAAAAGCAACCCTGAACAGGAAGAACCAATTCCCCTCGAAAAGGCTGCCGAACCTGTATAAACATAAGACGAAGAACTATTTTTTCAGTGTGCGTGTCCTTCTTCTCCCTGGGCGGCCGCTTTGGAGGCGGACTGGAGATAAAAAGCGCCCTTCACCACGACCCTGCTGTTCGCCAAATCGAAGTCTTCCGGCAACAACACTTCCACCCAGCCGCCGTCGGTCACTCCGCGTTTTACTTCCACCATTCGGAAGTGGCGCGCTCCATGCGTTTCTTTTTCGTCCCCGGCGTGGTCGTGTTCTTCTTTTTTGGCATCGTGGGCAGCTTCGCCCTTTTCGTGCTCATGGGCTTCGGGCTTAGGCGCTCCCTCCGGTTCTTCTACGAAAATATAGTCTTTGCCCTCACTGCTTACGAGCGCCGCCTCGGGCAAGGCCGGCACGGGAGAAGCGCCCGTTTCGACCGAGGCTTTGAAGTACATTCCGGGCAGCAGATTGGTATCTTCTTTGTCCAGATGGCAGTGAACGCGGATGCTGCGGCCAGGACTTATTTCGCGCCCGAAAAGATAAATGGTCGCCGTGCGTTCCCGTGTTTCATTGGCGAGCGTGAAGCGTACTTTCTGGCCGACATTGAGTTTTAGAATGTCTTTTTCAAACACGGTCAGTTCGGCGTGAAGGTGTTCCGTGTCGGCTATTTTGAACAGGACCTCCGTGCTTCCCACATATTTGCCCGCATTCACGTTCACCTCCGTGACATAACCGTTGGTGGGAGAGTAAAGGTTGATTTCGCTCTGAAAATTATCGGGCGAAAGGCGGTCCGGATCAATGCCCAGCAATTTGAGCCGGGCCCGTTGACCACCCGTTTTGGCTTCCAGGCCGGCAACCTTGGCCTTCAGCGTGGTGTACTCGGCTTTGGCCGCTTGCAGTGTCTTGCCGGCGTTCACGTTTTCACGAGCGAGCTCCTCCTGTCGTTTGTACTCGGCCTCGGCATATTCCAGTTGGCCTCGCGCGGCGGCAAGTTCTTGCCGGGCTTCGAGGTAAGCCTGTTGCTCGGTGATGAATTCCAGGTTGCGCAATACCGCGATAACTTCGCCCTTGCGAACGTGCGTGCCCTGCAACAGGTCCGATTTTTTCAAAAACCCCGGCGCGGGCGCGCTGATGCTCACGAGGTTTTGCGGCGGCACATCCAACACGCCGTTCACCTTCACTGTGCCAGAGAGCGGTCGGGTCTCCACCTTGCCGGTTTCGATGCCCGCTATTTTGTATTGGTCGCTTGTCAGCGCCACTTCCTGTTCTTCGCCTTCATGGTGTTCGTTTTCTTCCGATCCGGCCCCGGATTCGGCTTTTTTACCTCCACAGCCTGCCGACAGCAGGACGGCACCGAGTGTCATGGCGAAGAATATATGATGCAGAAATTTCATTGTCTTTTATTTTTAGATGATGTTGAAAAGGTGAAAAGCAAACTCGCCGACGCGTTATTTCCCGGCCAGCCATTCGATGTCGATGACCGCCCGATTGAACGCGTCGAGCGCGTCCAGGTAGCCGAGCCGGATGTCGTTGGCGCGGCCGAGCGCCTGGGCATATTCGAGGTAGCCAACGTCGCCGGCACGAAATGCCTTTTGGGCGTTGCTCAGCAACAGGTCGGCGGTAAGCAGCGCGGTTTTTTCGTAGTAGTCCAACGAAACGTGCTGTTTTTCGTATTCCTGGAGGGCTTGCCGGTACTGCCCTTCGAGTTGGATCGTCCGCGCTTCCAGGTTGGTCTGCGCGATTTGCTCCGCGATCCTTGCAGCCGCGACGCGATTCTTTTGCGCCTTGCGAAAAATGGGAACGGCGATGCCGACCTGCACGACGTGAAAGCGATCGCCCGAGGTGTAGCGAGGGTCGGCGCCCGGTTCGACAGAATTAAGCGACTGGTTGAGGTAGCCGATGCTGAAATCCGGCGCCAACCGCGCTTTTTCCGCACCGGTTGAAGCCTGGCTAAGCGCAACTTGCTGGCGAAACCAGGCCAGGGCGGGATTGTCGGACGCGCCGCCCGCGAAATCCGGCAAAGTCCTTTTGCCTAAGCGGGCATCGGGTGGGATGCCCACCGGTTGGGCGGCGTTGAGCAGCGTTTGCAACAGCACCTGAGCGATTTGAATGTCGGCGGTAACCTGGGCCAATTGGTTGCGGATTTCTCCCAGTTGCGCTTCGGCAGTTGCTCTTTCCAGGCTGTTCGTTTCCCCGGTGCGCACACGGGCGTCCGCCGCTTTGACAAATCCTGTCAAAAGCGTATCCTGGCGTTGCAAAAGCCGCCGTTTTTCAAATAAATAAACCAGTTCATACCAGACCGAGCGCACCTCATAGGTCAGGTCGTTGGTCGTGACGGTCAGCGCGAGTTCGGTAGCGCGGATATTGGTGTTGGCAAGCGCCAAACCGGCTTTCCGGTTACGAGGATTGGGAATTTCCTGCACGACGCCGAAGCCCTGGTCGAATTGCCTGGAATTGTACTGCCCCAGTTGCGCGCTGAAATTCGTTTTCGGCATGTCGTATGCCGCGCCGCGCAACTTTTGTTGAAGTTGAACCTGGTAGTTACCGGTTTTAATTTGCAGGTTGTTGGATTTGGCTTGGGCAATGGCTTCATCCAAGGTCAGCGTCGTTTGAGTCGTTCCTGTTTTTGGGAAAAGCGCCAGGGCAAGAATGGCCAGCGACGCCACAACCGGCTTCATTCCCTTACCGAACCATTTTTCGAAATAAACATACAGACACGGCAGTACGAGCAGCGTGAGCAGCGTGGCCGAAATTAGCCCTCCGATGACCACGGTCGCCAGCGGGCGCTGCACTTCCGCGCCGTCGCCAGCGGACAAAGCCATCGGCAAAAAGCCCAGCGAAGCCACCGCTGCCGTCATGATAACCGGACGAAGCCGAACGCGGGTGCCTTGCCGCACCCTTTCGAACACGTCGGTCACGCCTTCCGACTTCAGTTGGTTAAAATAGCCGATCAGGACAATGCCGTTCAACACCGCCACGCCGAAAAGCGCGATAAAACCCACGCCTGCCGAAATCGAAAACGGCATATCCCGCACCGCCAGTGCCGCCACGCCGCCGATGGCCGACAGCGGCACGGCGGTGAAAATTAAAAAGGCTTGACTGACGGACCGGAACGTGAAAAACAGCAAGGCAAAAATCAGGGCCAACGCCACCGGAACGGCCACGGAAAGCCGCTCCTTCGCCTCGCGCAGGTTTTGAAACTGGCCACCGAAAGTGTAGTAATAACCGCTCGGCAATCGAAAGTTTTTCTGCAAAATGCCTTCGATTTCTTCTACCACGCTTTCCACGTCGCGCCCGCGCACGTTGAACCCCACAAATATGCGCCGCTGCCCGCTCTCGCGGCTCACCTGTGCGGGGGCTTCCTTGTATTCGATAGCGGCGACCTGGCCGAGCGGTACTTTCTGACCGTCGGGCGTGGGGATGTACAGGTTTTCGAGGTTGCTCAGGTCGGTGCGCAGGCCGCGTTCGAGCCGAACCACCAGGTCGAATCGTTTTTCCCCTTCGTACACCACTCCTGCCGTGCTGCCCGCATAAGCCGTTTTGACAATCATATTGATGTCGGCCACGTTCAGCCCGAATTGCGCCAGCCGGTCCCGGTCGTAGGTGACCTGCACCTGCGGCAAGCCGCGCACTTTTTCCAGCGTCGGCTCGGTCACGCCCTCTACCGGAGCGATGAGCCGGGCTACTTCGGCGGCCTGGTCGGCCAGCACGTCGAGGTCGTCGCCGAAGATTTTGATGGCCACATCCTGCCGGATACCCGTCATCAGTTCGTTGAAACGCATTTGCATCGGCTGCGTCAGTTCGATATTTACGCCCGGAAGCACTGAAAGCGCCTCCTCCATCGCTTCCTGCATTTCTTCCCTGTCGCATACTTCTTCCCGCCAGGTCTCTTTCGGCTTCATGGCCACCATGATGTCCGCGCGTTCCACGGGCATCGGATCAGTAGGAATTTCGGCCGAGCCGATGCGGCTCACCACCTGCTTCACTTCCGGGAAGTTTTTTATCAAAATTTCTTCAGCTTTGGTGGTGCTCTCTACCATTTGTGTCAGCGATGTGCCTTGCATCATACTGAACTCCACCGTCATGTCGCCTTCTTCCAGCGTGGGGATAAACTCCCCCCCCATGCGCGAAAATCCCCACAACGCCAGCGCGAACAAGAGCGCGGAAATACCCACGGTCAATTTTTTCCAATGCAAAACACGTTCCAGGGCCGGTCCGTAAAGCTTTTGGAAAAATGCCATGATACGATCCGACACGTTGGCTTTATGCGTCGTTTCCTTACCCAAAAACAAGGCGGCAGCCATCGGTACCCACGTCAGCGAAAGGATGAAAGCGCCCAATATGGCAAAACCGACCGTTTGGGCCATCGGTTGGAACATTTTGCCTTCGATGCCGACCAGCGAAAGAATCGGGAGATAAACGATGAGGATAATAATTTCCCCGAACGCCGCGCTGTTTCTGATTTTGGACGCGGCCGTATAAACCTCTTTGTCCATTTGCCGCTGGGTCAGCCGAGCGACTCCGGGGAACAAATGGCTGCCCGTGATGCGATGTACGATGGACTCCACGATGATAACCGTGCCGTCCACCAGCAAACCGAAGTCAATGGCGCCGAGCGACATCAGGTTGCCCGATACGCCGAAAAGGTTCATCATGCTGAATGCAAACAGCATGGCCAACGGAATCACCGATGCTGCCACCAGGCCCGCGCGAAGGTTGCCGAGCAACAACACCAAAATGAATACCACGATAAGCCCGCCTTCCAGGAGGTTTTTTTCCACCGTGCCGATGGTGCGCCCGACTAATTCCGTGCGGTCGATAAAAGGCTCGATCACCACGCCTTCGGGCAAGGCTTGCTGAATGACGGCGATCCGTTCTTTCACCCGGCGACTTACCTCCACGAAGTTGTCCCCTTTGAGCATGAGCGTGATGCCGGCCACCACTTCCCCTTCGCCGTTGCGGGTGACGGCGCCGAGCCGGTTAACGCTGCCGAATTGCACCGTGCCCACGTCGCGTACCAGCACCGGAATGCCGTTGCGGGTTGTGACGACGATGCGCTCGATGTCTTGCAAGGTCTTCACCAGGCCGATGCCCCGGATGAAATAGAGATTGCTGCCTTTTTCGATGTACGAGCCGCCGGTATTCTCGTTGTTTCGTTCCAGGGCCTGGAATACGTCGGGCATGGTGAGATTCAGTGCGTTGAGTTTGTCGGGGTCCACGGCGAGTTCGTATTGCTTCACGAAACCGCCCCAGCCGCTCACCTCGGCTACGCCGGGCGTCCCGGCGAGTTGGCGCTTGACTACCCAATCCTGCAAGGTGCGCAGGTCGGTGGCCGTGTATTTATCCTCGAATCCCTTTTTCGGGTGGATGGTGTAGTGATAAATCTCGCCGAGGCCGGTAGTAATCGGGGCTAAAAAAGGCTCGGCCATCCCCTTGGGTATGGCATCCTGCGCTTCTTTCAAACCTTCCGAAACTTGCTGGCGCGCCCAGTATATATCCGCATCGTCTTTAAAAACAACGGTGATAACCGACAAACCCGAACGGGAAATGGAGCGCCGCTCCACTACTTTTGGAATATTGGCCAGGGCCAGTTCGATCGGGGCGGTAATAAATTGTTCTACTTCCTGGGCGCCCAGCGTGGAGGCTTGGGTGATAACCTGTACCTGGTTGTTGGTGATGTCGGGCACGGCATCCAAGGGGAGACGGATGAATGAAATTGTGCCCCAAATTGCCAGCGCCAGTGTGAATAGCCCGATGATGAGTTTATTGTGGATGGAAAAATGAATGATCCTGTCTAACATGGACACGGTTGGGTTGATGGATGGAAAAATGCCGACGCCCACACCCGGCATCGTGCCGAATGAGGAAAGTCTGGACAGACCGGTCAGCGTGAAAAACTTAACCCAACTTGTTTATCGGAGGACGGAACAGCACCGCGAGATGAGCAGCGGAAAGGGGAACTTGGTAAAAGAAACCGGATTGAACTTTTTCAACCAAAGGCCCGGCTACAAGCGGTTCTAAAAAAGGAGCTTTGACCGAAGTGGTCACGCACCCACAGCAAGCGCAGGAGCAAAGCGGCGAACAAAGGTCATTGCAGTCGTGATGATGCCCGCAGGCTTGCGAATCGGTTGTTTTGAAAACGGACTGTCGGCTGGTTTGCTGCAAATGCCCGTCTTGCTCCACGTCTACACATGGCAGACATCCAAGCAAGAACATATAAAAGGCAAAAATGCGGGCAAACCAGAACATGGGACAAATGTAGTAAAAGTCTGTCAGAACGATTTTCGGGCTCAAAAATTGTATAAATAATTAGGATGAGGATGTCACCAAGAAACATCGACCATGCGTTATATCTCGCACAAATAATAAATCCAGCTATCTTTGCCGGCTCCGTTTAGTCTGGCTTTCTCCACTTCGCCACCCGTTTTTAATGAAAACAACCGAATGTTTTTGAAGCCCATACGCTCCAATTGCTCGACTTGGGCGGTCGGCTTGATATAGTACGTATTCAATTTAAAGTGATGCGCTCCATCGTTAATAATGGCGAAGTCTTTATCCCGGTATTTCCCCGGAAAGCCGTTTTCATAAATCAACCTAAAATACCGGTAGCATTGATAGGCAGAATACCTTAAGCCGTTATGGATTTTTATAGTATATAGATTTTCAACGTATTGCAGATTGTGCGTTGAAAAAACAAAAAGCCCGCCATTCTTCCCGATTCTTTTTATCTCCTTCAGCGCATCAACCCGATCCTCATGCGATATATAGTCTATACCGTTAAAGCTGAATAATATAAAATCGAAATAGTTCGATTCGAACTCCCGCATCATTCGCGCATCGCTCAACCTCACCTGAATCTTTGGTTCCGTTTCAGGAAACATCTTCTGGTACGTTTTTATCATGCCGAATGAATAGTCCGTACCGACGTATTCCTTTACAAGCGGCGCGAAATGCAAGGTCGTTCGGCCTAATCCGATACCCAGGTCCAACATTCGCCAATCCTTCAATTTATCCTTTACAATACCCAATATGGTTTCTTCCGGTTTTTGCAGCTTATCTTCGTTAACATAAGCGTTTACTAAATGTATGGAGTTCCATGAATCCTTGTTCGACATAAGTAGATTTTGTTTCTACATATTCAAGACACGACTCCTAAAGGTTGCCTATCGGAGTAAAATTTTCAAATTTGAGCAGGCGCCTTAAAAAAACTGCGCCTCCCACCGACCCCATTATTGGGCCGATGGAAGGCGCAGTTACCGGCTCCAAGGAATCCGGTCCATTGGCATTTACGAATGAAGATTTGTTAAAACGCCCAGTTGACCCCTACCCGAAGCCCCATCGGGTTCAAGGTATCTTTGTTTTTTTTCTGCCATTGATGCAGATAAAAACCTTCCACGGTGAGATCGAACCTTCGTGAAAGCGGCACTTCCAGCCCGACTCCAAAGCGAATGGTGTTCCGCAGGCGTGTAGTTTTATCGACGGTAAGAATATTCGGTTGGATTGTACCGCTTGGTTCATGTTGTACTTCGTATTCGACCGTGTAAGGTAATATGGTCTGAGTGCCCCAATTCAACCCGATGTACGGGCGGGTCTTGCCCCATTCGGAGAAGGTGCAACGCAATCCAAGTCCAAATTGCCGCATCGGTTGCCGTTTCACGTCCAGGTGTGCATAGTGATGCTCCGATGAAGGTAGCCCAGGAAGCTCGGGCGAGCCCAAAATGGCCGAAGGCTTGCTGGACTCATAATGCAATTGTCCGTAGGTGTACTCCAGGATTAAGGACCAATGGCGTGAAAAGCCGATAGCTCCTTGTGCACCGACTTCAAACCCGACCTGGTGCTTTAAAGCCGTGCTTAAAGGATGCAACCATCCTCCCATTACCCCTACCTTCACATACTTTGGTTTTAGCGCATTGAGCAATAAGGAGCCGAACGGGCGGGTGGGTTTGTACGGTTTTAGTTCAGGAATGAGAGCAACATCGGGATTGAATGGCGCCCGCTGAGCGGATGTTTTCAAAAATACCAATTCAGGCATTTCAAGCATCCGTAACGGGCTAACTCTCGCAGTAGTGCCCTGTCCAAGGCCTGAAAGTTCGGGTTGTCGAGCGGTTGCATAGGTAAGACCTGAGTCCTTCTGATCCGGGCCAATCTTCACATATTTTAGTTGCGCTGGATAGTCGTTGCTTACAGACCCGGTCAATGTTTTGTTCGCATCAGAGCCATTTTCCCGGTTAATGGACGGATTATTATTGGCTACAACTTCACTCCGTTGTACCGGCAAAGGCGCTTCAAACTGCAACCGATTTGGCATTTGAATATAAACCGTCCGCCATACGGTATCCGTGCGAACGGTCGGCGAGACCGCTCTTAATGAAGAGACCGAGGTTTGGAGGCCAGCAAGTTGCACTTCGACTCGTCGCATAGCCGTTCGATTTTCGAGGCTTTCGTTCCACCACAAAGCATTGCTCGACAGCAGGGCGAGTAGCAATAACAGCAGAGGCAACCATGCCCGCCGGCGATCCTGTGGTTGTTGGGGCAACGCCTCGTTCAACCGGGCTGTCAGAGCAGTCCAATCATCCTCGCGGTGCCGCGCGGATGGCCTCAGAGCGGCCATTTTTTCTTTTAGCAGATCAAAAAAATTCTTCTCAGCCATATTTTTTCGGTAGATAGTCGGTCAACATTTGTTTCAATTTTGCTTTAGCTCTGGATAGGTTCGACTTGGAAGCGCCGACCGATATGCCCAGCATTTCCGATATTTCAGCATGGGAAAACCCTTCTAATGCGAATAAATTGAGCGTCATCCGGTAAGCAGGCGGCAGCTTTTGTACCAATCGCAGCAAGTCTTCCACCGCCATTTTCGACAAAAAGTCATCCTCCATTGGAATGTCAAGTCCTTCGGTCAGGTCGTAAAGGACTAATTCGTTCTGTCGACTTTTATAACGATTTATGGCTGTGCGTACCACGATTGTACGGAGCCAGGTAGCGAAGGCGAAAGCTGGGTCGTAACGTCCTATACCGGTGAAAACCTTCAGGAAAGCATCGTTGACTACTTCGCGGGCTTCTTCTTCGTGGGCACAATAAGGCAAGGCCACCGACAAGGCGTAGCTATAAAACCGTTCGTACAAGGCTCCCTGGCTGCGGCGGTCGTTATTTAAACAGCCGGTAAGGAGGTGTTTTAACCCATCGTTATTCACGTTCGACAATATATTCAGTCAAAATTTCCCGAAGGTTGCCTGATAGAGTCCTTATATTTTGAAGACATCCCTACCGTGGCATAAAATACTGAAAGGGCGATTCAAAAGTAGCGAAGGTAGCATGGAGGATAACCAAAATCCTTTATCAAAATCCAAACCAATCGGGAAAGAACCGGTTTGCCGATGAATTTTAAGCCAATTGTTGCATATCAGTCGCCAAAACCCAGATAACTTTGCCATTAAAGCCCTGTACCGGGCTTGCTTTTCGTTATCTTGTACCTGAAAACAAAGCACATGGAAAACCTTACCTCCTTAGTCTTCGCCCTCCAAACCGCCCTCCGCGCCGAAATGTCCCGCGCTGGTGTCTCCTACGAAGACGCGGCCGGCCCTTTGCACTACGCCAACAAATCCAGCATCGCTCGCCTGCTGGTAAAAGACCGGATGAGTTTTGAGGACACCATAAAACTGATGGTACTCTGCAAAACGCCGGTCATCGCGCTCACCAAGCCATTCAGGTTTAAAATTGAAGTAAAAGCCAGCACGATGGCCCAAGCAGACGCGCTGATGGATGCTTTGCGAGTATCTGTTTTCAAGGATGGCACCACCGAGCGGTACCGCTTACCGGATGGCCTTTCCTGGGAGAAGGTGGCGGAACATACCGGATTTGACTCGGGGAAGAGTGCGCGGAAATCGTGGTTTTTGTTGCAGACCCCGGTGTATTTGGTGGTGGGGTTATTGCGGTTGCTGAGCAAACGGGAGCATGAAGTTACAGAAGGCAAAACCAGCCTGCGGATCACTCAGGATATTTGAACCCGGGCATCAAACAGTAAACGGATCGAAAGGAAACATTGAAAAACTCCCACCTTTTTCGACGGCGTTCATCTTCCCATTCCAAGCCACATCCCCCCGCTTCCCCGGATCACAATCCAGGTGAATGAACGTATCATAAATCCCAAACCGGTTGAACCCAACACTCCTGGCCGCCCGCACAATCCTGATCTTCTGCTCCAGCGTTCGCGCCGCAATATCCGCTGCCCAACCCCGCGTGTGTGCGGAATCCGGCACACCGCCCACGGCTGTATTGTGCTCTGGAGTACGGTAACCGGAATTGACCCGGAACGGAATACCGGCCTGCTCCCGAGCGGCATCAAGCATTTTGAGGAATTTGATTTTCATGTAAACGCCACTGCCAAGCTGATCAGATGAGTCGAATTCCTGGATGTCAAAGTGGCTCATAATGATGGGCGATTGCTCATAACTGAGTTCCGACCCGGCCACGGTATGCGGTTGCTCGGTGGTACCGCCCTCGTCGTCCCACTTTCCAGTGGGGCCAAGACCGTCGCGAAAGAAACGGCGGTACAGCCACCAGGTCAGACCAGATAAGCCGAGGAAAAGCGATGTGGCCAGGAGGGCGTATTTGGTTTTGGGTGTCATAAATGCAGGGTTTTGAGGCGATAATAAAGGAAGGGGATCAGACCGAAAAGCAAGGCCAGGGCCGTCCATACCCAAATCGCATCGTCGCTGCTTTTGAACATCCCGGAAAAGCGGCGCTGCCAGAGTTCGACCTGGTAGTTGGGTTGAGGCTGGGGTGTTGCGGGTGTGTCAGTGCCAGGCAAGGGCGGGAAAAAGGTATCCATCCGGTTGGTCCAGCCGGCAGTATAGGTGGGATTGCCGAGCGATTGGAGGTATGAAAGCCAGGCTTCCCGGTAGGCGTTGTACAACCCGGTCTTGTCTTTGGCGGTTTCCACGTTCACGGCCGCGAGTGATTTGCTCCCCATGATACCGTCCGGCGCCAGGGTGTAACCGCGTTGGTTCAGGGTCAGTTGTAGGGTTTTTGCAGCGGCGGAAGGGTTGCCATAAAAGGCGTTGAACACAAGTTCGGCAAAATCCTGGTCGTAGATTTCCCATATCCGCCAGCGATTGCCCCACCAATCCATGAAGTCCCGGGCTTGCGTCTGGGTGAGGTTTTTCATTGTTTCCGCGCCGGGACACTGCTGGCCGGAATACTCTTGCCAGGTATTCGGCGTGATACCGTATTTGGTGCCGGCGTTGACGCCGCAACGGTTGAAATTGCCACTGTCTGCGGACTGGTTTTGATACCCACCCTCGGCGGTGAGGATTTTCTCGAAAAACGATTGGGTGAGCTGGGACATGGGGCGGTTTTAGGGGTTTCGCGCAGACGTTACGCAGAATTTTGCTACATGAAAATTCAATAGAATTTCTGTGTAACGTCTGCGAAAACCCTTCTGCGTAACGTCTGTGCGAAATAAAATCACGTGACTTTCAGCGCTTCCCACTACGAATCATCGCCAGCGTTTCCTTAAAAACCTGCGCATACGTTTTAGGTCCCTCGTACCCTTCCCAGCGCTCTGCCGCCTGTTTATGCGCCCATTTCAAATACTCCCGGCTATGCGCCTTTTCCTGCCGAATACACTTGCCGGCAAAAATCTGGTACAGCCGTTTTTGTTTTTCAGTGGAGCAGGCTCCGTTGCGGTAGCACTCGACGTAGAGCGCCTTGCTTACACGTTTACAGGATTGTCCGAAGGGGTGGCGGTAAAATTCTTTCATGGCGGCCTGACTCAGCAGCACCGAGGCGGCGCCATTGCCCGGTTTTTCGGTTTTGGTGAGCCGCCCGCTTTCCGGGCAGATGGTGAAGTAGCGGATGTCGGCAAACAGGTCCATCCAATCGTACACTTTTACTTTCAGCAGGACTTTGTTTTCGTTTTTCAGGTAGTACACCCCGATAATCTTGTCCTTCGATTCGCCGTCGTGCCAGCGCAGGCGCATGCCTTCCAGAAAGGTCATTAGGGCCGGTGACTTGGCTTTTTCGCGGGAGAATTCGCATTTGGAGGTAGGCTTTTTCGCTTTGACCGCGCGGTATTTCGTCTCATCGTCTGCCGGTTGAGGCTGCGCGGCGGCTTCGGGCGTTTCGTCGCCGGCGACATCGAAGGTCACGGTGCCGTCCTTTCGGGTTTCAACGCCGGCTTTGCCTTCCACTTCGAAGTGTTGGTCCACGGCTTTGCCCTCGATGACGGTCATCGGCGTACCGTCGGGATGGGCGAGAATTTTATCGCCCTTGGCCGGATCGGCGACTGTGGGCGCTTCTATTTCCACTTTTTCGGTGGGTGTCACCAGAATGGCTTCGTTTTCGTCGCAGTCGGTGCGGCGGGCGACTTCGGCTTTTTTGACCAGGTTCTTGGGTAGCCGCATTTTGTAGGGCGCTACCGGGGTTTCTTGGCCGGTGTTTGGCGAAGCTGCGGTCGTTTTGGCAATGGCCGAAGGCTGCAACATCGAGGTCTTTTTGTTGCCGGCGTCGTCGGTGTAGCGCACCAGGTGGCCGCCGCCTTTGCGGGCTTTGAGGCTGGCAATTACACCTAATATAGTATTGCCTTTGATGGTGGCTTCCACGGCGTCGCCGATTTGGAGCAGCCGGCCATTTTTGTCCAGCCCGTATTGCACGTTTCCATCCGGGCCGGCGCCGACCAGGTATTCTGTACCGTCTATGGTGACGGTTTCGGAATAGGCGTCGGCTTGTTTTTTGGCGCGTTTTTTCCTGGGTTTTGGGCCGCGTTGTAACGCCGTCGGTTCGACGGCGTGGGATGCACCGGGTAACTGACCCTCGGCCAGTTCGTATAGGTCTTTGTCATTTTCGGCAAACACCTCGTACAGTTCCGGATCGAAGTTGTCGCTGTCGGATTTCAGGGATTCGATTTCCCGGCGCAGATCGGGCTGGAGTTTGGCGATTTGCGCATCGGTCAGTTGGGCTATTTTATACATGGTCAGGCTGCTTTTTGAGGTTTGAGTTTGAGGATTCGGATGCGGGCCGCTTGCGCCTTGGCTTTGGCCTGGGCGAGCCGCAGGCGCTTCGAGTTATCCACCACCGGTGGCGCTTCGACGGCGCTGTTTTGCATTTTGAAATATCCCGGCAAATTCGGGATCGGCGAGCCGACACGTTTACCGTCCAGTTTCCAGGTACCAAGTTTTTGTCCGTCGCCCAGTTCGATCAGGCCGTCGAATGCGTAAGTTTTGCCGTTGCTGTGCCGGTAGGATTGCCCTTCGACAAAGCCGTTCCAATCCGTGTGCTCGATGGGGGTAAGGGACTTTTCACTTACGTTGTCCGGATCGGCCCATTGGTAAGCTTGAGCAAGGTAAATCCAGCGCATGGCAGTGGGATCGAAAATGCCGTCGTCCAGTATGTTGACGGGTGTGTCTTTGTACTGGGCCATGTCGCCCTTTTTGAATTTGGGGTCAGGCACCTCGATTTTTCGGTCGTATAAATCGGCGAGGTAGGAATGCGACACATTGCGGGTCGTTTTGTACTTGCCTTTGCCGGGGCCAAAATCGTGCGGGACAACGAAAGGCGTGTTGCGCACCAGCCATTCCATAACCGGTAGCGCCTTGTTCCAGGCAACCAAGGTGTACTGGCCTTTTTGGTCAAATCCGACACCGATCAGTTCTTCGGTGGTTGGCTCCGTTGCCTCCTTTTTTACGGGCACTTTGAAAAAGTCTGGATCGGTTTTGTGCAGCGCCTCACCCAGCGTAACCGGCTTCCAATGAAAATCCAGTTCCACCCGACCGTTTTCGTTGATCTCCTGCCGGCCGATGAAGCCGGATTCGGACATTTGACTATCGCCATTGAGAATGGCGTAGCCGAAAAACATATCCTCACTGCCGTCGTATTCCAGGATAAACCAGTCGCTTTGGCCGTAGAAATAGTGGGCGTACACGGTTTGCTCCATCAAGGGCTTTTTCGATTGCGAGCGGAATTTCGGAATGCCGGAGAGCATCTTTTCCACCTCGCCCGCGATGGCCTCGCGCTCTTCATTAAATCCGCTGACCACCCGCTGTTGGTGCAGGGGCATGAATTTTTTGGCCAGGGGGTAGTTGTTGAAGGAAAAAGACTTTGGCCGCTCAGCCGGTTTAGGTGTTGCAGGTTTAGCAGGCACCGTCCGGGCCGGCTCAGGTAATTCCATTTTGGCCTGCGCCGGCTCTTGTTTGACCGGCTCCGGTTTTGCCATTTGCATCGTCCCGTTCAAAAACCCTTTACGGGTTAATAGGTCGTAAATCGCCGCATCCAGGTTTTCGGCAGTTTCATGCGGCACGGTGAAGTTGGCTGATGCGTTTTTGACCAAATAATAGGAAGTCACCAAACGCAGCGGCTCGCCGGTCTGGTCGATGATCTGCTCCTGGCGGGCGATGGGTACTTCGTCCAGTCGGGCGATTTGCGGCGGGGTCAGGCTTTGGAGTTGGTAGGTCATGGCGGTTATGGGGCGGTTTCGAGGTTGAGTTGTTCGAGGACGACGAGCATTTGTTCCATCTCGGAAGGCTCGCGGTCGGGGATGGGCTGATCAAGGTTTAGGAAGCCCCCGAATTGCTGGGCTTCGGCTAAGTAGGTCATCTGGTACTTGTCGGCCAAGATGTTCAGGAAGGCTTGCAGCTCGTCGCGGTGGAGGTAGCCCGCCAGCAGGTTGGGCGGGTAACTGACAAAAGCCTTGGGCAGGCCCCGACTGCGGTCGTAGGTATCCTGGAAAAGCAAATTGACCAGGTCTTTGTCGCCGTAATAGGGTTTGAACGCCGTGGTTTTCGGCATGGTCACCCGGTACATTTCCTCGCGGGTGCGCACGAACGCGATGGCGTTGTTCAAAGCGGTGCCCTCGACATAGCGGTATTGCTGGTAGCCCGGACGAGTTTGCGCCAGTTCGTCGGCCAACGCCCGTACCGAGCGGCGGGTTTTCGGTTCCGATTTCTGCTCCCGGCCCTTGTGATCCACTTCCTTTTGCACCAGGATGCCCGAGCGGATACCACCGTCGACCGTGCTGTATTTGATCAGTTTGCCACCGGCGCCCTGCAAAAACACGTTTTTGGCCGATAGCAGCATGTTGCCCGTGGCGATAAACTGCTCCTCCCGTTTGTTGCCCGCGCTGTCGTGGCGGTTCCAGTTGTACAGCAAATCCTGCAAAAACACCTCCTGGTTGTAGGTGCTCATGCCCATCGCCGTGAACACTTCCGGGCTATTGAATTTGAGCGTCCAGGTTCGCTCCGGACCGTAGATCGCGGCCGTGATACGCACATTGGCCGGATTGTAGCGCGTGGGATCGCCCAGCGGTTTGAGGAAATACAAACCCGTGACTACGCCGTTCAATTCCCGCGCCGTGCCGGCCTGCTCGATGCGGAACTGGAAGGGACGGCCCACTTTGAAAAAGTCGATAATGCGCAGACCGTTGTTGGTCTCCGCCACGATTTTGTTTTCCTCGGCGGCCATTTTTTCCTTCAGTTCGGCGAGTTGTTTACCCGCTTTTTCCAGCCCTTTTTCCAGTTTTTCCTCGTCTTTGGATTTGCCTGAAGTGCGCAGGGTTTCCAGTTCGCGGATTTCATCCTCGACTTTGCGCAGTTTGGCGTTGCGCTCGGCGGATTTGGCAGCGCGCAGTTCCTGTCGCCCGGCTTCGTATTCTTTGCGGAAGCGTTTTTGGAACTCCTCCGGCGAAGCGCCTTGCAGCGTTTTTTCCATGATCGCTTGTACTTCGCTCCATTTCATCGGGCGTTTCAACACTCGGGCTTGCACCTGCTCCAAAACAGCCGGTTGACCAAACGGCGTAGGCCGCCCGCTGCCTTCTTCCAGCAGGAATTGCTCCTCGGTTTCGGCCTCCAGGGGCAGGTACTCCACTTCCAGGTCGTATTCGCCGCGTTGTTTCAGGTCTTCGACGTACTCGCTGTAACGGGCCAACACTTCGGCATAGGCCCGTTCCTGTTCTTCCACGGTGAGCAAGGCGATGCGGCGGCTGAACATTTCGGCCAGATCCGAGCGAGCGTAGGAGGAATTGTTATCGTCTTCGCCGCTGTCCAGGCGCAACGCGGCAGCAACGGTGTAGTTTTCTCCCAGGAAACCCTGCACCACCCGGTCGCCGTATTTGTTGAAAAAGTCGGGCGATTCCAGTTGGGCGTCGCTGGATTTCTGGCTGCCCGTGGTGTTCGCATCGAGGCTTTTCAACTTGCGTTTCAGCACCATCAAAATGCGTTTTTCCGCCGGGATGGAGGATGACACGTATAGATATTCCGGCAGATTCACCTGGCCGGTGCGGTTGATGCGCCCCCGTTTTTGCACCTCGGTGTTGATGTCCAGTTCAGGCTGGTGGATAATCATGGCCCGTTGGCGCTGGTCGCGGAATTTGCCGCTGGCGTGGGCTGATACCCCGGTGCTGGCGCTCTGGTTGATGAGCAGTACGTCCGCGTCGCCGGAATTGAAATCGGCAAAAAACTGCTTCACGTTGGCCTTGAACGAGCGATACACCAGTGCGCCGCCTTCGTCCTTGATCTGGAAAGGCCGGCCCGTGCATTCGCGCACCCGGTAAAAGTCGTGTTCGGCGCCGCCCACCTCCTTTGGCTTGCGGGTTTTTTCAATGGTGTTGATGAGCGTGTCGATGGGCGACAGGCTGATGCCGGCCGAGGCGCTTTTAATCTTGTCGCGCAGGTTTTCCAGCATCGAAGCGCTGAGGGGGTCGAGATCGGCGGGCGACAGGGTGTAATGTTTGATCTCGCCGGTTTCGGTGGCCACGGTGTACTTCAGGGCGTTTTCCAAAGAGCGGTTGAGCACCATCGCGAAGTCCAGGTTGTCCACCTCGTCGCCGTTGGTGTAGCCGAACTCGTCCATGAAGGAGGCCATCGTGTTGGCAAAAGCAATGACGACTTTTTTGTTTTCGCCCAGCAGCCGGATGGCTTCCCGTGCCACCTGCCGGGCTTTGATGCTGAACAGCAGCTGGCGGATGACGTTGTGGGTTTTGTTGAAAAACGGCGAGTTGGACACCCCGCCTTTTTCGGTGCCCTTGCGCTTTTCGGCCTTTTCGCCGCCGCTGGACAGGGCCTTGCTCATTGTCTCCAAATACGGCTCGATGACCTCCTGCTCGAACTCAATGATGTCGTTCACCAGGCCGATGACGGTGTTGTAAATCACCCGGTGCTCTTCGTAGTCGTCGGGCAGGAAGTTGTACTCCACCCGGATGCCCTCGAAACTGCGCTGGCGGCGCAGCATCTGTCCCGAGGCGACCAGCTCGCCGGCCACGATCTCCTGCAAAGCCACGCCGCCGCGGGCGAACACCTCTTCCAGTTCTGTCGCTTTGATGTTGGCGTGACTGATCGCCGTTTTTTTTGCGTACACCGGCATGTTGTCGGGCCGTTTGGCGAAGGTGGCCGACAGGTAACAGCAACCCTGGGCATTGGCCAACAGCCGTTCCCGGATGAAATAACCGGTAGTGCTTTCACCGCCCGAGGCGTTGTGGGCTTCGTCCAGGATCACCACGGCGCCCTGCGAGAGGGCGGCGATGTATTCGGTTTTGAAATTGGAGGCCGAGGGCTCGGATTTGGTCTTTTTGCCCAGTTGCTTTTGACTTTCCCAGTCGGAGGACAGTTGCGAATAGGTTAGCATGGCAAAGTCGTAACCCGGCGGCAGGGCGTCTTTGTCGGCGACCAGGTCGCGCAGTTCGCCCATGCTTTTGGGCAGGAACTTCCGGTCGCGCCGCCACTCGTGGACCTTAACGATGGTTTCGCTGTCCAGCGAGATTTGCAGCGTGGCATTGCTGTCGCTGTTGAGGATGAGCGGCACCAAGTCCACGCTGCCGATGTCGTACAGGTCGCGGTAGATGTCGGAAAAGAGCGTGGCTTTTTCGGTGATAAAGATGGTGGGCAGCCCGTTTTTGGCCCCGTAGCGGATGATGGCCGCCGCGATCCGGCCCTTGCCGATACCAGTTTGGTCGCCGATAATCATGCCGTCGCCGCGCTCGATGTTCCAGATGGCCAGGGCGATGGCGTCCACCTGCTCGGCGGAAAAGAACTCGAACACGTTGGACTTGAGCGGGTAGTGGAGTTTTTGGGCCACATACAGGTCGGGACTGCCGATTTCCTGCCGCAGGCGCAGTAGCGCCTGGCGGGTTTGGAAGGCCATGCTGCCGGGCAGGGACACTTCGAGCGAGTTGGCGCGGGAGATGGGGCGGTAGGCGGAGAGGCTGGGGGAGAGGTCGAGGGATTGGGGTTCCTGGGTTTCGGTTGGGGTCATGGGGTAAGTGCCTTAGGTTTTAACGTTGCAAATATGGCTCCTGAATTAATGAATTTACAAGGAAATGCGGGGAATTATTTTTTCAGAGGAGACGATATAGGCCCTGCGTTACTTATTTTTAGTACCGCTTTTAGAAGGGCGGCGGGCGCGACAATTTGAGCAGGTCAAAAAGGCATATAAATACGGCTGATTTTAAAATACAGCCGTTCTTTTGTGTCTAATGGAATTGAACCGGATTCCATTGACGCAATTTGCCGAGTGCAACAAAGACTTGGTCAAACCTGACTCTCCGAGTTTAAAACAAAAAATTTATCTTTGCCCGCAACTCGGCCTCTTCCACTCAAAGACACTGAGGGCACCCATCATGAATTCTTTATCCAACAACACTGACTACGTTCAACTCATCCATAATATCGGACAAGCATTGCAGGCGGGACGTATTCGGGCTTACCGGGTGGCGCAGCAGATTGCTGTGCAGACTCGCTGGGAGATCGGACGGCATATTGTTGAGTATGAGCAGAGTGGCAATGAGAAAGCGGAGTATGGGTCATTCTTGCTTGACAAGCTCTCTAAAGATTTGTCGCTGACCTATGGCAAGGGCTTTAGTCGAACTAATGTGTTTTTTATCAGGAAGTTATATTTGTTTTTCCCAAAAGTTCAGACGGTGTCTGAACTTTTGAGTTGGTCCCATTATTGCGAATTGCTGACCATTGACGACGGATTGGAGCGCGGATTTTACGAGCAACAATCCATCCGAGAGCGTTGGTCAGTGAGCGAACTGAAACGTCAGAAGAAATCCGCGCTTTTTCTTCGTTTGGCAAAAAGTCGCGACAAGGCAGGCATCTTGAAATTAGCCGCGCAAGGTCAAATTCCCGAAACCCCCGATGAGATACTGCGCGACCCGTACATATTGGACTTTCTGCAAATTCCGGAGCAGCACCGCTACTCGGAGGCCGAGATCGAGGCTCGAATAATCGAACATCTACAGCATTTTTTACTCGAGCTCGGCAAAGGATTCACTTTCGTGGGACGGCAGTACCGCATCTCTTTTGGCGGCCGGCATTATCGGGTTGATTTGGTATTTTACCACCGCATACTGCGGTGCTTTGTGCTGATTGACCTCAAAGTAGATGAGGTTGAGCACGGAGACATCGGCCAGATGAATCTTTATCTCAACTATTTTCAAAAAGAGGAAAACCTGCCAGATGACAATGCACCCATCGGCATCATCCTTACAGCGCACAAAAACGACATACTGGTAGAATACGCACTCGGGGGGCTGAGCAACCAAATTTTTGTTTCTAAATACCAACTCTATCTACCGGACAGGGAATTGCTGGAGACACAAGTGCGGCTTATTATGGAATCGGGAGAGTGACGATCCCAGGTCTATCGCAGCTCCACCACCTCACTGAGCCTTTCCACCCACTCCTCCAACGTCATACAATCAAACTCTTCATCCCCGAACGGCAGTCCTTCCGCCTCGGGCAGATTTGAAATACCCTCTGCCATGCTCCGACGGTAATGCTCGCGCATTTCCGCCGGTGTCACTTCCTGCCAGGCCTCGCGCAGCCGAGCGGCTACGTGCGACCAGGCGTCGCTGCCGGCAATAGCGGTGTCGAAAAGTTGTGCGGGGGTGAGACCGGGTTCCGGCTCGGCGCCCAGGTATTCCCGGAGCAGCGGTTCCACGGCCACGCCCCGGTCGCGGGCGTCCTGGATAAGGGTGGCGATGCAGCAGGAAATGGCGAAGACATGATCTTCGTAGTTGAGAATTTCCCCTTCGTAGCAGGCGACGCATAGGCATTTGAGGGACTCGTCGCGGTGAATTTTGGCGTGTTGGAATATCATGTGATTTCAATTTTTACTTTTTGGAGTTCCCGTTCCAGTTTTTGGGTCAGGGTTTCTTCGCGCAGGTTGGCGGATTCCCGGGCGGCTCGCACCAGGTCGAACAAGGCTTCGAAGGAGTCGGTCACTTGGGTTAATTGCGGGTATTCTTTGATCGTGGGTGCGGCGCCGAAGGGCTCCGCTTTTCGTCCGGCGACCAGGATCATACGCAGCGGGAAGTCGGTGCCTTGTTTGTGGTAAAGTTTGGCGGCATCGATGTTCAGCATGGCCACCACCCGGTAATGCCGGTACAGCCAGTTGAAAAACTGCCGGTGGCTGGCGATTTGTCCGCCGTAGTTGATTTCCGTGTGGCCGCCGATGATGATGGCGGCGCGGCCGGTATCGCGCATACATTCCAACGCATGAGCGACCATGACGTGATCGAGCGCTTTGAACGGATACCCGAAATCGCGGTTGACCTCGACCAGGCGGCCAAACGGCGGGTTGGTGAGCACCACATCGAAGGCGCGATGGAACCGGTCCGGGAACGGTACGGACGCATCCATCTGGTGTATCGCCCGGAAAGGCTGGGTTTTCAAGTGGGCATACCGCACTGGGTCGATTTCGTTGACCACCGTCATTTCCTCCGGGTAGAAGATGGTCAGCAGGCCATTTCCGGCAGATGGTTCGAACACGCCTTTCGTGTCGCGGTCATAGGTAAACCAGCCGGCCAGCCAGGCAATCGGTGCGCTGGTGCTGTATTGTTGGAACACCTTTTTGTGACTGTCTAGGCCGGTGTAGGTTGGTTGAACGCGCCGGTAGAAATCCACCACGGCATCAAAGGCGGCGGTTTTGTCCTCCTCGAAAATGTGGGCGTCCACTAATTTCCGGTACCAGTTTACCCAGCAGAGTTCCGTCAGTTCCCAGAGGTATTTTTCGTTGCCGGTGTCTATGCCGGCAGCAGCGGCGATTTTGCGCAGCCTGGTGATGGTCAGTTTTTTGCCTTCCTGGAAAGCCTGTTGAACGCCCCCGGTGTAGGCTTCGATGCTTTGGGTAGGGTCTGTTTCAACCAAGGCGTTTTGTCCTTCCACTTGTTTGAGGTACTGCCCGATCACCTTTTGCTCCCCGGCATCCAGGGCTTCGACAATGATCCGCTCGAAGGCTTCTGCCGGACTTACCTTGTGTTCCTCGCCGAACAAGGACTCGCCCTGGTTGGCCTTCACAGTTTCGTTGTACCGGGCGATGGCGGATTTGAACGCTCGCTGACCGGTATTCATCAGGCGGTTCAGCACCAGCATTTCACGGGAATACGGCTCGGTGTCCAGCAGGTTTTGCTGGCCGATGAAATCCGCGAAAGACAGTTTGGAGGCCTTCATTTTCTGCTGGAACACCACGGCGGCGTTGATCGCGTCGATCAGCCGGGCGCCGGGTGTCGGCAGGGCGATATTATCCATAAGGACGGGCAGGGCATTGACGATGGCCTTGCGCAGGCTGACCACGCCGTCGGTTTCGGCGGCCTGCAAAGCGGGCGGACGCAGCACGATGGCGGCCAGGGTCATCTCCACGAAATATTTTCCGGCCTCGGTAAAGTGCCCGTCGGTGTAGTATTCCGGCACCTGTTGGCGGGTGAGCAGGTTGCAGGAGAGCAGCATGTCGAGCAGTTGTTTCTGCGCGTTAGCGTCGGCGTAGAACTCGCTCATGGTGTCGTCGTCCTCGAACAGTTTGGGGATTTGTTTGCCGCAGGCCGAGTTTTCGCGCAGGATGTTAGACAGTTTGACGGTCTTATCCACCGGCCGCTCGGATTTGGTGCTGGCCTGGTTGTATTTGGCCAATTCCTCCGTGGTAAGCGCCGGAATATTGTAGTCGATGCGGACCAGGAACGGGGCTTCGATCTGTCCATCCCGGCCGGCAAAAACGGTGCGGTCGGCAAAATCCTTTTCTGCAATCCCGAATGCCGAAAGTTCTTCTTGCAGGAAATCCCGGTAGGCCTGGTAGCGGGCCGGGTATTTCGTCCGGGCCAGTTTGGTGGACATGGTCCGGTTATTCCCGCTGACCACGAAACCCTCCTTGTTTATAATAGGTGTGCCCTCCGGTGTACGGCCGGTGCTGACGAGCAGACCCGGCTCCAGGTTGCGGGCGTATTCGTCCACCAGGGCCTGGGCGCCCAGATCGCCGGCGTAATTGCGGTCGTTGACGTTGCCACCGGCGAGGTTGCGAGGATAGCCCGGCGTATCGGCAAAAGTCTGCTCGTCGTGACTGGCTTTGATGTGGGCCAGGTCCACGACTGCAAACTGCCCCTGGTGTTGTTCCCCGTTGGGCAGATAGATGACCGTTTTTTTGCCGGGCAGGAAGGGAATGGGGTTCATGGCCAGGCGGTTTTTTCAAAAATGGTTTCGGCCAGCCACAGGGCGACCATTTCCTGATCGGCCACCGGGCGTTTCATGCGGTGGTATTTGGCGATGGCTTTCACCGTTTCCGATTTTAGCCTGCGCAGCCGGGCTTGGAGGTAGTCCCTGAAATCGAAGGGGTCGTAGAGGCCGGTTTGGCGGCGGAGGGATTTTAGGTCGCGGTAGGTGGGCGGGACGGTGGGGGTGCGA
>JBEBHD010000188.1:0-10893 GCA_040080915.1 Saprospiraceae bacterium
TCCCAGTCTGCCCTCGTACCACCCGGCGGGCATCCCGCTCATCCCCGGGCGGATTGAATTGGTGGGAAAAGGCGATCCGCTGGCTGGCCCCGAAAAAGAGCACCTCGGCAAAATCAAGTTTTTCGCCTGGAAAGGCCCCTATGCGGTAGCCGACTCGACAATTAATACGGCAGGCACAGGCTGGATACTGGCCGAAACCTGGCACCCTTACCAGCCCAAATCGTTCGTCACCCCGCCCTATCCCGGCTTTGTGTCGGGGCACGCCGCCATATCCCATGCGGCAGCTGAGGCCCTGACTTTGCTCACGGGTGATGCGTATTTCCCCGGCGGGCTGGGCGCGTACACCGTGAAAGCCAACAGCGCGTTCCTGCGCCTCGAAAAAGGCCCCAGTGTGGATGTCAGCCTGCAATGGGCCACCTACCGCGATGCCGCCGATCAGGCCAGCCTGTCCCGCATCTGGTGCGGCACCAATGCCCCCTGCGACGATATTCCTGGCCGCATCATCGGCACCGAGACCGGCAACGGGGCGTTCCAGTTGGCCAAAAAATATTTTTACCAAGACCGCGACGGCGACGGGTACCGAAGCCATGAGGACTGCGACGACAACAATGCTGCCGTACACCCCGGCGCTGTGGAAATTTGTGATGGGTTGGACAATGATTGCAACGGGAAAGCGGACGACGCTAAGCCTTGTGGACATAAAAACTAAGAGGCTCTTGGGCGAAACCACAGTGCGTTTGTCGTGCCGTAGGCGACCCAAAAGACCGCCGCCCGGCTGGTAGAGCAGGGCGGCGGTTTTGAATGCAATCAAAATACACTCATTCAAAGACTTGCAAAATCTGCATCGGTTTTTCCATTTCCACAAAATCCCATCGCGTGATCGTTTCTTCTGGCGCGGTATCCGAGTCTAACTCCATGTAAAAATGACCTTCGCCTTGAGGAAAAATGTACAGCCATTTTCCGGTATCGAACAAAAAACCTACGATCCAAAATATCCAACGGGTCTCCAGCTCCGGTAATTTTCGCACCATCCCCCGTCCACTTCATTTTGTTGTACAGCCCGACCAACCGGTTTCGGAGCACCTGATAAATTTTGTGCGCCACGTCGCCTCCTAACTTTTCGACCTATTTTACGACCTGACCCAAATTTGAACGTCTGGGTCAGGTCGTAAAAAAATGAACAGGCCGGAAAAGTCGGCCAGTACTGGTTGGTGGTTTTTTGCCTCGAAATATGCCGAGTCAACTACATGGACAAGGATTTCTGCCACAATGGAATCGGGCCCTTTTTACCTCACCCGAACCATCTTCCTCACCCCACTTTCTTTCTCGGTTTTCAAACGGCAATACAGCAAGCCCGAAGCTACCCACTGATCGCCATCCACCACTACCGCATTGTGCCCCTTGCCGAAACGACCTTTTTGCTCAAAAAGCAGGTGGCCTGTCTCGTCGGAAATGCTCAGGGTCACCTCCGAGGGCTCGGGCAGGTAAAAGGCGATGCAGGTGCTCCCGGAGAACGGGTTAGGCGTGTTTTGGTACAGTTCGAAACCCTGTGCCTTCACCATTGGGCCTGCCGGGCCGACAAAGCGAAGTGCCACGTCGAGGCGCTCGTTCGGCTCCTGTCCGTAGGCCTCCGCCCGCGTGATGCGGCCCGAAATGGCCAGCATCCGGCTCAGGTCGCCCGGCTCGATAGCCCGGAAGGTCAGGTCGAACCCGGCTTGGCCGGTGCCGTTCCAACTCCCCGTCAGGGCGGCCTCGTTGGTGAAAATGCCAAAATTGGACAGGCTCGCGTTGGGGCCAGGCTTCAGTTCTACCAGTTCCAGGCCGCTGTGGGCCAGCGTGAATTGCCAACCTTCGGCCGATTCCGAGGCATTGATCCGCACCGTGAACACGTCGCCAGTTTTTACCAAAAAACCGGTACTGAGGTCGGTCGTCACGTCGAAGTGCAGGGTGCCAGCCGCCGCGCGGTCTTCTGTTTCCAGCAATGTGCTGGTCACGGCGTTGCCGTTCACATCGCCGACTTTTATCGCCACGAACTCCAGATCGTTGGCCGGTACTTGCCCCAGATTTTGCAACGCAACCGTCTCCGGGAACGGTGCCTGGAACGGGTTGGACACATTGGGGAAAACAAACGGCTCGTCCACGAAACGCCACGAGGTGTTGTTGGGCAGTTCGGTGTAAACGCCAAGGATCAGTTTGCGCAGTTCCACGATGTCGAACGTGGTGATGGACTTGCTGCCGTTGGCATCAGCGGCAATCATTTTGTACGGCGAGCTGAGCGGCTCCAGCCCGAGTATGTGCTTGTTGATGAGCACTAAATCAAACGTGGACACGCCGTTCAGCGGGTCGTTGTCCTTGAACGGGGTCAGGGTGTACGTGCCCAAAACGGGCACAGCATTGAACTGAAACTTTCCATCACTGTCCGTGACTTGCACCTGGCTGATCGGCGGCAGGGTCGGGTGCGTGCCTTCCAGCGCTACCGACGCACCCTCCAAACCGTTGCCCGACTCGGTTTTCAACGCTCCAGCCACGGTGACGTAGTCCCCGTTAGACTGGCAGTAGTTCGGATTATCCAGTACTACCACCTGTGTTTTGCAAAAATCGGCGTTGCCGGCCACATCCCGCGCCCACAATTGTACCTGCTGCGGAATGCCGATGTCGTTGCAGGTGAACGTCACGCTGGTTTGCGGGGTCACGCCGTCAGGCAAGAAAGGGAAGCCCGCAGCGCTGCTGTCGGCACGCCTAAGACCAAACTTCAACTGGGCCGCAGGCGTATAATTATCTTCGGCATAGTGCAAAAAGTCTCCAACAGTCAGTGTTACAGTTTTTGACGGCATCAGGTTGATACTCAAGCCGGTGGCACATACGGAGGTTGGTGCCTTGGTGTCCTCCACGGTGAAAGCGTATTCGCAAACGCGCTCGTTGCCGCAGCCGTCGGCCACCACCCAGTTCAGTCGGTGCGTGCCGTAGGGCAGTTCGGGCTTGACGAAGGTGTTCGGCTCGGCCTCGGTGTTCCAGCGCACGGAAGCCGTCATTTTTTTGTCGTCCTTGGTGGTTTCCAGTGCAAAACGGTATTTCCGATCCGCAGCCACGACGCGGTCGTCGAACCCGCGTGCCTGGCCGCCTGCGTAATTGGGCGTGGCGGCATTGTCGTACAACACGGTATTTGCCGCCGGCAAATTGGCGCTGTTGATGACCGTTTCCGTCGAGCCGTTTTTGTCCAGATCCAACGACAGCAGGTACCGAACCTGCAAATTACCTTTCGAACACAGGTCGGTGGCCGTAATGCTCAAATCTGTCGGCCCGTCAGCCAGGTTGTGGCTCGAAATAGCCGGGTCGTACCAGTACGCTGCGTTCCAAAGTTCGGAAGCATTGGGCGTTTGGTCGCCAACGTCCATGCCGCTGGTTGGGCACTGATCGGCCTCGGGGGCCTGACCGTCCAGCACTTTTATTATTTGCCGGTACTCGTAGCAGTTGACGGACGGGTTCCAGAACGACGAAAAATTGGTGGGTTGGGCAGCGCCGGGAGTCAGTTTGGCCACCGTGGGTGCCCAGGGTGCGGGCGTGCCGGGGGCCGACACGATGGGGCCTGCCAGATTGTCGGGGTGGTTGAGCGTGGTGCTGGGCGTGGGGTTGGGTACCTGCACGCAGGCCCCGCCGGGCACATAATCGCACCAGGTGATCACCTTCCACGTGCGCTCGATGCCGTAGCAGGCATCCGGTACCACGGTCAGGATGGCATCGCTGAACGAGACCGCCGTGGCGGAGCAGCCCTTGCCGAAAATTTCCGGCTGGCCGTACTGGCCGGTAGCGTTGCAGGCGGTGATGGCTACGTCGTCAGGGAAACGAATGGCGTATTTCGGGGCATGTGTGACGGCGATCTGCTGGGTACACTGGCTGGTTTGTCCCTGGCAGTCGAATACAGTGAACGTGCGCGTCAGGGTACCCCGGTTGCACAGGGTGTCGAACTGGGAAATATCCAACGCATGCCCCAAGCCGTATTGGCCGCGGTAGGTTTTTGTGGTGTCAAGGCAGCAGTTGTCCAAAACCGTGGGCAGCCCGTACGGCTCCAGCCCCGGATCGAAGTTTTCACAGGCAATGGCCACGTCGGCCGGGGGCTGGCAACCGGGCTTGAGTTTATCCTGCACCAGCACGTCTACGAACGCTTCGTTGTAAATCGGCTGGCCATTCGAGCCGAGGGTCAGGTTCCCGAGGGCATCTTTTTGGTAGCAACGCAGGATGAGCCGCTGGGTAGTGCCCGCCTCGGCGCAGTAAAATTTGATGGAATCGGCTTCCTCCGTGGCCTTAGCATATTCGCTTTTCAGGTCGGGGAAAGCATCGAAGCACGGTGGAGTACCGTTTTGCGCGTTCAGCGCCTGAATGGCGGGCGAGTACGGCGGCTGGCGGCGCACGGTCAGTTTCACGAAGTTGCAATTGTCGTACGAGCCTTCGTCAAAAACCGTGGCGGGCACCACAACCACGCCGGGAAAACGGCCCTTGGCGAGATCGGGTTCGTAGCAGTCGTTTGGGTCGTCGGCGTTGAGCGAGATCACCGTCAGTTGGCGGCCCACCGCCACGGGCGGGGTGTAGTCGCGCACGGTCAGCCGGAAGGAACAGGTGGCGGTGTTTCCGCAGGCATCGTCCACGCGGTAGTAAACATGGTGTACGCCCACAGGCAGGCAGGTCGTGGTGCCAAAAGCCGCCAGCGTGTCCGGGTCAGCCGGGTTGTTGCCCGGAAATGTGGTGAACGTGCCGCCGACCGTCTGTACCTGCACCGTATCGTTCGAGTACTGGTTGAAAACCACCACTTTGCCGCTCATGGCACTCATGCCGGAGCAAGCATCGTCGGCCACTACATCGGGCAGATTCACCGTGGCGCAGCAGGTGTACAGGTCGGTAGAAACGGACAAGTTGGCCGGGCAGGCCAGCGTGGGCACCTGGCGGTCGAGCACCTGAATCAGTTGCGTGATTTGCACCGACTTGGACTTGCAGGGGTCCACCACCGTCCAGTTGCGGTTGATGGTGTACCCGCCGCCGCAGCTCGCCACCACGGCATCGGTGTACGACCAGTTGATGGAGCAGCCGATAGGGCGGCCAAAAACGTGCGGGGCACCCTGCTTGCCCTGGCTTTCGATCCAGGCAGGCGAGGGATACGGGCTGCCGCACTCGAAAGCCGGGGCAGCCATATCGTCGTAGTTGGGTGGTAGTGTCACGTCGTCCAAATCGGGGCGCAACAGATTGATTGTCTGCACGACCGTGGCCGAGTTGTTGCTTGCATCGCGTGCTGTCCATGTCCGTTTCACAATGGCCGACAGCGCCGAGGAACAGGGCTGTGCGATCGTTTCGTCGGCGTAGCTCAACGCGACCACGCTGCACCCGTCCAACAGGGTCGCGGGCACGGAAAACCCGGTTGGGGCCACCTGCACAACCTGCGATGGGAATTGCAGCCCGTTGGGAAAGCCCGCTGAAAATGTGGCCGTGTAGCGCACCAACAAGATGGCCTCCACGAGGCTGGTCGTGTCGCCAAAAGCATTCATGTCCCGCACGCGCAGTTTCCACGTGCCGTTGAGCGGTTTTCCATAAAAAACGGCCAACGCGCCGCCGCCGGGCAGGATGCGGGCGTGCTGGCCGGTCGTGTAGCGGGTGCAATCGGTGCCAGCGGGGGCCTCGTCGTCAAGGTACGTCCAAAGCGGGCCGCTGCACCCGGTTTGACGGTTCCACAGGACGGCGGTGGTGCCGTCCGGGCTTTCCAATTCGATGCGCAGGTTTTTTTCAAAAACATCGCCGCCCGCACGCAGGAACACGTTGAGGTCGGTCACCTGTGCGTCGGTAGGGGCGGTGGCAGGGAAGGCCAGTTGGGCCGTTTCGTAGTCTAAAATGGTATTCGGCAGCGATCCCGTGTGGGTCAGTTCCTCCTGCACTGACACCAGCCCGCCGTGGGTGGGCGCGGTGTTGAAATTGCAGGGTAAATTGGCGGTATTGGCGGTGAGCACAGGTGCCAGTTTGTCTTCGACGAGCACATTGCTCAGGCAAAAGTTGTTGTTCACCGGGTCGCTTACGCGCACGCCGTAGGTTTTGCCGAGGTCGCTGCTGGATAGCGTGGCGGGCACCCAGGGGCCGTCGTTGTAGGGCGGAATACGGTCAATGTGAACGGTGTACGAGTTGAAGCAACGGTACGGCCCGCCGAGCAGGATGTCGTTGGCACCGAGCACCTTGGCGCAGTCGTGTCCCAGCGAAACGTTCAGCGTGCCCGCACAGAGCAGGCTGTTGGTCGGTGTGGCGAACTGGTTTACGGTTACGGAAAACGATGCCGTGGTCGTGTTTCCTGCCGAGTCGGTAGCTTTGAAAATATTGACGGTGGTTCCGACGGGGAATTTTTCGCCGGAGGCCAACCCCTGCACCTGTACCACCGGGGGCGTGGAGCAATCGTCTTGCGCCGAAATATTGTACGAGTACGCCGCCGAGCAGGCGCCTGCCGGCAAATCAAGGGTCACATTGGGCGGGACGACCAGCGTTGGGCGCGTCGTGTCGGCCACTGCCAGTGTTTGGTTTGCGCTGGCAACTAATCCGCCCGCGCAAGTTTCCACGAGCTGCCAGTGGAGGGTGTTTTGTCCCAAGGGCACATTGGGCACCGTCACCACGGGGGGCAGGGGTTGGGTGAGCAGCACCAACGGGCCGCCGTTGAGGCTGTACCGCAGGTCGAGGTTTGCGGCGCAGCCGCCCGGCGACACGCCCGGGACGGGCACTTGCACCGCAGGCGCACATACGCCAGCAGCGGCGGCAACAGTAACGGTGCCCGAAGTCAGAATCGAGCAGGTGCCGCCGGGCACTTCAGACACGATGGCCGCCCAGCCGCTGGCGTTTGTGCCTTGGTCGCTGTCAAAAGCAAAGGTCAATGCACCGGAGGTATTGGCCGCACTGGCCCGGAGGGTATTGGCAGCCACGTTGAAAGGGGCCGTGGCCCCCTGCCAACCTCCCGCCCCACCGGAAAACGGGTTGGGCAATCCCCACAGAACCGGTGCCCCCGACCCGATCTGGGGGGCCGAGGTGTTAAGGCCATCGTACACAAACAGAGCATCGAAACCCTCCTCGGTGTAAAAAGAGGTGAACTGAACGACCACTTTATTGCCCGCCACGGAGGGCAAAAACGTGATGACAGAGCCGACTCCCGCTTGCGGGGGATACGGGTCGTTTTGGCCGCCATAGTCGGAAAAAACGAAAGAACAAATACCGGGCGGCATCAGAGAAACCGTAATCGGGCCGGTATTGTGCGGAAGGGAAACGGGTGTTTGGGCCCAAAAACCGGTTGTGCAAAAGCAGGTCAGCGCCAGTATTAGCACAGGCGTTCTGACAGGAAATCCTCTTTTCATGAGAGTAGCAGAGTAAAAAAATCACATATTCGAAAAGTGCGCACGAATGTGCAGCTATTTGGCTTGGCTGGCCGTAACACTTTTCGCGTTTTTGTGACCTTGGTTCGTGTAATTGCCTGTTGTGCCTTTTGCTGACAAAACCTAGTGGCGCGAACTACAAGTGACGTACAGGTAGGCGAGTCAGAATTTTCCGCTTTTGTCATACTGAGCGCTGCTAATTAAAATAGTAGGCCGAAGGCCATGCACAAAACCTCGCAGCGCGAAGTATAAAATGACAAACCGAGCGTGATAACCCGAAACCCTCCAACCAGAAACCCTCCAACCTCTTTACCTTGCGCCGCAAATTCACTTTACCTTCTGCACCGTCATGGCAAAACCCGGCAAGAATACACCCCAGCCCGCCAAAAAAACCGCCCCCGTTCCGCAAAAATCTGCTTCCCGCTCCGTTCGCGACTGGTTGGAGCGCCCGCCCGCGGCATCGCCATCCGATGGTTTGTTCCGCAAAATCTTCTGGGGCCTGGCCGGGGCTGGGCTGCTGCTGTTGTGCGGACTATCGTTCGGCAGCGGCATCAATGCGGACGACAAATTCCAATGTGCGTACAGCCAATCCTTGGTCAATTACTACACGACGTTTGGCAAAGACACCGCAGCCCTGCACGTGACCGACGGCAACATGCACCTGTACGGCGGGTTTTTTGAGATCGTGACGGGGTTTGCCAACAAGGCGCTGGGTTTTCAGGAAAATGACCTGGCTTACCACAACGTGCGCCACCTCAGCAGCGCCCTGCTCGGCTGGGTGGCTATCTTGTGCGCGGCCCTTTTGGCCCGCCTCATCGCCGGTTGGCGAGCGGGTGTGCTTACCTTGGTCATCCTGCTCCTGTCGCCGCGTTTTGTGGGCGATTCGTTGATGAATCCCAAGGATATCCCGTTCGCGGCGGGCTACATGCTGGCTATTTACAACATGGCCGCCGTGCTGGTCCGAATGCCGAACCCGGGCAGATGGAACATTGCCGGATTAGTGGCGGGGCTTGCCATTGCGCTGGCTGTTCGGGCAGGCGGCTTGCTCAATTTTGCCTACCTGTTCCTTTTTGCCGGACTGTTTTTTGTGTTGAAAAACGGCTGGGGTAGTTTGTTCAACGGAAAAAAAGTAGGCCGTTACGCCGCCGTGGTGCTGGCCGTGGCGGCAGCCGGGTACGTGCTGGCGCTGTTGTTCTGGCCTTTTGCGCTGCAAGACCCGCTCAAAAACCCCTATTTCGCCCTGACCAAGTTTTCCGAATTGGAAGTGCGTATCCGGGTGCTGTACGAGGGCGTGAACACAATGTCGGACAAAACGCCGTGGCACTATCCGGTGAAGTGGATCCTGTACACCATTCCGCTTACCTCGCTGATCGGGCTGGCGGGCTTCGTTGTTTTGCTGCCGCAGTTGCTGAGAAAATTCAATCCGTTGTGGGTGTTCTTGGTGCTGTTTGCCGGTGTTTTTCCGGTGGCTTACGTGATTTACAAACATTCCGTTCTACACGACGGCTGGCGGCACCTCACATTTGTTTATCCCTCACTCGCTGTAGCGGCAGCGTTGTTTTGGAATGAATTGATGAGTCTTTTTTCAACAAAAAAAGCGCTGCAATATGCCACGGTCGCTGCTATGGTTGCCTTGCAGTTCGACAGCGCTGCCTTCATCGCCGCCAACAGCAAGTACCCCTACACCTATTTCAACCCGCTGACAGGCGGCATCAAAGGCGCGTACGGCAAGTTCGAAACCGACTACTGGGGCATCAGTGTGCGCCAGGGTATCGAATGGTTGGAAAGCCAGGGCATCCTCAAGCCCGACATGAAGGAAAAAGTGGTGATCGCCACCAACATGTTCTACCCGGCCCAGAAACTGCTGGCCAAGTACGGCGACAGGGTCGTGGTCAAGTACCTCAAGTGGGAACGCCGCTGCGACGATGCCTGGGACTACGGCCTGTACCCAACCCGCTTCCTCGACGGGGCTGCCCTGGCCAAGGGAAAATGGCCGCCCGACAACGCCGTACACATCGTGAAAGCCGGCGACGTGCCCATCCTCGCCGTGCTGAAAGACTCGGACAAAAACTGCGCCCTCGGTATGGCCTCCCTCAAACTCGGCGACTGGAACGGGGCCATCGAAAAACTGCTCAAAGAAACAGAGGCTGTGCCCGACAACGAACTGGCATGGACATCGCTCGCACAGGCCTACCTGAACGGCGACCAGCCCGAAGAGGCCAAGGCTGCCGCCGAAAAAGCGCTCCAGATCAGCCCCGCCGATGAGCAGGCCAACAACGTCATCGGCCTGTACTGGCTCACCAAAGGCGATGCCGCCCAGGCCAAGTCCCAGTTCCTGACCGCCGTGCGATTGGAGCCGTCCAACCCCACGGCCTACTACTATCTGGCGCTCATCGCGCAACGCGAAGGCGACAACATTACCGCCATCAACCACCTGCGGGAGGCCATCAAAGCCGCCCCAACATTCAAACCGGCTTACGAACTGTCGGCGCAGCTGTACGATGCCATCGGCAATCCGGAGGCGGCTCAGCAGTTTCGGGCGGCTATTCAGAAGATCAAGTAGTAGAGCGTCTGTCACGCTGCCATGCGCAAGCCTGCGAGCAGGCAGGCAACGCACACGACCAACTGGCCAAACACGTTGGCCAGCGCCGCTGCCGGGCTGCCGTTTTGCCACAGTCCCCATGTTTCGGCCGTGAAGGTGGAATAGGTGCTCAGCCCGCCGCAAAAACCGGTGGCAAAGAGCAACCGCCGCTGGTCGGACAGCAGACCCTGCGCCTGCCAGCCGAGCAGCAGGCCCAGGATCAGGCAGGCCGCTGCGTTGGCGGCAAAGGTTGCCCACGGGAACTTGTCGTGCCAGGGACGCATAGCCAACCAAAGGGCGTAGCGGCAGGCGCTGCCCGCGCCACCGCCGAGGAAGACAAGTGCAAAGGAGTGGAGCATGGCTCTGTATGTTTGGTGTACGCTGCGTTTGCCATTCCGCAGGAATCCTACCACGCAACAAGGGAAGTCACGTGCGGTTTGGGTGGAGGCATCACTCCTTGTCCAGCCACTGTTTTGCGTTTTGCGTTTCGGGGTGCTGGTCTCCAAACCGTTTTTTGAAAAAATCATACGCCTGCCGGAGCAGGGCCTTAGCCTTTTGCTTTTCGCCCATTTCCCAAAAAACAGCCCCCATATTGAGCTGGCGAACGGCCACTTTGGGGTGTTCTTTTCCAAAATTTTTCACTGCGGAAGCCAGCGCCGCCTCCAGCAAGTCCCGCGCCCGCTCGTACTCGCCTAAATTTCTGTAAACCTTGGCTAAGTTCGATTGGCTCACGGCCACGGTGGGGTGTTCTTTTCCAAAATTTTTCAAATCGGAAGCCAGCGCCGCCTCCAGCAAGTCCCGCGCCCGCTCGTACTCGCCTAAATTTCTGTAAACGTTGGCTAAGTTCGATTGGCGAACGGCCACGTTGGGGTGTTCTTTTCCAAAATTTTGAAGGTCAATTTCGAGGGCTTTTTCGAGAAGCCGCGC
>JBEBHD010000189.1:0-10884 GCA_040080915.1 Saprospiraceae bacterium
GCCTTGGGATTGAACCCAACTGAAACGAAAAACAACCCTAAAATCATAGAACTTTTATACTCAACGGCTTACGCCGCTTGACCTTTCACGAACCATTGCGGTCAAGGTACAGGATTTATACGCGCCGGTAATTTGACCAATGGTTGGTTTTTTGGCCCATTGCATTTGTGTTTCCCGAATCGTAGGGGCGACCCTTGCGGTCGCCCGGTTTGCGGCCGCATCATTTGACGATATCCAATCACCTTGGGCGACCGCACCTTCATGGGCGACCGCATCTTCATGGGCGACCGCATCTTCTTGGGCGACCGCATCTTCATGGGCGATCGCACCTTCATGGGCGACCGCATCTTCATGGGCGACCGCGCGTCGGGCGACCGCACGGGTCGCCCCTACAGACGAATCGTGTATGACGATAATTCCGTGCATGTGGTTGGGCATTATTTGGAACGTTCCCAATTCTACATGTGGCCATCTTTGGGGCAGTTTCTCCCATTCCTGATGGGCTATTTGGCCAAATTCATTCAGGATCATCTTCCCATTTTCAATTTGTCCAAATATACAGTGCCGGTTTTCAACGCATATCGTGATAAAATAAGCACCTCCTCGGCTATAATCGTATCCTCTTAATCGAATACTATGGCGATGGTGGTAGTTCGGATTGTATTTCATGTCAAATGTGATTTTGTAGGGGCGACCCTTGCGGTCGCCCGAGGCGCGGTCGCCCGACGCACGGTCGCCCGAGGCGCGGTCGCCCGACGCACGGTCGCCCGACGCACGGTCGCCCGACGCGCGGTTGCCCGACGCACGGTCGCCCGACGCACGGTCGCCCGACGCACCGGGCGACCGCAAGGGTCGCCCCTACGGTTGTTATGTTGACAAATGTATTCCGTTTCTGCCTTTTTTCCCTACTTCCCCAAACTTTCCTACTTTTGGCAGGCCGAAATTGACACCCCAGCCTTTTTCCGGCACTAAACAGCAGCCATGGAACCAAGCCTGCCTCCCGCCCTGCAGCAGGAAATTCGCGATGCTTTCGAGCAGATTCGCGGCCTGCCTTTTCCAATCTATGCCAGCGACTACGCAGGCAATTTCCTGTTTGTCAACGAACAGGCAGCCGAGTTCTTTGCCATCGCCCCGGCTCGCGACGAAACCGCGCACAACATTTCCGACTACTACGAAAACCCACAGGAACGCGCATACGTGCTACAAAAACTCCAAAGCGCCCCGCCCGGTACCTGGTGCCGCGACATTGCCGTGCGCCTGAAAATACACGACGAGTACCGGAAAATCCGCTTCGTGTCGAAACCGTTCCGCAACGCAAGTGGCGACCTGCTCGGATTGGTGTGCATCATCCTGAGCATGAGCGACATCGAGTGGTTTGCCGAATTCGAGGAAATGGTTCACACAGGTTTTTTCGAAGTAGATCGCAACCTCGTTATCGCCGACTGTAACCAGGCTTTCGCCAAGGTGCTCAAGTTCAGCAACCCCGCCGAGGTGAAGGGCATGCCGCTCGAAAACCTGTTTTGGGAACCCAACAACATTGCTTTGCTCGCTGCCGAAATTGCTCAAAAACCACATATCGAAGACCGCCAGATCAAACTCCGCCGTAGAGACGGGGCCATGGTGATCGTCCAGATGAGCTGCATCGGCATCGCCGGAGGGGCCGAGGGTATTGACCGCGTGAAAGGAACCATCCGGGATGCCACCTACGACATCATCCTGCACGACTTGCCCGTCGGGCTTTTTTTGGTAAACACCGACCAAAACGGCGAGGACATCATTTCCCGCGCCAACAAAACCTTCGCCAACATCCACGGGTACGAGTCGGCAGATGAAATCCTGTCCAAGCCCATCCGTCAGTTTCACCCCAACACCGCAGCCTACGAGGCTTTCAAGGCTGAACTCGACAAGGCCGCCGCCAACGGCCAGCCCCTCCTTGATTACTACATGGAAGTGCAAGACCGCCAGGGCAAAAAACACAACGTGGTGGCCAACGTGCGCTATGTCGCCAAAGAAAACCACCACTTGCGCGTCGGGGGCGTGTACGACGTGACCGATCACCTCCGCGGCCACACCCGCACGCTCGAAGCCGACTTCAGCTCCATCCTCCACACTTACATTGCCACCATCAACGGCCTTCGCGACACCATGACCATGTTGTTGAAAGCGCACGGCGAGGACTTACAAAAAGACGAAACCCACCTCGACCGAATCCGGGCTGCCGCCGAGACGCTGCGCAGCAAAAAACGCTTGGAGTCTCAACTGGCTGATCTACTCAAAACCGCTGAGGAGCGCGGTTTGGCCAACGACCCCAGCCTTGCCCGTTTGCCAAAATTGGTGCAACGCCTATCCCTCGGCGATGCCTCGGTGGACAAGGAAAAAGACAACGCCGCGCTCGGCCGCCGCATCCTGCTGGAACTGCGCAAACAACTCGACGGCCTGAAAAGCCTCAACCTGTCCCGCGAACAAGTGCGAAACCTGCGCTCCGAAGTGGAAGAACTGCTCCGCCTGACAAGTATGATCTCCCTGTCCATCTCGTTGGACGAGCTCAACGAACGTATCCCCGATTTTTACTATTTCCGTGACTACCTGCGCCGGGGCGAAGTCGCACAACAGGAATTCCGAACCCACAACCTCCTTCCCATCCTACTCGATGCCGTGCATTTTCTGGAAGAATTTGCCGCAGTCCGGCAAGTCAGTGTTGTGCTGGAGTTCAATCAGCGAGACAATATCTCCGTCCTTTGCCACCGCAACTCACTCAACCGCGCTTTGCACAACCTCCTGCACAACGCCATCAAGTACAGCTGGACAAAAGGCCAGGAACGCCGTCCGTGGGTCACCGTCCGCATCGAAAAAAAAGAAGGCTCAGTGGAATTGGTTATCGAAAACTGGGGGGTGCCCATTCGTCGCGAGGAGATCGAATCCGGTTCCGTTTTTCAGTTCGGCAAGCGCGGCCGCGAGTCCGAAGACCGCGGCCGATCCGGCACGGGCATAGGCCTGTACGACGCGCACGACATCATCACCAAACACGGCGGCACGCTCCGAATTACCTCCGAACCGACCTTCGGCAACCTGCCGGACATGTATTCTAATCCATTCATCACACGCGCCTATATCACTCTCCCCGTATTAGCATCATGAACGACATCATCAAACTCCTGTGGATTGACGACAACCTCTTTCACGACCTCACCGAAAAACGAATGGCCTTGTACATGGAAGACGACATTGAGCCGCACTTCGCCACCGATGCCACCGACGCGTTTTACCGCCTTCGCTCCGAACCATTCGACGTGGTCATCGTGGACTTGCGCTTGCCGCCCGGCCCCGATGATATGTGGGATACCTTTCGGACAAACAATTTCCAGAAGTACGGTTATGCGCTCTTGTGTACCGTACTGGGCGAGCAAAAAGACGACTTTGGTCACCTCAAAGAAACCCGTTTTGGGGTGTTCACCATCGAAGCGCAGGAGGAAAACCCCGAACTGTTCGAAGCACCAATCCGGCTTGCCGAAAAAAACTTCAAGATGAAAACCCACGCCTACCACGAAAACGCCTTCATTGAGTTCATCCGACACGTGTACAAATCATGGCGGTGATGCTACTGTTTCATACTCCTGATTGGCTGAGCGAACAATGGTTGGGCACCGCTGCGAGCATTGCCATCACCTTCGTGGTGTTTATCATGGGCGTGCCTGCGCTGATCTTCCAGACGTTTATCGCCGGCAGCCTGCGCGACGTGTACAACGAGCGCCTCGGCAAGGGCTGGACCCGACTTTTTATAGCACAATTGCTCCTGATCATGGTGTTGTTCGTACTTGGCAATTCGGGTTTTTACCAATGTATTTTGCCAAAATGTACGCACAATTGCCTGCCTTGGTTAGTGGTAGTGGTTCTGTCCACAGTGCTCGTACTCGGGCTGTTGTCCTTGGTTAAAAATTTTAAATCCTCGCGAAATATCGAGAAACAACTCTCCGAAAAAATCGCAAAAGATGCCGTCTTGCATTTCAAAAAAGTCAATGATAAAGCGCTCGCAAAAGACCTCGAAGACCTCGGTGTCCTCGCCCGCGAACTCCGCAGCGGGCGGGTAAAAAACGACTTCCTCAAAGAGTGCGAATACCTCGTGGAGTTTCTTCTCAACGTCCCACAAGAACAGCGCGACCCTAAGCTCATCGGCGACATCCTCACCGGAGCCGTCTGCCTGAGCGTCACCTACGATGGTGCCCAGTTCAACCAGGAAAACATGCGCAAGGCGCTGGAAATCCTCGGCTTTACCTGCAGCCACACCCAGCACTTTTCGTCGGGCGACACCAGTGCGTCCTACCTCAACACCATCATCGGCAACTGCATGCGCGAGATCGGCATTCAAGCCATGCACCATGCCGACCAGCGGCCCGTCGTGATGCTTGCCATAGAACGCTTGTCGGCCATTGAGGCCACGTCCAACGAAATGTTCATCCTCGGAAACGAAGCCCTCCGGCAGGGACACGTTCAGCCCGCAGTGGCAGTGATCCGAAAACTCGGCGGGAAAGTGCGCGGCACCATCGCGCCCGGGGAGTCAAAAAAAGAAGACGACAAGCGCACGTTTTATTTCTGGCTCGGCTTGGTAGCCAAAGTGAGCAGCATGGGAAACTCCGCCCGGCAGTTTGCCCGCCGACGGCTGCACACCACCCCGCCCCAATACGCCGATGCCCAACCCGAACTGCAGGAACTTATGCGCGAGGCACAGCTGCATTTTTACAAAATGGCCGATTTTGAAACTGCCGATGCCGTGCAAAGGCTGGAATACGACCTCTTCGGTCAGTATTGATCCACAGCAGTATCTGCCGGTGCGTACGTTTCAAAAAACTCTTCGCGTGCCAGCCGGTACACTTCTGAAAAATCCTCCGGGCCGCCAAGGAAATCGCCAGCCTTGGCCACCATGGCAGCGCCCCAAGTGGCAGCGAACTCGAATTCGGCAGGCAGGCCCAAGGCCACGAGTCGTTGTGGTGTGAGTTCCACCGCTATGATACGGCCCAACGGGGCATATTCCGCCCATCCATCGTCGAGCGTGCGCAAGGGCGCGTACTTGCTGGAAAATTTGTTCCCCGGAACGAGGTAGGCTTCTCCGGCAGCGGTTTGGTTGCGCACCACAAAATCGCCCTCTTCGGCCAGGTTCTCGGTCTCAAGGCCGTCTTTCGTCACGGTTTGTACGACCTCCCCGACTTGCGCCAGGCGAGCGTACACGTTTTTTTTCTTTTGAAAAACCGTGCCCTCGCGCTGGAGTACTGGGCGGATTTTTTCCAACAATTCTGGCTGTGTGTACATCGGCATTTCTCGAAAACATGTGTTTTGGCGCGGCGAAAGTAGGGCGCTTTTACAAATGCGAGCACGCTCGTGCCGGGCATTTTCCGAAATGCTGTACGTTTGCTGTGCCGAGATTTTTCGGCAAAAATTGGTTTTGAAAAGAAACTACTTAGCCTAAGCCCGTAGGGCTGACATTTTGGTAGAATTTGGCCATGCATTGCCATCGGAGCCGCGTAGCGGTGGCATTGTAATGTCACCGCTACGCGGTTATGGCTTTGGCAATCGGATATTTGCTGCCAAAATTCCAGCCCTACGGGCTTTGGCTAAGTAGTTATTTTAAATAAATTATAGGATGAACAAGCGCTTTTTGATGCCCTCGCCGAAAAACCGGCTCACTGTTCCAATCGCTCTCCTGCTCGCATTGGGCCAGTGGGCCTGCACAGCGCAGCAGTACGTCCCGTTTCCGTACACTATCGAAAAGGACGTAGTGGCTCAAAAAGCAGCAGTGGTAACAGCCCACCCCTTGGCCACCAAGGTCGGGCTGGACATCTTGCGCCGGGGCGGCACCGCTGCCGATGCCGCTGTGGCCGTGCAATTTGCACTCGCCGTGGTGTACCCCCAGGCGGGCAATATCGGCGGCGGCGGTTTTTTGATCTACCGCAAAGCCGAGGGTGAGACTGCTGCGCTCGATTTCCGCGAAATCGCGCCCATCACATCTACCGAAACCATGTTTCAAGATTCCGCTGGCAATGTTTTGACCAAAAGGAGCCGCTTCGGTGCCTTTGCCAGCGGGGTGCCCGGCACGGTAGACGGGATGGTCGAAGCGCACAAACGCTACGGCCGCCTGCCTTGGGCTGACTTGGTTTTGCCCGCTATTACACTGGCAGACAAGGGCTACCAGATCACCGAACGGGAAGCCAAACAGCTGAACGAGGAGAAATTCAACTTCATCCGAAACAACAAAACGACCCCTGTTTTTGTGAAAGTGGAGGCTTGGCAGCCCGGCGACTGGCTCATACAAAAAGAACTTGCGAGCACCCTGCGCTACATTGCCGGAAGCGGGCGAGCCGGTTTTTACGACGGCCCGGTGGCCACCATGATCGTCCGCGAAATGGAACGCCACAACGGCCCGATGACCGCTGACGACCTGAAAAACTACGCCAGTGTTTGGCGCAAACCGCTGGAGTTCGAGTGGCGCCGGTTGCGCATCATCGGCATGCCGCCACCCAGCAGTGGGGGTATCCTGCTCCAGCAAATGCTGGGCATGCTCGGCGATGCCGACCTCGGTGCCGACGGTTTCCATTCCGCCGCCGCTGCACACCGCATGGTTGAGGTGGAGCGCCGAGCCTACGCCGACCGATCCGAGCACCTCGGCGACCCGGATTTTTACAAAGTGCCACAAAAAGGGTTGGTGCAGGCTGAATACCTTAAAAGACGCATGGCCGATTTTTCAGCCGAAAAGGCCACACCGAGCCAGGGCGTTCGAGCGGGCACGCCCAAACTAAGCGAGGAAACGACGCACTTCAGCATCGTGGATGCCGAGGGCAACGCAGCCGCCGTGACTACGACACTCAACGATTCCTACGGCAGCCGGGTGGTGGTGGCTGGCGCGGGTTTTATTCTGAACAATGAAATGGACGATTTCAGCGCCAAGCCCGGCGCACCCAACCTCTACGGAGCAATCGGCGGTACGGCCAATGCGGTGGCGGCTGGCAAACGTCCGCTCAGCAGCATGACCCCGACCATCGTGCTCGAGAACGGCCAACTTTCCCTCGTCGTCGGCACACCTGGCGGAACGACCATCCCTACCACGGTTTTCCAAGTATTGCTCAACGTGTACGCATTCCGGCTGCCGCTGGCACAGGCCGTACACGCCAAGCGTTTTCACCACCAATGGGTACCCGACGAAATCCAGATCGAGGACGGTGCCCTGCCCGACGATGTGCTCGCCAAACTGGGCAGCATGGGGCATAAGGTGAAGGTGCGCACGCCTATCGGCCGGGTGGAGGCTATCCAGCGGATGCCCGACGGACGGCTTCGCGCTGTGGCCGATGACCGGGGGGACGACGCCGCCGGTGGGTTTTGAAGGTTGGGGTCTGTTTTTTTTCGGTTTTGCAGTAGCGCACAGTCCCACGATCAAGGAGATTATATTCTTCAGACATTTCAATGTCAGGCAGCTAACCGCACTGCTCGCGTCCAACGGGCGCTATTATTTGTAGGCTGTTATTTTGGAATAGAGAAACAAAATTCCGCCTCTAACCAATATGAACAAGAAAGCGAACATCAAGGCTAATACTACCCCTACCACTGCTGGCAACACCCCGCCGAACGTGAAAGCCATACCTAAAACGAACCCGAGCAGGTATTCTTCCCGATAAATTGGCACAAACAAGGCCAGTATAAAAAGCCCCATAACCATAACTCCAGGGGCTTCTGAACCTATGCTAAAAAAATAGGACAGAGCGATGCCGAAGAATAGCGCGCCGAAAAATCCATACCCCATTGTTTGGGCTGACACTTGATTTTTTTCCAATCTGTGACGAAGGCGATACAAGAGGCTCCAGGTAAGAAGTGGGACAAGCAAGCCGCCCCACCAGTTTGAAATACTGGGCATATCTTTCCGATGCAAAAGATAATGTGCAGGCACACCATCGTGGCAATAGTCCCAAGCCAAATGCGCCCAGACCAATAGCGTGACGAGGCAGGTGAACAGTAGCCGAAAGCGAAAAGTTAATTTGAAACGCATGGAAAGGAGGGTTGTACAGGTTAGGAATTGAATTTGCGCTGTTTGAATTCTTTTGCCGAAAATATGGCAGCACCCGACCCTCAAAAAACAGGTTTTTGTACTCGACAGTACAAAGCCTCGACACATTGCACCCCAGGCGCGATAAAGAAGCCATGGCCGTACCCAGGAGGCTGTTGATTTTGGCCTTCACGTTTTCTCTCTCCAGCACATAACAGTTTCAAAGCCCTTCCCAAGGAAAAATCCCGCTACATTTGCGAGCCACCACACGACCGCACCCGCACCCAAGCAGCAATTTTTGATGTACCACCTAAGTGACATCCTCACCCACCTCGGCGAAGATCGCGAGCAGTATTTCCAAGCCGTAGCACCACCGGTAGTGCAGACGAGCAATTTCGTTTTTCCTGACCTCGCGTCGTTCCGAGCAGCGTTTTCGGACGAACTGGAGCACCACGTCTATTCGCGGGGCAACAACCCCACGGTGGAAATCCTGCGAAAAAAACTCGCTGCGCTCGAAGGAACGGAGGACTGCCTCGTGTTTTCCAGCGGTGCCGGTGCCGTGGCCGCATCCGTGCTCGGCAACGTGTCGGCCGGCGACCACATCGTGTGCCAGCAAGCACCGTACTCCTGGACAAACACCCTGCTGCGCAAGTTTTTGCCCCGTTATGGCGTGGAGCACACTTTCGTGGACGGCACCGACATCGCCAACATTCGCGCCGCCCTACGCCCCAACACACGCGTGCTCTACCTCGAAAGCCCGAACACCATGACCTTCGAGTGCCAAGACCTCGCGGCTTGCTCGGCACTGGCGAGGGAGCGCGGCATCGTGACCATTATTGACAATTCCTACGCCTCGCCGATTTACCAAAACCCGGCCGCGTTCGGCATTGACATCGTGGTGCATTCCGGCACCAAATACCTCAACGGCCACTCCGACGTGGTGGTGGGCGTGCTTTGCAGCAGCAAAACAATGGTGAAAAAAATATTCGAGTCCGAACTGATGACCCTCGGCGGTATACTCGGCCCGCACGACGCGGCGCTTGTCATCCGCGGCCTGCGCACCCTGCCCCTCCGGCTCCAGCGCAGCGACGAGAACGCGCGGTTTTTGATCGAAAAATTGGACAAACACCCCAAGGTGGAGCACATCTGGTACCCGTTTCACCCCAGTTTCCCGCAGTTGGAGTTGGCCAAAAAACAAATGCGCGGCTGTGGCGGGCTGTTTTCCGTGCAGTTCAAAACGGATTCGATGGACAAGATGGAACAATTCGTACACCGGCTGCGGCGATTTCTCATGGCCGTGTCCTGGGGCGGGCACGAGTCGCTCGTCATCCCCACTGTGGGTTTTTACGGCATACCGGGCAAGCCCGAGCCGGCACTGCCGTGGTCGTTTTGCCGGTTTTATATCGGACTGGAAGACCCCGCATGGTTGTGGGAGGATTTGGAACAGGCGTTGGAATGCCTGTAAAACACCATAATACTGGGCATTTTCCTCAACCGCTGAGACATGGAGGGGGTATAAAAAGTTTGGTTTTCGAATAAATAAAAACTCCACGTCTCCGCTCTGAATTTGAAAATGTCCAGTTGTGTGGCAGGCGGCCTGCTACGAATTGCTCATCAGCATCAGCCTAGCGGCCCTTACTTGGCCAACCGGAACATCGAAATAGTCGGCCACTTGTTGGTCCGGCCAATCATGATTCTTTTTTAAGAAAGCAACGAGCAGTTTCTCGATACCCTTTTCGATACCCTTTTCGATACCCTTTTCGATACCCTTTTCCAAAATTTGATCATAGGCAGATTTGGCCGTTTGTTCGTATTGCAGGGGAAGCGTTTCTACCAGTTCCATAATTTCATGTTCCTTGAATGGTGAGACAATTTGCAGGTAGAGAAATGTAGCCTGAAACAGGCCCAACAGTATCTCCTCTGCCAAGTTTTCGTGGACAAAAATAAGCACTTCGCGGAAATGCGCCCGGATGAATTCACCCTCCCGGCCGTGCTTGAACGCCAAAAAGATGTTGCGCAGCAACACCGCGTCCTGCATGCCCCGGATTTCCTCGTCCAGCATGGCCTGCACGTTGATTTTCAGGATGTCGAAGTGCGGGACGTAGCCTGCCAAAGCCGGGGGCACCGCCCCGTATTGTTCCCGCAGCGGCTTGGGATTCCACGGGTCCTGACCGTGGTAAAACAGGATGGGAATCGTCAGCGTGAAACGCCGCCGCTTCTGGCGAATATCCTCCTCCTGAACCCCGCGCAGGTAGTTGCCCAATTGGACGTATATCCGGCGGCCGGTGCTGCGGCTTTTGTGTTCCAGCAGCAGGCAGATACGCACCGGGTCGGCCTGTGTCGTTTCACAGGTGTACACGAGGTCGGAGAAAGATTCGCGCAGATCGTCGGACAGGAAACTTTCCGACGATAGTTGAAGGGTTTGCAAGTTGAGCGCCGCCAGTTGGTCGGGCGGAAGGAATGTTTGCAGCAGTTGCAGGGCCACAGGCTGCACTTTGAACACCTGCTCGAAGTAGGTGTCGTGCGGGCGCTGGCGGGCAAGGTCAAGATAGTCGTCCATGTTCGCAGGTTTTGTTGTACACCACAAAAATGACGCGACAACTTTTCCTGCCAAGCACAACTCGGGGTGTTGGAACAGATTTTTAGAAATTGAATATGGCGGGTGAAGGCTATGAGGTTCCTGCCTAAAAAAATCTATGGAAGCATGGGCGCACGAATTTTACATTGTACATTTAGGCGGATTTTGATCCCCTAACCCAATATTACTACTATTTTTTTTCACCAAAATTTGAAACGCCATGCAAAAAATTAAATTCAAGTTCAAATACCAGTTCAATATTTTGCCCCCCCCCTAAATT
>JBEBHD010000190.1:0-10828 GCA_040080915.1 Saprospiraceae bacterium
CCCCATCTACTGTCCCCCGCCCAACGTCGGCACTTTTATCGTCGTGGACAGCCGCAGGGACTTCAGGTCGGCACCAGCTTCTTGAGCGCGTTTCACGGTTTGCACGGCCTTGGCTGTATCACCTTGTTGCAGGTGGGCATCTACGAGAATTTGCACGGCATCGGTGTTTTTGGGGTTTCGTTTGACCGCCTCTTTTGCCAGTGTCTCCGCTTTTTCTGCTTCGCCGAGACGGAGGTTGGCGCTGGCCGCGTTGAGCAGCGACTTGGAGGACGTTTTCGATATCTTTTCCCACTTGTCGCGGCTGTGCCGTAGCACGGAGATACTGTCCTGCACTTGTTTGCGCTTAGTAGCCAAGTCTACGCTGTCCAGTTGGCTTTCTTGTTGGGCGGTATCCAAAACCTGCTCGGCCTTGACGGGTTGGCCGCTTTTTATGTACGCCTTGTAACTGGCCTCTCGGAAGGCCGGGGCAGCGGCTGGCGTAGGAGTTGTCACGGCCTCAAAGTTGCGGGAAGCCGCCAAATATTCCCCTTGCTGATACATTAGGGCACCGCGCTTGGTCAGGGCCGTTGCATTTTCGGGAAATTGTTCCAATACCTTGTCGTACTCGGCAACGGCCTTTTCAGGCTGGTTTTGCAGGTAGTACTGGTCGGCCATGATAAAACTGCTCGACGTGTCCACCGGGGCTTGCGCCAAGGAGTCGCCTGCTGGGCTGACTACGGCTGCTGATTTGCTCATTTCGGCCATCAGGTTGGCGGCTATGGGTGCCCGTTTGTAGTTGGCCAGAGCGATGTACAGCATTCGCCCGATGGCTTCCACATCGTTGGTCAGGGAGGCTTCTTCGGTCACGGATAGCAGCCGGTTGATGCTGGTGTCGCCAGCGGCGAGCACGCCTCCGTCATTGACGAGGCGGTAGCGCACGTCAAGGGTGTAGCTGTTGTTGGCCAGTGCCCGCACCTTGCCCCAAACCAACATCTGGGCATCGCAGTTTTGGGCCACCTCAACGGCTTGCGCCGAGTTTGGGTACTGGTTTTTGATGTTGTACCCGCTGTGAACCGCCGAAATGGCCGTGTTTCGGAGCATCGGCGTTTGTTCGATCCATTCGTTCAACGACTCCATGATGTCAATCTCCGGGTTGTCATCTTTAGCGTTCAAAAACGGCAGGATCATGACTTTTGTCTCAAAATTATCCTCAAACGCGGGGCAATCTTCGTATTCTTTGTTCAGAAAAAAATACGTCGCCGCCGCCAGTACGAGTGCTCCGACACCCCCGGTGAGGTAGTAGCGCCACGCTTTGGAGCTGTGTGGCTTGACCTCAGGCTCGAAATACACCTTGCCGGTTTCCAACTGCCGGACGATCTTCAGGGCATTGTCCGCCAATTGGCTGGCAGTGCGTCGCGATTCGTCGCCCGATAGGGTACCTTTCAGCCCTTGGGCTTTCCAGGTGTACATATCGGCCTGATTGATGCGGGCCGTGTCGGCCAGTTCGGCGTACTCCTCGGATGATTCCAGCAGCCGAACCAATTCGACGTAACCTTCCTCCAATTTGCCTTCGCCAATCAGTTTTTTTATCGCATCGAGTGCTTTTTTTATGTCGTCCATGACTGACAGGTTGTGTGAAAAACGGCATTTGAGCAAGAAGGGGCAAAACTAAGGGACTTTGTATGCATTGCCCACTTTGCGTACTTTCACCTCTAAGCGGTTGTTGATGTTGTGTTCGATATCTGAGCAGTTCACGCCGTTTACACAGGCGTTTCTGATCGCGGTTTCGCCCATGCCAATGGCGGAGATGCGCTCGGCAGGGATACCCTTGTAGGTCAGGTAGGTCTTGATGTTTTTAGCGCGTTCGTTGCTCAGGTCGAGGTTTGCCTTGTCGTCGCCCCGGCTGTCGGTGTGCAAGGACAGATCAATTTCCATTTCCGGGTAGCGCTGCATGAGTTCCAGGATAATTTCCAAGTGGCGCACGGCGCTTTGGTTGAGCGTGGCCCGGCCTGGCTCGAAGTTGATCTTGTCCATCGTGATCACATAGCCGTCCTGCAAAGGACGCGCCAACATGGCATCGGCCTTGGCGGAGTCGGCACCGTTAGTGGCATTGATTTCGATTGGTTCCAAGGTGATCGTATTGTTGATGGACTTGCTCCGAGCAGCCGTCGTATTGAGGCTGAAGGGTCGAAAGCCTTCTCGTTTGACCTGCAGGCGGTATTCTCCTTCGAAGGGCAGGCAAATGTTGTACTCCCCGTTGATATCAGTGTGTGCGACGGTCTGCTTGCCGCTCACTTTGTGGTTGAAGGTCAATGTGGCATTGGGAATACGGTTATTATACCCCTCGGACCTAACCATACCGGTCATGCGGTGGCAAATAGCGTCTTCGTACAACGCCAAGGTGAGTACGCCGCTTTTGTCCGGCTCCATAGTGTACAAGCGCTCGGCAGTTTGGTAACCATCAAAACTGGCGAGGATGAGATAGCTGCGATACAGCACGAAATCAGTTGTAGCCTTGCCTTCGGTATTGGTGAAATTGTCGGGCGGACCAAGTTCTTCGGCATCCTTGCGCACAAGGCGCAGGCTGAACGAGTTAGGTGCTTCGGGCGTAGGTGCCAGTTCGGTGTAATAAAAATCGCTCGACTTGGCCGACACAAAACCGTCGTCGGAGGATTGCAGCACGCGAATCTCGGCCTTTGGAATGGGCTGGCCGGTTTTGCCGTCGGTGACCACTATGGTCACAAGGCCGGACTGCGGTTTTTCAATACCCGACAGGCTGGTTTCCTGTCGGAATGAGTAGATGTCGGCCTTGCCGTGTCCACCGGGTCGGTCGCTGGTGAAAAACCCCTGCGTGTAGTCCTCGTTCAGGATCATACCCATGTCGTCGTTGGGCGAATTGATCGGTTCATTTTGGTTAACGATCCCATCGCCCGGGTTTTCGAGGTTGACGGAAAAAATGTCCAACCCACCGAGGCCGGGATGGCCGTTGGAAGCGAAAAATAAGGTTTTGTCGCCAAAGGTAATGTACGGGAACAGTTCGTTTTTTTCGGTATTTACATCCGGGCCGAGATTGGTCGGTGTGCCCCACGAACCGTCTGTCATGCGCGTGGCGACGTACAAATCGAATCCGCCCAGACCACTCGGCATATCGGAAGTGAAGTACAGTTTTTGGCCGTCCACGCTTAGAGTCGGGTGCATGCAGGAGTAACTGTTGTTGTTGAATGGCAGCTCTTGCACATTTTCCCAGTCATACCTGCCCAAGTGGGCTTGGTAAATTTTCATACGCACGCGACCGTCCTTGTCGGCTTTCTGGACGCCATTGCGCATGTTGTTTCGGGTAAAAAACACCGTTCTGCCGTCGCGGCTGAACGTAGCCTGGCCCTCGTTCAGCGTGGAGTTGAGCTCTTCCGAAAATGGCGTACGCACCATCGGTTCGCCGTTGGCATCCAGTAAGGCGGTGTACAGGTCAAAATTGCGGCGGTCAGCAGTCGGGTTGGGGCCAGCCTCGCTGCTGTTGGACACGAACACGATTCCGTCTTTGTGGTAAACCGGGCTGTAATCAATGCCCGGGCCGTTGATTTCTGCAGCGTTGCGAACTAACGTAGGTCGAACCATATCTTTTTCGCGAAAACGGTCTTTGGACTTGCTCTTGGCCGATTGCTGCGCAATAGCATCCGGCAAAGTCAACAACAAAAAAGCGGTGGTGAGGAGGATTAAGTACTTGTGCGTCATGGTGGAAAATGTTGATGTGAGCGCTGCCAAAACGACGCGCTTTCTTGAAAATTGCCCTGTAGACGCGGCGTGGTGCCGGTGGTCAATAGCCCAGACCAGAATCAATAATGGCACCCTCCGGCGGATTGAACCACCATCGTACGGTAGCCTCCAAAGAGCCACTGCTGAACTGGCGCAATTGGGTCAGGCCGATGTCGTACGACAGGCTGAGGAACAGGTGTTTGCTGGCTTGTACGCCCGCCAGCACGTCCACACTTTCGCCGAAGCCGCTGTCGCCGCCAGCCCGGTAGGTAGCCCCGCCGTAAAATGTTTTTTGAATACCGGCCATCACGTTCAATTCGGCCTCGAACGGGGCATTGGGTACGTACTTGAGCAATACCTGCGGCACTACCTCTAAGTCGTCGTTGGCGTGTATCGTGAAACCGCCCATAGCGTTGAAATGGCGCTCCTCGCGGGAGAAATCGCCGCCGAGCTCCGAGAAATCTATGTTATTTTGGAAAAAACGTGGCACCGCCATGCCCACGTACCAACCCTTGTCTGGGTTGGAATAGTACAGCCCGAAGCCAAAGTTGACAAGCCACTTGTTATGCACGCCTGTGGGTATGGAACCATCGGTGCTGGCCGGAGTGGAGCTATACAGCCGCTCGTCGTTCCAGTTTTGCCAAAAATTGCGCACGCTGGGCTGCAACCCGATGCCAAGGTGGCCTCGCCGCATGGGGATGCGGTAGCAGTATACCAAGTCGAGCGTCATAGTGCGGTTGATGCCGACCGTGTGGCGCGAGATGGTGGCCCCCATGCCGAGGCGTTCGTTCAGCATAGGCTGGCTGTACGACAGGTATTGGGCGTTGGGCGCACCATCAATCCCGATCCACTGGCTGCGGTGGATGGCTGTGAGGGTGGGCGACACGAAACTGCCCGCGTAACCGGGGTTGTACGCCAGTTTGTTGTACATGAACTGGGTGTGCTGGGCCTCTTGTTGGGCAAGGGCAGCATGGGAGAAGGAGAAGCAAAACGCGGCCAGTGTCCAGGCTACTGCGTTCGGTCGGATTATAGTTTTGGTAAAAAAATCGCGCATGGGCATGATCGGTTTTGGTGGGAGCCTCGCGCTGCGTGGTTCAAAAAAAGTGTCACATTGGGCATTCCTCCGTGACACTTTTTTTGAAACGCACAGCACGCACACCCGGGTTTCGGCCCCCAAAGGTAGCCAAAAATGCAAATTTAGTTACGGTACTTTTCCTCGAATCGGCGTTGCAGCACCTTTTGTTTGTTATCCAAATTGATCTCCCGGCCTTGGATAAAGGCGGCGCTGACGCGGTTGGTACGCATATCAAGCGCGTCACCTTCACTGATGAAGAGCGTGGCATCCTTGCCGGTTTCGAGCGAACCGGTCGTGTTTCCGATGCCCATGATGGCCGCCGGGCTGAGCGTGAGCGCCTGCACCGCAGCTTCGTAGGGTAGCCCGAATCCGATAGCCTGACCGGCTTGGAACGGAAGATTTCGCTGCTGCCATGCGGCATTGGCCGTGAGTACGAACGGGATACCCGCTGCATGCAGAGCTGCCGGGGTTTTGAACGGCTGATCCACATCCTCATCTTCGCGGGATGGCAGGCGTTGAGTTGGGTCGAGCACCACCGGCACGCGGTGCTCGCGCAAAAAGTCGGTGATGAGCCAGGCATCGCCCGCGCCGACTAGCACCGGTCGCGTGCCGAGCGATTCGGCGAACAGGACGGCCTCCTGCATGGTTCGGGCATTGCCGACATGGACGTACAGGTTCTGTTTGCCGCCGAAAATACCGCGCATAGATTCGAAACGCGGGTTTTTCGTTTCGGGGGCGGGGGTTTGGCAGTAGGCCCTGGCCTCGCTGAAAAAACGGCGGATTTCGTCCACGTTTTTGTCGTAGGCGTTGGCTTCCGGCTCCTGATCGGCGGGGCGGCCGCCGGGCGGGCCGAAGCGGCGGCGGGGTTGCGGCACGGGCCAATTGAGGTGAATACCGTCGTCGGTTCGCAAGGCAGCATCTTCCCAGCCCCAGGCATCGAGATGAACCACCGACGAGGTGCCGGAGACGACACCGCCCGTTGGCACGACTTGCGCCACGAGCACCCCGTTGGAGCGCACCGTGGGCTGGATGTCGGAATCGGTGTTGTATGCGATGATTGAGCGGGCGTTGGGGTTGTATGCCCCGACCTCGGCAAAATCCTGTGTGGCGCGTGCGGCCTCCACTTCCACGAGGCCGAGTCGGGAGTTGGTGGCGATAAAGCCCGGATAGACGTGCTTACCGGTGGCATCGAATATTTTGGCGTACTTGGTGCGATCCAGCCGGATGGTAGTCGCATCAGCCACCAAGGTCAGTTTGCCGTTCTCAAAAGCGATGGCGCTGTTGGCCAGTACTGTGCCGTTTCCGATGTGTGCTGTGGCACCCATGATAAGCACGGTGCCGCTTTGGGCCGGGGCGGGCGTAGGCGGCTGCGCGGGGAGCGCGGCGGCAAGGAAAAGGATGGGCAGAATAATTCTAAATTTATTCATGTTTTCGCAAAGTTGATTCGTAAATTGCTGAAAGGCAACCCACTCAAAATTTTTATACTGTTCAGGCAAATTTTGTTTGAAATGAAAAATCCGCAGAACAATGACCTCTCGTCCTGTGAATTCGTAAACTGTTTTGTATTGCCATAACCTAATGTATCGAAAATTCTCTGGGCGCGAGCGTAGCAACGGATCGGGAGGAAAGGTATCAGGCTGTGTTTGCAAGCGGCCATCACCAGATATCGACTTGCTTTTCCAAATCTGCGTGCCGGATAAACTTGCCCTATTTCACCTGCTAATTTGATGGGCAAATGTACTTCTCTTTATCGCACCGCGCAAACGAGCATTTCATTACCCTCGATACTCCCCTCCAGCACATCTCCGATCTGTACCGGACCTACGCCAGCGGGCGTGCCTGTGAAGATCATGTCGCCTTTTTGCAGCGTGAAGTAACGGGAAATATGAACGATGAGGGTTTCAAAGGTGAAAATCAAATCGCGGGTGTGGCCGTCCTGCACGACCGCGTCATTTTTTTTCAGTTGAAAATGAATGTCCTGTGAGTTCGGCAGCTCTGTCAGTGGTATCCATTTGCTCACCGGTGCCGATTGGTCAAACGCCTTGGCAATTTCCCAGGGCTGGCTTTTTTGCTTGAGCGTGGCCTGAAGGTCACGAGCGGTGAAGTCAATGCCGAACGCAACGGCATCGTAGTAACGGTGCGCAAACTCGTGCTGTACCGAGCGACCGTTTTTGCACACGCGCAGCACGATCTCGCCCTCGTAGTGCAGGTCTTGAGTGAAGTCAGGGTAAAAAACCGGCTTGTTGTTGGCCACGAGTGCCGTGGCCGGTTTCATAAAAACGAGCGGCTCTTCGGGCACGGGGTTGTTGAACTCCTTGGCGTGCTCCGCATAGTTTCGACCGATGCAGAAGATTTTCATGCGGCGAAAGTATGGCCCTTGCTTCAAAAAACACAATAAGAGGTTGGCACAGACTATTAGGCATTTTCAAATTCACCGCAGAGGCACAGAGACGCGGAGTGTAAAGTTTGACTTTCAAAAAATAAAAGCCCCGCATCTCTGTGCGCCTCTGCGATGAATTTGAAAATGCCCCTTGATCCAGCCGTTTTATTCCTGTAACCAAGCCTTGAGCAGGCTGATTCTTGACAAAAATTTTTCCTTTTTTGGGCATCAAATTATTGGTTTACATGCTTTTAGCAAGACATTAAATTTCAATCAATGTGTTCGGTTTCTTGCGGTTACGAAAGACGTTGCTGCATTTTGCAACGAGTTTTTTTCAGGCGCACTAATAGTTGAACTTTGAAAACCGGTGTAACTCCAGGATCGCGTTGTCTCCGACCACAGGCCGACTCTTTTTAGCCTGCTGGTTGGGGGCGGCGGCGAAAACAATGCGCAGCAATTGGGCTACCGACCCCATCGGTAATTTTGGCGGCCCGCCGAGGCAGAATGCCCGGCGGGCTTTTTTATTGGTTTGAGAAAACCACGCTCGACAGCACTTGTGGGCAAAAAAAATGTAACAAAAAAAGGGTTTAAGGTGCTGTTTACCAACAAACTAAAAACACATTAAATTGCAATCAATGTGTTTGAGTGCTTGTATTGACGGGCCAGCCCCGTATACCTTGGTCGTGCAATTCGCAGCGCTGCAACCTGCGGGCCGATTGAAAACCGCCGGTACCATATCCCTGAAAGGGCCGGGCAAAACAAACCGAGTAGGGGTCACAACCAATTTTTCTGTAACAACATGAAATCCTTATCAGTAACTCGAAACCTGTTCCCGCTGCCGCCGGGAAAATTTGCCGCCGCAACATTTGCGTTGCTACTCTTTTTTGCTACCTCCTGTCAAAAAGACGCGGAAACCATCCTACCTGTACAGACATCCGAGCCCGCACAAGTGGCCTTTCGGTCTGGCGAAATGGATCAACAAGTTATCCAGCACATCCAGTGGCTGATCAACAACGTCTTGCCGCTCGCGGCGGATGAGGCCGTGGCGGCCGCGCTCCAAGGGGGCAACACCACCTCTCCCGAGCTGATCGCAAAACTTCAGACCTTAGGTTTTGCCAACTTTGAGCAGTTTGCTCAGGCTTTCAACTCAAGCGGAAGCACCGTGCAGGCTGCCATCAGCTCGGGAAACCTTACCCAAGCTATGCTTCTGCAGATTGCCAACAACGCCGAGTTTGATTTTTCTGGAGTCGTAGGGGCGAGCACAGCATTGCCATGTACCGAAGAGCTTGAAGATAACTTGTTGCTTGTACCCGTGTATATTGCTGCTGCTTCAGTTGCAGGCCCTTGGGCTGCTGCTATAGCAGGTGCAATACAAGTAGTCGTTGCTTACACTACCTTTAAAAGATGCCTACAATCAACGTACCCTGGCGGGGTTATTCCGTAAGATCGACATATCTTTTCACTAATAAATTCTTTTTACATGAAACAAATCATCTTATTGGCACTATCTATCGGTTTGATGCCGCTCACATCCTGCAACAAGGATACACGAATGAGTTCTTCCGAACAGGAATCCCTTCAAACTCGTTTGAATGCCGATCCAGAAGTAAAAAAACTAAATACGGCTTTTGCAAACCACTGCCGCCTGATCGCCTCTTTCTCGCCAGAAGAATTGGCGGCGTTACAGGCATCCGTAAAATCTTGTGGATTTTACACCTCAACCGCAACTATTCCCGAACTGGAAAAGTGCTTGGCAGATAATCCTTTAAAGGAGACCTATGTCCAAGCTGAAAAATACAGCCGGGAATATGAAACAGCCTTAAAGGCAGTCGAAAAACGGTTTCCTGAGCTCAGCCAATTTAGTGTGCGCGAACGGGTCCTCATGATTTCACAAACGAGAGGTGACAATTCAAGCCAAATTCTGTCCGACTACCAATCACGCAAAAAAAATTAGACAATGAGCAAGAGACTAAAATCACTGGTAATTATCGCCCTTTTTGGAACGTCTATTCGAGTGTTTGCTGACGCGCCTTGTCACACTCAATTTGCTGTCAATATGGCTCTCGTCACACAAGCATATGAAATCGATAAGATCGACTGTGTGGGTACAATACTAGCAGGCCCCTGCAAAGATGAGGCTACAGCTAAGTACAACCACGGAGTGAGCGTCGCGCTCAATACATGGAGTGTGTGCTGCTGCACCTACGGCCTGGCCTGTTGCGGATAATCTTTGGCGTACCCATTCCATGCATACCCAGCCCCGGCCGGTAAACGGCTGGCCGGGGCTTTTTCACAATCGCCCCCCCCTTAAAAAAGGTCTTTTTTCACCACATGACCTCTCAAAACCAAACGGCGAGTGCCGTTGTCAAAGCAGCGTTTGTTTTGCCTGTGGTACCGTTGTTTTTTTCAAAAATAGCGTCGCGGCTTCTGAAAACTTTGGCCTCGACGCGCCAAATGGCGTTGCCACTGATTTTCAGATCGAGGTTGGTAGACAGACCGAGCGTCCGGAACCCATGCTCCGTGATAGTGGAAATCATAACCCCGTTTGGATCGCTATAGTACTCAATACGGCCCGCCACTGCCACACGTTCGCTGGGGGCAAAACGTCCGATCAAAATGGGGCTGAACCAAAAATTGGTAGGGCTGTCTAGGATGGGATTTTCCTCCCATCCGGTATCAAGGCCAGCTATCAGCCCGAAGCGCTCTGAAATTTTGAAAACACCGTAAAAATTGTGGAACACGCGGAGCTTGCGCGTATCGTCGGGCTGGTCGGTGCCAACAAACCCGCTGCTGTTCAGAGTCACCCGCTCCGAAGGCGAATACGTCACCTGCCAGCCGCCGGAGAGTAGGGAATTTCCGGGCAAGCGCCGGATGCGCTGCCAACCATTAAGGGCCAACACGCTGAAAAGCCACCGACTGTCGGGCGTTGTGTAGGTCAGTTTGGCACCAGTCTCAAAATAGGGTGAGTTTTCGGCCATGAGGCTTCGCGTGAGCGTGGGGCAGTCTTTGCCGATGGCGCTCTCGAAACCGATATGCGATGCGAAGACACCCGCGTCGAGCCACAGATCGGCGGTTTTGGCGAGCCGCACGCCCGCGTTTGCCTCATAGATATTTTGCAGGGTGCCCGGCTCGGTCGCGAGGTTGGCGTTGGCGTAAGTACCAGCCATGAGGGCTAAATTGCCTCGTGCCCGATTCGCTTGCACGACGGCGCGTATCACGGCGATATTTACGGCAAACTCATTGTGGCGGTTGTGTGCGTACACGAAACCGGGGCGGTTGCCGTCGGCGGGGCGGTTGAAATCATAGGCATAGTACGTTTCCGTGTAACCACCGAACGAAAAGGCAACAACAGCAGAGTCGGTTTGGGCGGTCAGCCCGGTAACGATGATAGTAGCGAGGAAAAAAAGGACGGTATGTTTCATCAAGGATGCGACTTTTGTGCGGGCAAACATCCGAAAACACATCCGAACGCTGGAAAATATCACACGTTGAAGAGAGCGGGTTGGCACACGTGGACAAGTATACTTCGCGCTGCGAGGTTTTGTGCATGGCCTTCGGCCTAAGAGCGTGTTTAAATTTCAGTCGCCGGGCTGCAAGCGGCAAATTTTGCTTCATACTGCGTTAAAATTTTCGCCGTAGGC
>JBEBHD010000373.1:0-2875 GCA_040080915.1 Saprospiraceae bacterium
GACGACTACCTACTCAAGCCTTTCGATGAGGAGGAACTGCTCGTGCGCATCGAAAACCTGCTGAAAAATTCCGCAGCCCGCCGCGCTGCCGCTGCCGAGGAATCTGAACCGAGCGCCGCTGCCCCAATGCTTGCTCAGCCCGACCGTGAATGGCTCGAAGCATTTGAGGCTTACGTCCGGAAGAATCTTTCCAGCGACCTGCTCAGCGTGGTCGAACTCTCCCGTGAGTTCGCCATGAGCGAGTCCACTCTGCTGCGGCAGTTGAAACGCCTGACGGGGCTTTCGCCGATTCAGTACCTGCTCGAAGTGCGCCTGGCAGAGGCCTGCCGCCTTCTGGAAAACCGCATCTGCGATTCCGTCGCAGAAGTGGCCGCCCGGGTAGGCTATGACGGTGCCCGCTCGTTTTCCCGGAGTTTCCGGCAGCGGTTCGGGAAGCTGCCGTCGGAGGTGTTGGGAGCGTGAGGGCGAGATTTAGTGTCAAATTACAAATCAAACATTTAAAATTTCCAACCCCGGCAACCCTGAAAAATCGGAAATGTTGCGTGTGACAAGAACCACACTACTGGACATTTTTGTTTTCGTGTACCCAGACCTTCCAGGTTTGTCAAACCTGGAAGGTCTCATTCCAAAAATGTCCAGTAGTGTGGACAAGAACACAATCATGTACGAGTGCGGTAGCGGCGATGATGGCATCGGGCAATTTCATTCGACGAGTTTGACGAAGCGCTACGACCTTTTGAACGACTACTTCCTCGATGGAGAGCCGGAACAAAACGGATAGCAAAGTTTCAATTGCTTGTTTTTTATCTTCATCGGAAAAGGCATAGCCCAATGTTTCCAAAAATGAAACATCTGAAAGGTAAAGAGCATCGTCCGCAAGGACAAAAACTTCGGGAGCCAATTCTTTCTTTGCGAGGTAAATAACGATGTTAGAGTCGAGCAAAAGTTTACGACCACTCATCTCGCTGTTGTTTTTGCCAAACTAAAGGGTCCGTTATACCTTGAAAAAGTGGCCTTGCCTGTTTTTCCAAAACTTCTCGCAATTGAGCCAGTTGGTTGCTTGAATTAGACGTTTTTCGGGCTGTAAGTGTGGGTGGATTATTGGAAGACGTGCACGACCTTGACATAGTCCAACGTATTTAAAAACTGTAACAGCAGTGCGTAGCGACTTTCTTCGATATTCAAAACCAATTGTTGCATTGTCTGATTTTTTTACAAAGGTAAAAGTTTTTAAAGCAGACATACAAGGCGGGTTGCCATTTACGCCGGAGAAGGGTTTAGCACGACCACACGAGTTTGCCATGAGCGAGTCCATCCTGCTGTGGCAACTGAAACGCCTCACGGGGCTTACGCCGATTCAGTACCTGCTGAGGTGGTTGGGGCGAGAGAGCGAGATTTACGCCAACAATTGCTCCAACCGAACTTCGGCATCCACGATATCCTGTGAGACGGCGTTCGGCGCGATGCCGTGGTTGGTGATGAACGTCAGGAAAACCTGCTTTTGAGTGCCCGTGTAGTCAACAAACCGCTGACGCTTCGCCAGCAATTCCTGATGATATGCCGGGGTAATGGTAAAAGGCCCGCTGTGGAATTTGATTTCACAAAGGTTGATGCAATTGTCTTTGCGGTCAATCAACAGGTCTATCTGGAACCCGGGAGCTCCCTCAGAAGTGGGTACGCGCATACTGGAAATTTCGGTATAAACAGCGGCTATGCCCAACGCGCGTTTGATGGAGTCAATATGCTTGTGACACAGGTTTTCAAAGGCATACCCCGCCCAGATTTTGTAGGCTTGGCTTTCTGCCAGTTGTTGCCAAATTCCGGGGCTGTATTTTTTATGCGCCTGAACAAACCTGTGGTAAAAAATGCTGTACTCGTCCACCAGACGGTACGTCGAACCGCGCTTTTGTTTGCCCAAGGGAGTGTTTTCGACCACAAAACCAGAGAGCATCAGCTCTTCCATGGCCCTTTGGTAGCTCCCGGTGGCTTGCGCCATCCCGATTGCCTGAAGCATCTCGGCGTGCAACATGCCGTGATGCCGAGTAGACAAGGCAGCCACGATCTGCTGGTGTATTTCGGCATTGTTGAACAGGGCTTGGTACAGGTTCTGGTATTCGTTGTGCAGGATTCCGGTCGGAGCGAAACAAATCCGCTCGATAGCCGCCGAAAAACTTTCCCCCTTTCGCAGGTTTTCCAGGTAAAATGGAATCCCGCCCAATGCCATGTACACTTTCGCCAAATCCTGAAGGCCGAAAGCAATTCCTTTTTCGGCCAGGAAAGCGTGGGTCTCGCCCAAAGTAAACGGGTGAAGATGGATATTTTCAGTGATTCGGTTGTGCAGCCCACCCGGGTCGTTGATCACCTTTTTGACAATCCAGGAGGTTGCCGAGCCGCATATCACCAAGATGAAATGCGGCTCTTTAGACAGGTAGTCGTTCCAGAAATGGGCGAGCATCTGCACAAAACCCGACTTCGGCGTTTCGACCCAGGGGAGCTCATCCAGAAAAATGACGTGTTTCCGGTTTTGAGGCAAGGTCTTGAGGTATCCTTTCAACTGCAAAAAAGCCGCTTGCCAGTTTTCCGGTTTTTGGGGAATGTTCGTACCGTTGTACTCAGCCAATTTCACCCCAAAATTGACTAACTGCATGACCATGCTTCCATTCTGGATGCCGGTCATGCTGAAGCAGTAACGGTCTTTCAGCAAGGTGTCCACCAGAAAGGTTTTGCCGACGCGCCGCCGGCCCGTGACCGCCAGAAACTCGGAACGTCCTGAGGTCAGCAGCCGCTCGATTTTTTCGATTTCTTTTTTTCTTCCAATCATGTGAAAGCCCGTGGTTGGCTAAAATGCCCCTTGGCCTTACCCACACCCGAAGGT
>JBEBHD010000374.1:0-2875 GCA_040080915.1 Saprospiraceae bacterium
GGCAGGTCGCGGCTCGTCCATTGTTGCGTAATGCCCCGTGCGGTGGCATCTGCCCGGAGGTCGGCAACGCTCGCCTGATTGTTGGCTTGGCCCATTCGGTCGGCCTTGGCGTAGTTGATGACCTCGGTGGCGATGGCCACGCCGAGGGATTCGCCAGCGGCCAGATCGCTCGGTACGTTGGCGCCAGCCCACAGGCGGCTGTTTTTGTGCTCCTCGGCCAGCGCGGTGATCTTGGCTGCTTCGCCGGGAAACAAATACTTGAGCACTTCCCGTGAGGCGGCGGCCACCACGGCATCCTCGGAGGGGTACGATGGCAGGTCGTTTTCCGGTACGAGCGGGCGAATACTCGAATCGTTTTTGTACGGTGCAAGGCGACCGTGCTGGAATTTGTGGTGCCAGGCTGCCACCAGCGCGTCGTACTGGGCCACGGCCAGCAGGGCAAAGGCTCGCGAGGCGTAGGGCGGGTTGGCAAACGGAAACCGCGGGTAAGCGGTGGGGTTCATGGGGTCGGGCACGGGGTAGGTGCCGTCGGGGTTGTAATTGGGCGGCACGTTGTACTGGGCGGCCAATTCGCGGGCAATGGCGTGCCAGCGCAGCACGCCGTTGGCACCCCAATGGCGGGCGATGTCTTGCTGCTCCGGCGTGGCGGCGGCTATTTGGGTTTTCAGACTGGTCAATTCGGCTTGGTACGCCGCCGATGCTGCAGATTCGGGAGCGGGCAAGGCCACCGCCGTGGAGCCGCCGGAGATGACGTAGGTTTTCCAAGTGCCACCATTGGCATCCAGGCTGGTTTCGGGGTAGGCATCGTAGGCGGGCACGTCAACCGACTTGTCGCAACGGGTCAAGCAGGTCACCAAACCCAACGCGAGCGCTGCGCGCAGTGCGAAGTGGATATTTTTCATGAAAACTCAAGTTTGTTGTGAGAAATGATGGGTTGATTTGATGTTCATTATTTTTTGGAGAGTTGGAAAAAATAGGTGGCGCCGCTGGTGAAAACGGTGCTCTGGCCCACGTTCCGACCCGAAAGCACCTTCCCCATATTGGCGTGCAGGGCGAGGTTTTTCCAGATAAAATATTTTGCAAAAACGCCTGCCGTGGTGGCCTGCATCTTGTTGGTCGGAGACGGCGCGTCGTTGTAGCGGATGTCGTCGCCGTCGGTACCGGAAAAGTGGTCGAGCCAAGCCTCTACCTGCAATTTAGTGCTGATGTAGCCAAGGCGGGCGGTGGCATCCACCATGTTGGGCACGGGCATCTCGTCGGTTTCGTACCATTTGCCTTTGTACAGGTAACCGTCGCGGTCCAGCGTGATCTTGCTGCGCCATGTGTGCCCGGCTTGCGCGGTGGCGTACAGGCCGAGCTTGGTGGTGTAGTTCAGGGCGGCCCGCAGCGAGGCGGTTTTGCTTTTCAAACCGATGCTGAACGGCAAAAAATCGGGCACGTAGTCGTGCGTCGGCACCGACACACCGCCCGTTACCTGCACTTTGAACGTGCCAAAATCGGACTCCACGGCCAGTGGCTGGTATTTCAGCCAAGCGGAAAAATCCTGTAAGCCGCTTTCGCCCTGAAAGTAGCTGTCGCTATCCGTCCAGATGTAGGGCACTCCGATCATCACGTTCAGTTTATCCGTGATGCCGTAGTTGGCCATCAGCATGGTGTTTTGGCTGGTGAAGGTGCCGATATTCAGGTTGGAGCGTTTGTTGGCTCCCTCCCAGTATTCGTCCCATTGGGCGCTGCCGTACTGGGCAAGCACGCAGATATTGCCCTTGGGCATCATCAGGCCGTCGGTGGGCGACTGGGCAAAAGATGTTTGAAAAAAAACCGCGACAAGGGCGGCTGTGAAGAAACGAACGTACATGCGCGAGGCGGTGTTTGTTTGAAAAAAATGCAAATCTATGCCGCTTTGCAGGGATACCCCAGAAAATGGGATTAGGAATGGCTTAAAGTCTTTTATACCTCGCACCACAAGGTGCGAGGTATAAATTTCCCAAAAAAAAACACTTCAGCATCAGGGTAACTTAGCCCCTTCGGTGTCTTCATCGCGTCCAACAACTGCAACACCTTGGAACAACAGATCGAACAAACCCAAACGGATGCCCTTCGGCACGGCGACGAAGCCGCTTTCGAAGCTATTTTCCGACAGTGGTACGAACCCCTGTGCGGGTACGCCGCACGCCTGATGGACGGCGACCTTGACGGGGCCGAAGACCTCGTGCAGCAGGTGTTTGTCCGGCTCTGGGAACAACGCCAACGGCTCAACATCGCGTGGTCGCTCAAAAGTTATCTGTACAAAACCGTGCATAACGCTGCGCTCAACCGACTCCGGGCCGCCAAAACCCACTCCAAGTACCTCGATTTCAACGCTGCGCAATTGGAAAAAGAACAAACACTACCCGAATACCCCGCCCGCGAGCTGGCCCGGCGCTTGCAAAAAGCCTTGGAAAAACTGCCGCCCCAGTGCCGGCATGTTTTCGAGCTGAGCCGGTTCGAAGACCTGAAGTACCGCGAAATCGCCGACCAACTCGGCATCTCCATCAAAACCGTGGAAACCCAAATGGGCAAAGCCCTGCGCCTGCTCCGGGTCCAATTGGCCGATTACCTTGTCAGCCTCCTCGGACTTTGTTACATTTATTTCACCTAACCCCCTCTCACTCTCTCACTCTCTCACTCTCTCACTCTCTCACTCTCTCACTCTCTCACCCTCTCACCCTCTCACCCTCTCACCCTCTCACCCTCTCACCCTCTCACCCTCTCACCCTCTCACCCGCTCACCCTCTCACCCGCTCACCCGCTCACCCTCTCACCCGCTCACCCTCTCACCCGCTCACCCGCTCACCCACTCACCCGCTCACCCGCTCACCCACTCACCCGCTCACCC
>JBEBHD010000191.1:0-10755 GCA_040080915.1 Saprospiraceae bacterium
GAAATGAGCATGTCCGCCGACAGCCGCGAAGCGACCAGTTCGGTGAACTCGCCGGGCGTACAACTCAACTTCGACGGATTTCTGATAGGTGTTTTTCCGGGCTTGGCGGTGGTGCCGCTGCCGAGTTGGCAGAGCGAAGAGACCCGCTTCCGCTCCTTCGTCACCACCAAAGTGGTGCATCGCTACGGCCTGTTGCAGACCACCATCGCCAGCGACCTCGGCTCGGAGGTGGCTACCGAAAACCTCGCCTGGGACTCCGAAACCGGCGAAGTCATCCTCACCAAAACGTACAACGAGCACGACGATCCGGTTTTCAACCTCAACTTCCCGGCGCACTGGGCCTACCGGGGCATGCAAGCGGCTTACCAGAACATCGGGGCGCAAATGAATGGCCCCCTCAGTCTGGGCATTTTTAAAACCGTTGTCCCCGGACTGTTCGCTCTGGGCGACGAGGTGATGCTAAACCAGACACAAAAAGGCTGGGTGAAGGACATTGACCTGGCGGCCAAAGAGGTGTACATCGTGGACCTGAACGGCAAACCCATGTCCGTGCCGGGCAATGTAGGTGTCAAAATCATCCGCTCCGGCCACCGCAACCAGCAGTTGTCCTCCATTGGCACCGTTACTTCTTTGGATTTGCCACAAATACGGGTAGGGCCTTCCTATCGCTTGGATTTTACCGGCAAACGCATCCTGCAAGCCTCCGCCATCGAGTACGACGACCAGTGGCAGACGTGGTGCGGCGAAAAAACGGTGACCAACACATGCATCTGCACCCCCAGCGGCACTGGAGGGTTCTCCACCGATTTTCTGTCGCTGCTGAACAGCCAGATTTCGAGCGGGCAGTTTGTGGTGAGGCCGAAAAGCAATGCGTACTACATTCCCGCCGGGCAGGCTTCTGCCTTGAAAGCATGGCTTAACGTACAATGCCCACCCCCCGTCGGCTGGATCCTACCGCCCGATTACATGTTTGCAACTGAAATGACCGGCAATGATTTGAAGTGTTTTTTTGGTAAAAAATACAGCGATGCGAAAATCTGCTGGTTCGAGTGCCTGGTTATCAAAAACTTCAGCATCATGGTCACGGCCCCACTGCCTACGGTGCTGAGTTTTCACAGCCCCTCGCCCAACCTGAGCACCTGCGACGGCAAGGACATCTGTTTCAAAGCCGACGTGTTGACCTTTCGCGACCAGCAAGGCAGCACGTTCTCTAACCAACGGGCCTTGACTTTCACTTTTTGCGCCGACGGCGCGGAGTGTTTCAACTTTTTCGAGTGTAATAAAGTCCAGCAGATCGTCCGCTGCGGCTGGCAGGCACCGGGCGACACGGTGAACCCCTACCGCCTCAACCTCCGGGGCGTTTTCAGGCCAAAACGGACCTGGGCTTACCTGACCGACCGCGTCCCGGAGCCGACAGCCTCGGTTTCGACGGGCACCAACACCCGCAGCGACGGCTATTTCAACCAATTCTCTTCGTTCTGGGAATCCACTCCGTCCAACATCTGGCGTACCCGGCCCGCCGGTTGGACCTGGGCAAAACAGGCGACGCGTTTCAATCCGGTGGGCAACGAGGTAGAAAATCAGGACGCGCTGGGCAACTTCTCGGCAGAATTGACGGGATACTCCAACACCCAAGTCACGGCGGTGGCCAACAATGCCCGCTACCGTCAAATCGCTTTCGAGGGCTTCGAGGACTACGGCTTCGATATGCCCAGTTGCCAGCGGCATTTTGGCTTTCCCTTGCTCAACGACACGACTTCGACCACCAGCCACACAGGCAAATTCAGCAAGGCGGTGCAGCCCAACACACCGGTTTCCACGAAATATTCGGTCGTCTCGCCCATTTGCCCTCCGCCGGGCTGGATTCTGGAAAGAAGACCTATACCCTACGTCCTCCATGCTTGCGACTGCGTGGGCAAGTTCGCGCCTGACCCAGGCAAGCCCTACGTATTCAGCGCATGGGTGAAAGAAAATAAACCGCTTGGCACGCTCCACTACGGCAACGCTGCCGTGGAAGTCAAAACCGGTGGCCAGATCTACACCTTCAAGACCGCCGGACAAATCATTGAGGGCTGGCAGCGCATCTACGGCGAGTTCAACATCCCGGCCACCGCTACCGACATTGAGGTGGTGCTGCGCGGCAACGGGACGGCGGCTTGGTTCGACGACCTGCGCTTTGCGCCCTTCGACGGTAGCCTGAAAACCTTTGTGTACGACCCGCGCACCCTGCGCTTCACCTACGAGTTAGACGAGAACAACTATTTCACCGAATACGAGTACGACGCAGCCGGCATGCTCGAACGGGTGAAAAAAGAGACCGAACGCGGGGTGATGACCATTCAGGAAAGCCGCTTTGGGCAAAAAAAACAGTAACGCAAGATGAAAAAGCGACTTTGTTTCATCGTATTGGCTTCCATCAGTTTATGCGCCCACGCACAACTGACTTATGACCGCTCAGACTTCGAGGGCATCAACCAGGCCTACGCGAGGTTGACTACCCTGCAAACCGAGGTGGACTATGTGTACTACCCCAGCCATCAGGGCAAAAAAGCGGGCGAAACGCTCCGGGCGACGCTCTCGCTCGACGACGGCAGTTACCACTACCGCTTGCAGGAGGTGGAAACGCTTTGCACACCGGCTTTCACGATTTTGGTGGACCACGAGGAAAAACAAATCATGCTCGACAGCACGCGGCGGAGCCTTCGGCAGGTGCTTTTTGGCGCAGACCTCGATGCAGTGCTGTCGGTTTGCGCCAAAATCCGCTTTTCGTACCCGGAGCCAGGCATCAAAAAGTACGAACTATACGCGACGCTGGGCGAGACGGAGCGGATTGACATCTACTTCGACACCACCACGTTCCTGATGCGGCGCGTTGTGCTTTTCTACAACAGACCGCTTTCCGCCGAAGAAGGCGGCACGGGCGAAAAGCCCCGGCTTGAACTGGTTTATCGCCGTCAGGACGCGCACCCGACATTTGACAAAGACCTTTTTTCCCCGGCACGCCTTATCAAAAAATCTGGTAACCGCTACGCGCCCGTCCCTGCCCTTCGTGGCTACAAAATCTCTGATTACGTTTCAAAATAGGCCTTAAGCCATTGCTTATGAAACACATAGCGCTTGTTTGCTCTTTCGTTCTCGTGTCCGCTGCCGCTCTCCGGGCAGGTATCGAACCGACCTTGACCACCACGCCGCAATCAGGAACGGTGTTTTTCAATACGGCCTCGGCGCCCATCTCACACGCCATGTCCTTGTTTTCAACCAGCACGGGGCTGGGCAGCGGTTTTACGCTGAAATCGGTGAGCAATTTAGTCAAACTCTGGTCTGACCCCAACAGCACGACCTACATCCCCTTCGATTATGAACTGCGGGTGCCGGTGCAAATCGCCTACTGGAAAACGGGCAACCCTGTGCCCGTAAAGGTGATTGTCAATGAAACGCTCTCCATCCAGTATTTCCCCGATCCCAAGGTGCCTGGGAAGCGCGAATACCGCCAGGCCGATGCTTTCACTTTCCGCGACGGCTGTCAGGTGGAGGTAAAAGTGAACGGTGCGGTCACGGCGACCAAACCCTCGGCAAACAATGCCGCGCTTTCCCTCGCAGAATTGGCTTTGGTGGCGCAGACGGTTTTTGTGCACAGCGAAATCACGGTGGAGCGGTACTTCAACTTTGACCCCGCCAAGCCGCTTTGCCCGACCGATTTCACGCCTGCTCTGGTGGTTGACGCGAGTTCCAACGAATTGAAAATCAATTGGAATCCCATCGTAGGGGCAGAGGAGTACGACCTCGAATGGATTTTTGTGGACGACTATGGCACGGGCAACTATGCCAGTTTTGTCCAGCCGGCCAACTTGCGCTACGATTTTGACCAAAATGCCGCACGGGTGCAGGTGAAGGCCAATGCGTACCGCATCCCGTTAGTGTACGAACGCGGCTGGCTGCTTTTCCGGGTGCGGGGCATTGGGCGCAGCGCGGCGGACCAATTCAAAGCGCCGGTTCCGGGAGTCTGGTCTTGCGGATCAACTACGGCGACTTGCCCGCCAGGGACAGGTACCGTTTGCAACACGGCACGGGGTTTTGTGCAAAATTATATGCCGCGTTTTCAGATCGGCACTACGGGCACCGGTTTGGTTTTCGAGGGCGACAAGATGAACTGGCAGGCGGTGACCACTTTTGCGGAAGAAGGCAAGCGGAAAAGCGTGGTGTCGTTCGTGGACGGCAGCAACCGCGTGCGGCAGTCGGTGACGGTGCTGAGCAGCGAGCGCATGGCGCTGGTGGGCGAACAGATTTACGACCATCAGGGGCGGGCGGCTATCTCGGTGCTGCCGGTGCCGGTAAACAACGCGACCTTGAAGTTTTACCCCAATTTTAACCAAAACCAAAGCGGGGCGCCGTACAGCCGGACGGATTTTGACCTCGACCCCTTGAACTGTCAGGCCACCACCGGCCCTATGCGCAGCGACAACACAGTGGCGCCACCGAATACCGGGGCTGCCAACTACTACTCGCCGCTCAACCCAGTCAAAACGGGCTTCAATGCCTACATCCCTGACGCTGAGAACTTTCCGTTCACCCAAATCGAGTTTATGCCCGACAACACCGGGCGCGTCAGGCGGCAAAGCGGGGTAGGCAAAGCACACCTGCTCGGCAGCGGCCACGAGACGGAATATTTCTACGGAACCCCTGTGCAGGAGGAACTCGACCGGCTTTTCGGCAACGAGGTGGGCAACTCATTGCACTACAAGAAACACATGGTGCGCGATGCCAACGGACAGCACAGCATCACTTGGCTCGACCCGAAAGGCAACACCGTCGCTACCGCTTTGGGCGGAGAGGTGCCCAAAAACCTGGACAAATTGCCCAGTTACCAGACGGTGAGGTTCGACGTGGATTTGCTGGCCGCCAACGTGAAGGACGAAACAAATTACGCCCTGACGACCGTCCGCACCCTGCTCGTCAGCACGGCGGGCAGCTACGATTTTACCTACACGATGACGGGCCAGCAGTTTCAGGACCTGACTTGTATGGACGCTGCAGTGTGCTACGATTGCATCTACGACCTCGAACTGGCGGTGATTGACAACCTGAACTGCAACGACACGATTTTTCACCATACGGCGACCATCGGCAAACTGATGGAACAGATTTCCGGTCAGGAGGCGCTGAGCACCAATTGCGCAAGCCCGGCATTCGGGTTCAATTCAACGACCGATTTGCCGCCGGCAAACCCGCCGACCCATCCGGCCTTCAACAACATTCCGCTGACCGTCGGTTCGTACACGGTCATCAAGCGCCTAAAAGTGAACGAGGCCGCCGCCGATGCCTACGTCGAGCATTTCCTCAACGACCCGACCAACAAATGCAGCGGGCGTTTCGATGATTATTTGAAAACCGAACTGTCGAAGATTGACACCTTCGGCTGCCACATCGGCTGTGGCGACATTGATACCAGCATCTTGAACGACCCCTCTCTGACCCCGGCGGAACGACAGGAACTTCGTGACGAAATCGCCGAGCTGCAAGAAGCCGTCTGCGACACCACGCTCAGCCTTTGCGAAACGGCTTACGCGGCCATGCGCAGCGATGTCAGCCCGGGAGGGCAGTACGGCCACATTCCGGGCACTCCCTCCAGTTACCCGCAAGACGATGCGCTGTCGGTTTTTTCGGCGGCGAACGTGCTGCCGACCGGCAGCATCTCCGCTCCGGCGTTTTACCAAAACGGCAGCCTTATTTTCCGGGACGAAAACGGCGCCCCTTTCAAGGTGTTCAACCCAAACGGTGTTTTGGTGCCCATCAACGATGCGTCCATCAATTTGGCAACCTTCCTCTATTATTGGCGCGATGAATGGGCTGCCGAACTGGTCAAATTCCACCCCGAATACTGCTACTACCAGTTTTGTGTCAACTACCTGCAACAGGGTGTGACCATCCCGCCAGTGGGCGGCAAAACATACAGCAGCGAGGACTACGACACGGACATGGCGGGGACTTTTGTCTTTAACACGGCAGTGCAGAAGGGATTCATTGACCTCAGCAACCCGTTCGCCATCGTGAGCAAAGACCCGTTTTTTCAAGGAGCCGTTCCTGGAGCAAGCGCTTCTGCCATGATAAACAGGATGACAACCTTCGTCACGGTCGGCACACAAAGCCTGAGCATGAAGCAGATGGCCATGGCCATCGCCAACTGCCCGAACAACCCCACTGCCCCTTGTTACAACGCCGCCATGAACACGGGCAAAAGCGATTTGGCCTGGACGGCCTACCGCGCTCTTTACACCTCGGTCAAACAGGAAATGCTGTACAAAATCCGCTCGCAGTACGCCATTGCGAACGGCTGCTACAACGGCTGCATCGGCGAAGACCCCTTCCAGTGGCAACTGAATAACTTCTCGACTTCGTTTTGGCCCTTCCCCTTCGGAAACAATACGAGCCAATATTGCGACATCTACACCTTCCCGTATTTCTACAACAAGGCGAAACGTTTCCCCTCGGTACACGACATCCTGCCGCCGGATTTTACCCTCGACTTTTACAATCCAAAGCCCTCGGAGAACGTGCTGGGCACGATTCACCAAATCTACAACTCCAGGCCCAACGACATGTGCTGTGATATGGAGCGGCACGTCCCGGAATTTTTGTTTCAACTGCTGTCGAAACTTCAACCGCCGGCGACCAACGTCTCCGTTCAGGTGCAAGCCGGAGACCCCGCTTACCCCTCCGATGTGCTGAACACGCTGCTGCATGGATTTCCGAGCACAGTGGTCACCATCAGCCTCAACCCGCAGACCAGCGAATACATCATCAATTTTGGGACGGGCTGCGACATGACATTTATCTTGAGAAAAGGTACCAACGTCAGCATCAAGAATATCTGCTGTTTCAAAATTGACCCCAACACCCCCACGCTGTTCAGCATGGTCGTCACCTTGACGGACGGCACTGTGCATACCGTGACGGGAAAGATGAACATCGAATGCCGCTTCATCTGCCCCGTGCAGGAACCCGAATGCCCGCTCACACAGGATGCAAAGGAACTGGGCACGGTGTTCAGTTACCTGATGGGCAACGGCATGCTGGTGGGCAGTCTGCCGATACCGGGCAACCTCGTGGGGCCGTATCTGGCGGGCGCGCTGGGCGAACAATTCGACCTCAGTTGGCAGGGAACCCTTTCGGGGACGACCATCAACGGCAAGATTTTGAACCTCAGCGGTGCGACATTGTGTACGTTCAGTCTCCAAAAACCATCGGGCGTTTCGATGGGCAGCCTGAACCAGAGCCAGTGCATCGGCATCCGGCCCAATACGGCCATCCTGACTGCCAACGGCCACACCAAATCGTTTTTTCTGAAAATAAAACTGAGCACCGGAGCCACGGTGGATATGTCCGGTACAAGCTCCTGCCTTAGCATCAGTTTTTGCTGCAAGTTCTTCACCACCAAGTTTGAGAAAGCACTATGGGGCATCAACACGCAGGAGGATGTGCTCAAAAATTGCCAAAACTGCAACCCGCTCACCGTCACCGGGGGCATCTTCGGCTGGCCGGAACCCTGGACCAGCAGCTGCTTCACCAACTGCGACAGCATCAAGCATTACAACATCCCCGTTCAGGATTCTTGCGTCCAAAACCTGCTGAACCTCGCCCACTTCAACGCCGGTCAACTCTATGGCTACTATCTGGACAGCCTGAAAGCCGCCGTCCGCGATGCCTATATGTGGCACTGCCTGCAGGCCGCCGAAACGTTCACGGTGAAATACGAGGAGGTGCAACACCACTACACCCTCTACTACTACGACCAGGCCAACAACCTGGTGAAAACCGTGCCGCCCGCCGGGGTGGTGCCGCTCGTTGGGGCACAGATTCTGCAAGTAGCCATCAACCGCCGGGGCGGCAACGCCAATTCGCTTGTGCCGGCCCATACCCTCACTTCCCGCTACCGCTACAACTCCCTCAACCAGTTGGTTTGGCAAAAAATACCCGACCACAAATTGGAAGGCCTGTTTTTCTACGACGGGCTGGGCAGGCTCGTGGCTTCCATCAACGGCAAGCAACGGCTCCTCGGCAGCGGGTATTCCATGTCATACACCCGCTACGACGCCCTGGGCAGGATCGTGGAAGTCGGACAAACCCGGCAGCCTTTGACGGGGAGCACCTACGCTGCTTTCCTCGTCTCCCTCAGAACCAAAGCCCTCGACTACAAAACCTGGGATGCGTATGTGAATGCCGGAGTCCGCACCGAAATCACCCGCACCGAATACGACCGCACCACCAACGCCTACACCGCGCTCTTCCCCGGCAGCAAACAGGAAAACCTGCGCGGACGCGTCGTGTCCGTCACCTGGCAGCCCAACACCGCCCCTGCCGCCGGGACCACCTCCCAACTCTGGTACAGCTACGACATACACGGCAACGTGAAAACAATGGTGCAAAAGTCCTTCCTGCTCGATGCCAAAACCGTCGAGTACGAGTACGACCTCGTGAGCGGCAAGGTGAACAACCTCGCCTACCAGCGCAACAAAGCCGACCAGTTCCTGCACCGCTACGCTTACGATGCCGACAACCGCCTCACCGAGGTGCGCACCAGTCCCGACGGCATCTTTTGGGACAAAGACGCGGCCTACCGATACTACAAACACGGCCCCCTCGCCCGCACCGAACTCGGTGATTCCCGCGTACAGGGCCTCGACTACGCTTACACCCTGCACGGCTGGATCAAGGGTATGAACTCCGGCAGCCTGAACTCAAACCGGGATATGGGCGGCGACGGGCAGACGGCCACCGCCGGCAATTTCGCCCGCGACGCCGTGGGCTACACGCTCGGCTACTACGACGGCGATTACAAAGCCATCGGCGGCACGAATGTTAAATTCGAGCCGGCCTACATGGGCAGCAACCTGAACGCCGCCGCCCTTGCTCCCAGCCTGTTCAACGGCAATATCCGGCACATGATGACGGCCATCGAGCCGTTCATGGTCAGGCAAAAACCGCTGGCCACCTGCTACCGCTACGACCAACTCAACCGCTTGCTCCGTGTGGTGCCGGACACCAATTTCATCCCCGCTACCAACCAGTGGATCGCCGGGGCTGCCGACCAACGCTGGACCAACAGTTTCAGCTACGATGCCAATGGCAACATCCTGACCCAAAAACGCAACGGCGACCTGAACTCCAGCACCGCCACGCCGAAGGTGCTGCTCATGGACGACCTGAAATACAACTACTACCCCAACACCAACCAACTCCGCCAGGTGACCGAGCCGTTGGTGCCCAGCAACAACTACGCCGGGGACATAGACCATCAAACGACTGTGAATAACTATGTGTACGATGCCATCGGCAACCTCACCAACGACGCTGCCGAAGGCCTCCGGATCGAATGGAACCTGCAAGGCAAGGTCTCCAAAATCACCGATGCATTGCCCGCCCAAACCATTGACTTCGGCTACAACCCCATGGGCAACCGCGTGTTGAAAACAGTGGGCGGAGTCAGCACCTACCACGCCCTCGATGCCTCCGGCAACGTGCTGGCCACCTACCGCCGCTCGGCTAACGGCAATGTCGTCCTGGAATCCGCCTGGCTCTACGGCCGGGCCGAAAAATGCGTCGCCGGGCCTTGCCTGCCACCGATCGGGAACCGGATTGACCACGTGTACCGCATCGCCGGCAAACGCCGCTACGAGGAGAGCAACCATTTGGGGAACGTGATGGCGGTGGTGAGTGACCGGAAGATGCCGGTGGTTGCAGGCAGTACGGTCACCGGTTTTGCAGCCGATGTGGTGGGAGCGCAGGATTATTATGCCTTTGGGATGATGATGGTGGGGCGGACGACTACGTCCGGGGCAGGGCGGTTTGGGTTTAATGGGAAGGAGAATGTGGATGAGGTGGAGGGGAAGGGGAATTTTCAGGATTATGGGGCAAGGGTTTATTTTACTATGTTGGGGAGGTTTATATCTCCCGACATTAGAGAAAAGGATTACCCGTGGCAAAGCACTTTTGCATTTTCTGGCAACAACCCCATTGCTTTAAATGATATTAACGGAGAAGGAGTCCCATTGGAAGAACCTTCTACCCTAAATGAAGAGCAGAAAAATGAAAAATTTGGAGATCCCAAAACAGGAAAAGGCATTGTTTTTAATTTTAACGTAATTGGAATGGGGAAAATAGGACAAACGAAAACATTATATTATAACCAACCGGTAAATCACCATACAACTGGCGTGGGCGGCAACATTACTTTGTTTGGTAAGACCTATAAAAACATACCCTATAAATTTGATGAGCCTGCTTCAATGATCAAAATGTCAAAAGAGTTTGCTTTGACTGGGAAACTAAGTGTAAGGGCAAGTATTTTCGATTTGCATTTAAAACCTAATCAGCTCAATAGCGGGCTTTATTTAGGAAACGGTTACACCCAAATCGGATTCGGAAGTGAGATTGTTTTCAAGCCTATGAAATGGGTGAACTTTGAATCTGGATTATTTGTCGGAGGTATGTTTTCAGACCCTGAATTTCGATCTAACGCTCAACCCTCTAAGTCATACGTTCAGTATTCGAATTTGACCCCATTTTTGCCTCACGCATATCAACTAACTGGGTTTGGTTTGACACTAACAGGCGGTGTCAGCGCTAATTTCACAAACCGAAATGCACTTACGATAGGATTTTTTGTTCACGGCGATATGTCGAGAAAATTACGAGCATCAGACGGAACATTTGAAAGATTAAATACCATTTCAAGCGGTTTAACATTTGGAATATCTC